>JAQWSL010000050.1 GCA_029243225.1 Flavobacteriales bacterium
TCAAGAGTTTCTAAAATTAGAATTTACGAAGTAGGAATTTCCTATTATGGCAGAACTTATGAGGAGGGTAAAAAAATTGGTTGGAGAGATGGTTTTAGAGCCATCTTTTGTATTTTAAAATATAATTTATTTAGTAAGTAATAAAAGACAATTTTTGTTATGCTTCTTTCTTTTTTAATTTGGGGATATATCTTTATAATTTCATTTATTTATGGATTTGCCTTTATTAAAGTGATTAGCTTTTTATTAAAAAGGGAATATAATATTATAAATGAGGGGTGTGATATTGTCTCTTTGGCTGGAATTTGTTTACTGATAATACTTCTTTCATTTTTTTCTTTATTTATTAATGTTGGAGTTGAGGTTCATTTCATAATTTTGATGTCAGCCGTAATAATTGCCTTAAAATTTAGAATGCAATTAAAAGCTATTTTTATTAATTATATATTACTTCTAGTTAATAAGAATAAATTTCTAAAAGGTATATATTTTTTAATCTTTATGATTGGCTTGTTTTATGCAGTTATTCCAATTGATGACCCAGACACAGCATATTATCATGCTCAGATTATTCAATGGATTGAAAAATTTAAAGTTGTTCCAGGTTTAGGAAACATAAACCCTGTTTTTGGTTATAATCAAAGTATTTATTTAGTTTCAGCTTTTTTCAGCTTTTCATTTTTAGGTATAGAACCATTTCACTTAATAAATCCCTATCTGTTTTTATTGCTAATAACTAGACTTACATACCTTATTTTCGAAAAAAAAGAGAACTGTTTTTTTGCAGGTGCTATTTTAGTTTTTTTCTTATTTACTTTTTATCATTTCGTTTCTTCTTGTGGGACAGACCTCCCTGCTTATGTTTTTTGTACTTATATCATTTTAATTTTTATTCAATTAAATCAAAATAGGTTTGATTTGAAACTAAAAAATATTTTAATTTTTTTGTTTACGATAATTGTATTAACAATTAAACTATCTGTCTTACCAATTGTTATTATTTCTGCTTTCTTAACAATTAAAAACATCAAAAAAACTAGAAGAAAAGTAAAACTTATTTTTTTTGCATTATTAATTCTTATTCTCACTCCTTGGATTACTAGAAATGTTATACTGACAGGTTATTTAGTCTATCCATTATCTTCAATAGATATTTTTAATGTTGACTGGAAAATCCCAAATGAGAGGGTGGACATTCAAAAAAACTTTATAAAAAGTTGGGCAATTATGCCTTTCGAAAAGGAGTTTCCAAAAAAAAACAGTAATAATAAAAGTCTTTCAATGTTAGAATGGGAAGAAAGAGTAAATAAGCAATACATTAATCTCGATTTTAACCAGAAAGTTGATAACATTTTAAAACGAAATAAATCTAGTAAATCAAGCGGTTATAAAATTGAATTTTTTATGTCAATTTTAGCCTGTTTTACAGCTCTATTTGCCCCTGTATTTTTAGGTTTTAAAAAGAAATTTACCATTGTTTTTACAGATGTTGTATTGTGGGGCATTTACTTTTTTGGAATTATTTATGTTGTCATTTTCTCTCCAAGTTATCGTTTTGGATGTTTTTTCTTCCTTTTAAGTATAATTTGTTTTGTTAACATTTTAATTAGAGGGTTTTTTAAGACGGGCCTTAGTTATTATATTAGAAAAATTTTGTTTTTAGGCATAATAGTTTTTTCGACTTGGATAGGATTAAAAAATTATACTCATATTAAGACAATTGGAATAAACCAATATCCCTATTATAAAATAAAAACTAAAGCCTATGAAAACTCAAATATGATAGTTAGAGTTCCTATAAGTTTAAATTTTTGTTGTTGGAATACAATGATTCCATGTGTGGCTCTTCCAGGAGATTTAAAAGAATTTGAATTTAGGGGAGATGATTTAGGATCTGGATTTAGACCAAAAGATAAGATTAAAGCAAATTAAGCTTTTTACTTAACCCTTCTTTATATGCTTTACCTATGTTTATTTGGTTCTCATTAATTACAATGTAGTTATCTTCAATTGATTCAATTTTATCTAACCGAACAATAAAGGAGCGATGAACTCTAACAAAGTCATCTGAAGGTAATTTAGCGGCAACATCTTTCATTGTGCTTAAAATAGTGTACTTCCCCTCTTCAGTGATAACCCTCATGTAGTTTCCCAAAGCTTCAATCCAATAAATTTGATTTGTACTTATTTGTACGAGTTTTGAATCAGATTTAATAAAAATAGTTTCACCTTTAGTAGTAAAATGAGATGATTCTTTAGTTAGTCTTTTACTAGCTTTTTCTATTGCTTTTAAAAATCGAGCAGTAGAGATGGGTTTCTTAACAAAGTCGGTAACATCATATTCATATGATTCCACAGCATATTTATCGTGAGACGTAACAAGAATAACTTGTGGAAGTGGATTAAGTGATTTAAGCATAGAAATACCGTCCATTTTGGGCATTTCTATGTCTAAAAACAACAAGTCTATGTCGCTATCTTTAAGAATATTAAATGCTTTTATTGGGTCACCACAAGACGCTACTAAATCTAATGAATCAGTGTCATGAATTAAATCTTCCAGAATTCCTCTAGATAAATCATCATCATCAACTATTAAACATTTCATCTTCATTTTTTATATTCTTTCACATAATCTTTCAACTCATCAATAGATTGAGTGATTATATCATTTACTCTATTAGCAATAATAGTGATTTCATTTGTATTTTCCACATCTCCATTTAGTTTTTCAAGGGCAACTAAATCATTGACAACGCTATCAACTCCTAAATAAGAAACATTTCCTTTTATTTTATGAGCGATAGATGCGACTTCATTATAATTTTCTTTTTTAAGACTTTGGTTTAGTTTCTTTAAGTCAGCAGGAACATTTTCTAGATAAATAGAAAGATATTTTATGATCTTAATGGGGTTGTTTTTACTTATTTTTTTGATTAAATCAAGATTAGTTACACTCTTTTCCTCTTTTGAAGATTCCCTGGGATTACTTTCCTTATTGGTAGTTGTATTTATTTTTTTAGGAATCTTTAAAATCGCTGCAATTTTCTTAAATAACATTTCTGTTTTAACTGGCTTTGACAGACAATCGTTCATTCCAATTTCTATGCATTTTTTTGCAACTCCATCTAAAACATGAGCTGTCATTGCAATTATAGGAACCCCATTTTTTTTATTAGGAAGCCTTGTTCTTATATATTCAGTTGCTTCAAAGCCATTCATGTTAGGCATTTGTAAATCCATGAGGATTAAATCAAAATCATTTTCTTTCACCATATCTACAGCAACTAACCCATCTTCGGCAAAGGACAAGTTAATTTCTTGTTTCATGTTTTGAATTAATTCATTTAAAACAACCCTGTTTAATTCATTATCATCTACCAATAAAATTGAAAGACCATTAAAATCATAACTTTCATTCCAAGATAGAGTTGATTCTTCTTGAAATTCACTTTCAGATAAACAAAGAGAAAAAGCAAAAACACTGCCTTTTTCGGGAGTTGAGGAAACATTTATTTCCCCGCCCATTAATCTAACCAGCTCTCTTGTAATGGCTAAACCCAAACCAGTACCTCCATACTGCCGAGATGTGTTTGAGGAGGCTTGTTCATAACTGTCAAAAATAGCCTCGAGCTTTTCTTTTTTTATTCCAATACCAGTATCGCTTATTGCAAAATTTAATCTTTTGGTTTCAGTATAATCTGCAGCTGGCTCAATAGAAATTGTAACACTTCCTTTTTCTGTAAATTTTATTGCATTGTCTACTAAATTCAATAAAATCTGATTTATCCTCATAGGATCCCCTATAAGAATTGCAGGAATTCCAACACTTAGTTTACTTATTATCTCAACAGGCTTATCTTTGATTTTAAAGGCAACTGACTTTGTAATGTCATTAGAGATGTTAATTAATGAAAATGGTAGCTGCTCTAATTTAATTGCTCCTTTTTCAAATTTGGATAAATCTAAGATGTCATTAACTAAGAATAAAATATTGTTTGCACTTGATTTAATAATGTTTAGATAATCTTTTTGTTTGGCGTTCAATTTTGTTTCACTCATCAAGTGAGAAAGACCAACAACTGCATTTAAAGGAGTTCTAATTTCATGACTTGTATAGGCAAAGAAATCCTCTTTGTCTTTTCTTAGTTTATTGGACTGTAAAGTTGCTTTTTCTAATTCTTTATTTATGGATGTTTTTTGTCTGTATGCATATAATAAAAAGCTTGAAAAAACCAATAAGATTATTAGAATAACTGCGAAAAAAAGATTCCTTGTGAATTTAATCTCATCTTCACTATTTTGCTTTTCTTCAAAAAGAATTAGTTTTTGGTTTTTCTTAGCGAGCTCTAGTTGAGATTCTAAAAATGTAATCTCACCAACATCTTTTATTGCTGCGTAATACTGTAAATATTCATATGCTTTTCTGTACTGTTTATTAAGCTCATATGCTTTTGCTAAATTTTTATACCCTTTTTTTATGTAATTTTTTAGCGCTAATTTTTCTGAAATTGTTAAACTCTTTTCCATGTAAAAAAGGAAATTCACATAATCATCTATTAATTCATAAGTTTTCGCTAATTCATAATTCACCTCCGCTTGATTAAATGAGACGCCATTATACACTGCGCTATCAAATTTCGTGTAATTATCCAATGATTTTCGTAAAGCTTTAATCCCTTGATTTGGCCTACCAAGATCAACATATAATTGACCTAACCCTCTGGATATGTCAGCTTGTAATTTAGGGTTTTCATCTTCACTTATTTGTTCATCTGAAAGCTCAAGAAGTTGGATGGCTAGTTTTTTGTTTCCTAAACTTTTTTCAAGAATCCCAAGAGAATAATTTGAGAAAGCTGTTATATAAGAGTTTTTAGTTTTTATACCTATTTGAAGTGCTTTTTCGTACTCTCTTTTTGCCCACCTTTTGTCTCCAATCTTTTTGTAAACGTCTCCCATTAAGAGTCTACATTTTGCAACCCCAGCTAGATTTGAAATTTCTTTGTTTAGGTCTAACGCTTTAATAAAAGTTTCTAGCGCAACGTCATAATTGTTTTTATTTAGTTCAATTCTTCCGATTTGAGTTAGCGCATTTACTTTGTCATCTAAAGACTTTGTAGCATTGGTAATTAAAAGCGCTTTTTTTGCATAATCCAAAGAAAGAGTTTGATCAATAGATGAGTATAGATGAGAAAGGTCAAGATAGATTTTTATTTGTATTTCTTGAGATTTTTCAGTTGATAATCTTTGTTCAAGATCGACAATTAAAACACTCTTTTGAGCACTTAGTTGAACAACACTCAGAAAGAAAAAGATGGAATACAGATATTTAAAAAAATCTTTTAGCAAGACCCTAAAGTTATATAAAACTTTTTAAGAGGGGAAGCTCTCTTTATTAAAAGGCTTTTATGTGTTTAATTATTTTTAATGTTTCCCTGCCTTGCACAATAAAGTTTATAAAAAATAATGTGGCAATTAGTTTTTGAGCAGAAACTTGAATAACAAGTGATAAAAGGTTCGCATTTGGCCTAGGGCCAAATTCAATTAACAGATTATAAGCCAATAAGCTAATTGAAAAAAATAAATAATAGAGAAACATTTTTTTATTAAATAAAGGGTTAACCTTAATGGCTATTGTTTGTATCAATGAAGCCATAAAAAACAGGTAAAATGAAATTTTCACAAATGCAAGATGAATTTTCAGTGTGAAAGGGTCAGCACTGTAATAACCTATACCGATAAATGCTAAAGCTGAACATAAAGCCAGGCAGGAAGCGGAAACACTCATTTTAAAAGAAAGCGAATGGGTTTTAAAAATCAAAGGCTGAAACAAAAAAAGGATAGCAAAAGAAAAGCTAATGAGGTAGACACCTATTTTAAATAAAGCTGCTGGGAAAAAGTTTATTGCGCCATTAAAAGTATAATCTTTCCCAAGGTGGCTAATGAAGTTTTCAAAAAACAAATAATGAGTTGCTGAAGTATTAAATTTTGCACCACCAGGATATAGCAGCATTGAAATAATTAAGATAAAGATGAAAACGAATAAACAAGCTATATTCTGCTGAATATAAATTTTGTTAAACTTCATTAGCTTATGAAATTTCAATTATTCTTCTTTTTTTTCTTTAAGAATTACCGAAAAAATAAACAGAACAACACATGAAGAAAGAAATATTACTAAAAGAGAGGACATTAAATTCTGTAAAGCGCCATCAAGGTCTAGGAGATCCGGTACCCATATTTCAAGGAGAGCAATAACGGTAGAAACTAAAACTAATGAGACAAGAAAATAAGAGGAGAATTTTTTCAAAGCAGTATTCATAATATGACTATTGTGAGCGTTTATAATATAATCATTCAAATATAACGCAAAATTAGTTTTCATTATTGCTTTAATTAAACTGTTTAATTAGTTAAATTTAGAATATGAAGGGATTTTCCTCATTTTTAGCATTAATTTTTTTAGCATTTTTAAATGTCTTTTCACAGTCAACTGTACAGTTGTTTATAGAAGATTTTAATGGGCCTAACCTTAATTTTCAGCTTAACTCAGGTGCTGTAGGATTAAATAGTGGCAACAATAAATGGATTATTAATAATTCTTATGATGGCATGGGGGTTAAACCCAACACTACTAGTCAAGATAGTACTTATGGAGGTCAGATTAGTTTTGCTCCATACAGCTCTTATTTGCATATTTACGATTCATTAATTAGCCCTGGTGTTTCAAATTGTAATTTTGACAATACCAATGTTTCTGATCAGTTTGTTGAAATGTCTACTGGGATATGCACTAAAGGAATTACTGATGTTGAGTTTTCTTTTTTCTTTATATGCGAAGGTGGGCCAAATTCTTATGGCGAACTGTATTACAATACAGGTTCGGGATCATGGATTCAGACAGGAATTTCGCAATACAAAGGTAAAAGCAAATGGAAGTACGAACAGGTTTCAAGTCCAGCATTTGACAATGTTGACAATTTAAGATTTGGATTTAGGTGGGTAAATGATGCTAGTGCTGTAGCAGATTCAATTGCCTTAGGAATTGATGACATACAAATTGTAGGAACTTATAATTCGGTTACTAGCCCAATTACTATTGATATTAATTACATAGACCCTGTTGTTTGCCCTGGAGATAACTTAATTCTAGGTTTTCAGTTGTCAGACACTCTGTGTGATGGATCGTACAGCATCGAAATGTCTGATGCAGCAGGAAATTTCTCTCCACCTACAGCGTCATGGTCTTCTAATGTAAACTACCCTAACACCTCATCTTTTTTGTCCTTATCTATTCCTTTTTCTGTTCCGCCCAGCTCTTGTTATTTATTTAGAGTTACTAGACTCTCTCCAGCCCCTGTAATTGTTAGCACTCTTAGTGCTTGTGTTGAGGTTGATAATTGCCCAAATGTAATTAGCACTATAGACCCACCAGCTGTTACTTTAGACTCTAATTATGTGTGTATAAACAGTGTTATTGATGTCCCATTTTGGTCTACAGGAGTTTATAACCCTGGAAATGTATATATCGCGCAACTTTCAGATTCTACAGGCAGTTTTTCCCAGCCAAATTTGGTTGGTACTTCAAACGATAATACAACCTATGATCCATCACTTGTTCCATCTCCAGGTATGGTAAGTGGTGCGATTCCTACGGTTCCACCTGGGTGTGGTTATTATTTACGAGTACTTTCGTCTAATCCAAATGCTATTGGTCAAGAGTGGGGACCTTTTTGTATTCAAGAATGTGATATAAGCACAAATAATTGTACGGATGTTTCTACTTGCCCTGGTGATTCAGGAGTTGTTTTTAACATTCCTATCGATGTAAATGTTTGGGATTCAATTGTAAACTACTATCCTGGAAATACTTTTAGTGTAGAAGTATTAGATATGATGTCTTTCACCCAAATAAACTTAGGTGGTTTAGGTGCTACAATTGACACATCCTCTGCAACTCTTGTACTAACAATCCCACCTTGCGACAGCCTAGCTACTTTAGGGTTAACTACTATGGGTTTTCCTGGCGGAGCTTTTTATATGAGAATTACGGCCGACAGCTCCTCTCAGATGGAGCAATCACTAGGTTGTGTTGTTCACCTATCAATTGGATGTCCAAATCAAACCCCCTATACAATTCAACCAGCCTTTCCATTTTCAACGTTAGACGATACACTTTTGTGTGTTGGAAATCCAATATTCATGAATGTTTCGCCATACAACCCTTCTTCTGAATTTAATTACTACATTAATGGCAGCTCAATGGCCCCAAACAATCCCCCAGTAATGCTGGGAGTGTATTGGACCACTAATAGTGTCAATACCATTGAAATTGAGGAAACAAGTTTTGGTTGTGTTGGACCCCTTTCAAATCCGTTTAATGTTTATGTGATTGATGCCCCTCAAACAATTATTATTGGCTCTGACACCTCATGTATAGGAGATACTTTAGATTACTTGGTTCAATTTTATAATGGCACATATTACGATTGGGACCCTTCTATTGGAGGTACTTTAATAGATACCGGAAACAACGAAATAAGCATACTTTGGGACTCTTTAGGTGTCTTTAACATTGAAATAGAAGCATTAAATAAATGTGGAAACAGCACCAATTCTTTGGAGGTTAGTGTAATAGATCAAAGAGGCGTGAGCATTCTTGGTGACACCATAGGTTGTGAGGGAGATTCTCTTTTTCTAATTGCAGATGGAGAGGGTTATTTTTCATGGGAAACAGGAGAGATTGATGCCTCCGTTAATAGCACTTTTCAGCTCAATGATACGCTTACACATGTTCAAGTAAGTAATCATTGCGGTGTATACTATGATACTGTAAATCTTGTAGCGATACCCACTTCTTTATTAGAGCTAGGAAGCGATACAACTATTTTTGCTGGAGAATCTGTGGTTTTAAATGCTTTAGGAGGAGGAAGTTATTATTGGACACCTGCTGATTACCTCTCTTGTACTAATTGTCCAAACCCCGTAGCAAGTCCTTTAGAAACTACAACTTATTTCGTAGTTGTAGATACTCTCGGTTGTATTAGTGAAGATGACATTACAGTCAATGTTGAGATTTCAGGTGACGTTTATGTCCCTAATTTATTCTCTCCAAACAACGATGGAATAAATGATTTTTTAGGTATATATGGTTTTAGTGTACAAGAGTTAGAGTTTAGAATTTATGACAGATGGGGGGAATTAGTTTTTCAAAGCAATTCTATGTCTGAAACATGGGATGGAACTTTTAAAGGTGCAACTCTTAACTCAGCAGTATTTGTTTTTACATTACAAGTAACTTATATGGATGGCAGAGAACAATTACAACATGGAAACATAACTTTAATTAGATGATAAAAAGAACCTATTTCATATTGTTTTTATTTCCTTTTGTTTTAATGAACGCTCAAGACCTTCACTTTACTCAATTTTACAATGCTCCATTAAAACTTAACCCAGCAAACGCGGGTGCTTTTAAGGGTGACCTTCGAGTAATTAGTAATTACCGAAATCAATGGTCTAGCATTAATTCGCCATTTAAAACCTTTGCGTTTTCTGTAGATCTGCCCATTTTTAAATACAAATGGAAAAACAGTTACTTAGGGCTAGGAATTGATGTTGTTAATGACAGGGCAGGAGACTTAAACCTTGGTTCAACCCAAATTGATATTTCTGCAGCCAACATACTTTCTTTAAACAAACAAATGACCATGACGGTTGGGATTCAAGCAACTTTTAATCAGTACAACATGGACATGACCAATGCAATGACTGGATCACAATTTGTTGGGTCTGGATATGATCCTAACATATCAACTGGAGAGATGAATCTTTTTGAGCCTTTTTCATTTTTTGATGTAAGTGCAGGAGCGAGTTGGAATTATGCCTCGGGTGAATCAAATATAGCGGCTAACGACATGTTTATTGTAAACATAGGTGCTGCATTTTTTCATTTAAATAGACCAAATTTGAATTTTTACACTCAGGACAGATTGTACCCTAAAATAATTACACATGGCTCCTTTAATATTGGAATTAGGTACTTTAAAATGTCGTTAATGCCTTCTTATTTGTTGGCATTTCAAGGGCCTCAAAAAGAGATAACTTTTGGGAGCTTAATTCGATTAAAATTAAGAGAAGAATCTAGACACACAGGAACAATTAGCGAAGCAGCGTTGTTATTCGGAGCTCATTACAGGTGGTTAGATGCTATTGCTCCGTCTTTTGGAGTAGACTTGGGTGATTATTTATTGTTAATAAGCTATGATTTTAACACATCAAAATTAGCAACAGCGACTCATTCTAAAGGTGGGTTTGAATTCACTTTAAGGTACAGAAACCCTGAACTTTTTTCTAAAGGTGGAGGATCTTTTTTACAACCTAAATTCATGTAAAAAAGGACTTTATTGTTTAAACATCCCTTCTGTTGAAAATTAGAATAGAAAGTGATAGACATATTGCAATATAAATAGCTCCAATTGCAGCAGAGAACCAGTTTAGTGAAAGTTTAAATTCTGGAATTGATAAACCAGAAAAGCTGTCTAAATTATCTTTAATAGGACTAAAAGTTAAACTGTTGAATACTTCTAATGGTAAGTAATCTCTTATTGGGCTGTCTTTAAATACTAGATAATATAAGATAACCTCAATGAAATAGTAACCAACAAAAACAACTATTGAAATCCCTGTTCTTTTAAACAGAATTGCAATTAAAAATGCAAAAGAAAGAACACCTATTAGTTGAATATAAAATCCTGTAACAAAACTAAATTGTTCACCAAAAAAGTCTTGAATTTCACCACCAGACTGCCATCCTAAAAATAAAGAAAGTAGTATTACATAGATAGTAATAATGGTTGCAATAAGACAAACAGAGATAAACTTAGAAAGAATAAAAGTGGTTTTACTTAACCCATCAATAACATGTTGCTTGGCTGTTTTATATTTAAATTCATTTCCAATATTTAGAATGATTAAAATAGAAGGGAATAGGACTAAAAAGCTTGCGCAATAGGTGCTCGTAAGCCAAATCATAGGAAATTGAAGAGGGTTTGCAAAAACATCACTACCGGCAGGAAGTGAATCTGCTTTACCAACAACATAAAAGCTAATAAGCATATAGAAAACAAGAATAATCCAAAAAGAACTATTGTTTTTTAGTTTTATGTATTCTATTGAGATTAAATCAAGCATCTTTAGTAGTTTCTAGGAAAAATTCTTCAAGACTTTTAGTCCTTTTCACAAAATGAGATATGATTATGTTGTTCGTTATTAAATACTTGCTAAACTCGATAGATGAAGAGCTATCTTTAAGAGTAACTAATAAGTAATGATTTTCTTCTTTCAAGGCTTTAAAGCCAGAAAATTTAGTTGTTATTTCTTTTAGTTTTTCTATTTCAGAACAGGCAACTTCTATTAAGTTTTCACCCACCAAAACATCACTCACACTACCTTGAATAAGCGATTTGCCTTTTTTAATTACACAAACATGACTACAAACTTTTTCTACTTCATCTAAAGCATGACTAGCCAATATTATCGTAACTCCCATTTTGGAGATGTTCTGAATTACAGTTCTTATCTCTGCAATGCCTTGAGGGTCTAAACCATTTGTAGGCTCGTCTAAAACTAAAACTTCAGGATTTCCTAAAAGTGCAGATGCTATTGCAAGGCGTTGTTTCATTCCTAAAGAGTAAGTTTTAAACTTATCATTTAAACGGTCTTTTAAATTAACAATTTCAGCAACTCTATCAATGTCTTTTAAATCAATCCCTTTTATTTTGGCGGAAATTTTAAGGTTTGATTTAGCACTTAAATAAGAGTAAAAATTTGGTGTTTCAAGAAGTGCTCCAATTTTTTTCCTGTCGCTTGAGCTGTTTTTTTTGCCAAACCAAGAGAAGTTTCCAGAAGTTGCGGAGGCAACCCCTAAAATAATTCCTAGCGTTGTTGTTTTGCCACTTCCGTTTGGTCCAAGTAGACCAAAGACACTTCCTTTGTCAATCGAGAGAGAAAGTTGACTTACAGCAAAGAGCGATGGGTACTTTTTAGTAAGAGAATCTATTTTTAATATCGTGTCCAATATGTTGGCTAAATAATAGGTATTGTCATTTTAATAAGGACTTTACTGTCCTCTCTTTTCTTTCTGGAGAAAACATCAAAATCATTCGAATATATTATTGTTTTTCCAATAAAAGTATTTTCACTGTAAGTAAAATTAATTAACACTTCTTTTTCTGTTCCCTTAATTTTCAGCAAGCCTTTCATTGTAAACCCTTTTTCTGTTTTGCTAATTAAGCTACTTTTAAAATCCATTGTAGGATATTCTTCTACGTTAAACATGTCTTCTTGTTGCAAGTGATTATCTCGCATTTTATTTTTAGTTGACAGTGTTTTTACAGCTGCAGTTCCCTCAATTGATGAAACACTTAAATTACTAGCATCAAAATTTATTGTGGCATTGATTCCTGAAACCGTACCTACAGTTTTTTCAGAAATAAAATTAAAATTAACGACTGCTTTTTCACTATTTATTTTTAGAGATTGGCAAAAAATTGATGTGCTAATTAATAAAGCACTTACAAAAAGTAAAATTTGTTTTTTCATGTTTTTAGTTTTAAAAATGTCTTGATATGGTAAATCCAAATCTAAATTCTCCATCTAGCCATTTACTAGATGTATATGGCAAAAACTGCCCTTCTCCAATGCCTTTGGAGTTCATAAAGTTCAGCTGAAACACATGAGCAAATGTTTTAATTTCAACAGAAATTGCTAAAGGGTTTACATATCCAATGTCATTTTCCCTTATTACGTAATAGTATTCACCAACTAAACTTATTTTTTTATAGACGTTGAATTTTGTCATTGCACCAATTACTAAATTTGAATTCTGATCTGAAAAAGCGACAAAATTTCTATGTAGAAAACCACCACTTAGCTGAACACTTAATTTGTTGTTCAAATTATGTGCCAAAATTAATTGTGTGAAATAACTAATTCGATGATTAAAGGCTTGAGATTTATTTTCTGTATTGTAATTAAAGCACCAAAGACTGGTTGTATCGGAAGAATTAATTCTTGAAGTAATAAAGATTGAAGAAGCTATAGAAAGACTTATTGGTGCTTTATTGTTTTGAGAAAGTATTTTATATTTTATTAAACCATCCCAGAACTCACTTGTAGGAAATCCTTTAGATCTACCTGCGCCAACCATTAATTTATCTGTTATACCATACTCTAACCCAATTCGAATATCTGTAGAATTGTCTAAGCCATAAAGCGACCTTCCTGCTGAAGGAACCGCAATATCACCAAAACGGTGTGAAATTCTGAGGTCTAATGTTTTAGCTTCTAGAACTTCGACTGAATGACCATTTACTACTCTAGTATCGTTAAATGTAGCACCTAAATTATCATCAGAAGATGACTCATCAAAATCCCATTCATCTTGTGCGTTAAAACTATAAAAACAAAAACAAAAGGCAATAAAGGATAAAATTTTTTTCTTGGGGCAACTAATAATATTTTTCATTCGTCTTTAAAAGTAGTAAATTTAGAAAAATGAAATACAATTTAACTCTAATAGTTATTTTAGCTTTATTATTTATCAGCTGCTCCAAAGATAAAGCAGCTGCTGAAATAATTCCTATTAGTAATGTGTGTGATTCAATTAATCCTGTATCATTTATGAATGATGTAGAACCAATATTGCTCGCTAGTTGTTACGGCTGCCATAGTGCTACAGTTCCAGTATTTAGCGACTATTCTTCTGTTTTTGCTGTGAAAGACGATATTTTAAAAGCTATTCAGCACGACCCTTCTTTTAGCGCAATGCCTCAAAACGGTTCAAAGCTCGCTGATTCGCTCATTAATGAAGTTCAGTGCTGGATAGAATCTGGAGCCCCAAATAATTAAATAAATAAATTATGAAAAAATTAATATTCCCATCATTGTTAGTAATAGGTTGTTTGTCCTTAAACTCATTTGTAGGCAAGAGTTACGAGTTTGCTGTTCACAATCAAGGAAATAATTTTTTTACTGGTGGTGCGCCAGCATCAAGAACTGGAGCTCCAGGTGAAGCAAATTGTACTGCTTGCCATTCTGGAACCGCTAATGATGGTTCAGCATTTTCTAGTTTAACACATTCTGGTCAAAACAATGAATATACACCAGGGTTAACCTACAACATGACTTTGTCTATTAATAACGGTTCAAACAAAAATGGATTTCAAATTGTAGCCTTAGAAAATCCAGGAAATACCAATGCGGGAATTCTTACTGTTACCGACCCAACAAATACAGTTAGTGTAACAGGTTCAGGTAATACATATATTAATCAAACTGCTTCAGGTACAACTTTAAACACCTGGAATTTTGATTGGCAAGCACCAACAGCTTTTGATTCAGGTGATGTTACTTTTTATTATGCATACAATGTAACTAATTCGAATAGTGGAAATGGAGGCGATCAGATTTATTTGGGTCAGCTTACCTTACAATCTACAGGGATTCCTTTTTCTGTTGAATCTAATAGGGAAGTGTTGAATCAATCTTTTAGTGCATTTTACAACAACAATAGTATTTATTTAGAGTTTAATAATTCATTTCATTCTGATTTAGCTTTTGTTAAAGTGTTTAATATTGAAGGTAAGTGTGTTCATATTGAAGACATTTCTATAGCCTCTGGTGAAAACAAATCGACTCTTCAGACAGCCACACTTTCAGAAGGAATTTACTTAGTGTCGTTATTTTTAGACAACAATGTAGTGACACGAAAAATTGCAATTAATTAGCCTTGTACTCTAAAGATTTTGACGGTATTCCGATTACCTTTTTAAAAAGTAAAAGAGCTAAACGAATTATTATACGAATAAAGCCTTTTGGTGGTGTAAAGGTTTCTGTTCCTCTTTTTGCCTCTTATAGTTCAGCAGAGAATTTTGTTTTGTCTAGAATAAATTGGATAAAAAAAAATAATCAAAAATGCCTCTCTCATCAGAATGAGCATAGAGTTTTTGAAGTTGGGGAAAGTTATTCAACAAAACACCATTTAATCAATTTTATTTCGCATTGTGAAAAAGAATTAAAAGTTGTTAAGTATGAGAATACAATTTCAATTTTTTTGCCTGTCAATGACAATATTAAAGGCGCAATTATTCAAGATGAAATTAAAAAAGAGATTATAAAAACTTGGAGAATAGAAGCCAAAGAATATTTGCCAAATAGACTGGCTCAGCTTGCTCTAATTAATGGGCTAAATTACGGTAAAGTAACCATAAGAAATACAAAAACTAGATGGGGTAGTTGCTCTCATTTAAATAATATTAACTTAAGCTTACATTTAATGCGGTTGCCTGAAAAACTAATAGATTATGTAATTCTACATGAATTAGCTCATGTAAAAGTTAAAAACCACAGTCCAGCTTTCTGGCTATATCTTGATAAAATTTGCGAAAATGCTAAACTGCTTGATCAACAACTAAAAAAGTACAATCCTGTTGTCTTCTAAAAAGAATAAATAAACTCCTTTTCGATTTAGTTAATTAATTGATTTTAAGGAGTTTGAGATGTTTTTAGTTTTTTTTTAAATATCCTTTTGTTTTGTTTTTCTTATTTTTTGATTAACCTAGTTAGGGTAATTTTATACCATGAAAAATAAGATGATAATTACTGTATTAATGGTTTGTAATATTTTTATGGTTTCTTGTTCATTAAATAAGAGTCTTTACTTAAAAGGGCAACCCCTTTTAAGTAAGAGTAACATGAGTCATTTTACCCCCCCCGCTCCAAGGTCTGTTTCTATTTGTTCTCAAATTAAAACAATGGAGAATACTAAACGCAGCAACCCAAAATTTGAAAGAATATTGGTGAAAACTAACAGTGAGAAACAAAAAAATGAATTTGAAACAGCTCTAAAAATTGAAAACTTAACTTATGAAACTGGGGACAGTGTTAAATTAGAGCTCAATAACGGTAAGGTATATTTTGCGGTTATCACTGAAATAGAACAAGAAGGATATTTTATTAAAGTAAATAACAAGCGTAACATTTACATAAGTAAAAAAGAGATTAAAAAAATTACAGTTTTAAGAAAAGCAGTAAAAAGTAGAAATAATTCTGAAACAAGAGAAAAATTAGACTATAATAATACTTCTTCAGATAAACAAGTTGGGAAATCAGGGTCTTTTATTTTTGTCTTAAAAGGTGTTTTCAGCGCTATCTTAAAAGGGTTAAAAGCAGTTGGAAAAATATTGTTAGGTTCTGTTGCTGTTGGAGCTCTTGTTGTCGCGGTTACTTCACTAATATTTTTTATTGCATTAATAGCAATCTTTTTATAAAGCCAAATAGTATGTTTGAATTTAGTAAGTTTATAGGTAATTAATTAAGCCTATGAATTACAACTTACTTAAGTTTTATATTTTATCATGTTTCTTGACTTTTATTAGCTGTAACGTTAAAACTCAAATAAACCCTCAGAATAAAAAAGAGCTTCAAACAGAAAAGGTTAACATTATTTTTTTAATTGGAGACGGAATGGGACTTTCTCAACTTTCTAGCGCCTATTTTTATGGCGAGAAGGAGCCTAATTTTTCAAGATTTCCTTTTGTTGGCTTATCCAAAACACGCTCAGGGTCTCATAAAATAACAGATTCTGCCGCTGGTGCTACTGCCTTTTCTACAGGAAAAAAGACATATAATGGTGCTATTGGAGTTGATATGGATACTACTGCAGTTGAGACAATAACCGAAGAATTAGCAAAAAATGACTGGAGCATAGGTTTTGTTTCAACATCCTCAATAACACACGCTACTCCTGCTTCATTTTATTCGCATGTTTCTAGCAGACTTATGCAGCAAGAGATTGCTAAAGATTTAGTTAATAGTGACGTTGATTTTATTGCAGGAGGCGGATATAATTGGTTTATAAACAGAACTGACTCTTTAAATTATTTTGATTCATTAGAACAAAAAGGATTTTTTGTAGATACAAATTCAGTTTTAACACCACCAGATAAAAATCAAGACAAATTGGCTTTTTTGCTTTCCCCAGACGGCATGCAAGCTAAACATTTAGGTAGAGATAATTTTTTAACTGATGCAACAACTAGAGCAATTGAATTTCTTGACAATAAAACAGAACCATTTTTTTTAATGATTGAAGGGTCTCAGATTGATTGGGGCGGGCATGCAAATAGTAGCGAATATGTGATTCAGGAAGTTCTTGATTTTGATTTAGCTGTTGGAGCTGCTTTAGATTTTGCTGAAAAACAAGGAAATACTCTAGTTGTAGTTACTGCCGATCACGAAACTGGTGGTTTTACAATGGCTGCAGAGCAGGGTTTTGGGCCTTTTATGACAATTACAAGAGATTATAATAAACTAACACCTATATTTTCAACAGGAGGTCATAGTAGCACAATGGTTCCTGTTTTGGCATCAGGACCAGGTGCAGAAAGATTTTGTGGAATATATGAAAACACAAAAATCTATTCAATATTTCGTCAAATAACAAATATGAATACAAAGAGATAAAAATTAAGCTCATAAACTTTTATGTCTATGAGCTTTAAAGTTAAGTAGTTATTTTAAGTTTACTTTTCTTGGGATTTGTTTCTCACATTCTCTAATTAGAAGCTTGTGATGGATTGTAACACTCTTGTCATATTTTTGAGCTTCTATAAGCGCAGCTTTTGCTTTTTCATAATTGTACAGCATGAAGTTGGCAAGCCCGATATTATAATGAGCTCCAGCTAAAACTTTTTTGTTTATTCTAGCTTTTTTTGAATCTAAATCAGCATTTGGAATTTCAGTTTCCCAAAATTTTATAGCATTATTTATTTCTGTGGTTCTAGTTTCCTTATTGGGATCATTTAAAAATGTAGAAAGAATTTCTAATCCTTTATTGTAATCATCATAGTTGAATTTTTTGGCTTTTACTTCTAAACCCTTAATATTTTGTTTTTTATTTAAGTAGCAAAGAACATCATTTACCTTTTTATTTATTGCAATTATACCACTGCTTACATAATTAGACTTAGCAGTTTGTTTTTGACTTTTATATTTGTTGTATGCATCTGTAGCGCTTGTTCTACTAGAAACATTTATGGACTTTCCACCTTGATAATCTGTTGAGTAAAGAAGTGCATTATTATTTCTTGAATAAATTTTATAACGGACATTATAGGATCCTTGACCTGTGTAGGTGTGTGTAACTGTTGTGGTTTTAACACCATCTTTTTCAGTAGTACTTACATTTTTTTTGTAATCATAAGGTTGAAAAGCTATTCTAGTAACACTTATTTTTACAACTACATCAGCATCAACTTCATTATTTGTTTTAGTCAATCCTGTAAGGTTACATTTGGATTTAATTACCTGAATTTTTTCAGAAGAAAGATCCGGTTCAACGAAATAAGATTTAAATTGACCTAAAGCCATATTTGAAGGCGGTTGCACATATTCATACCATCCACAGCCTTTAGATTTTGTTTTTTGAGAGTATATAGAAAAGCTAATAAATACTAGAATTATTAGAGATAAATTTTTCATGTTTTTTTTGCAATAGTATGTATTTTTTTATTCATTTCAAAAACACATATACAAGAGCTATTGATAGTTAGGTGAATAAAAACAATGAAATAGATTTTGTATATTAGAAGTATGAAAAGAATGTTTTTCATGTTAATGGTTTTACCCTCTTTTGCTATTTCAGCTCAAGAAAGTAATTTTGAATTTAAAAACCCTAAAAGATTCGAATTTAACAGTCATAAAAATACTAAGCTATCTTTTGTTAGATCAAATAGCGTTACGTTTTCTCTCTATAAAACTCCCTCAAAAAAACCTTTATTAAATACAGCACCTATTTATTGTAATGAATGGGTAAATAAAAACAGTTTTGAAATGAGAAACATATACAGCCCCAATACAGTTTCTGTTTACCAAGTAGATCAATTTGAAACTCCTCATGTTGAAAATTTGGCAGCAGAGCTATTCATTGGGTTTTTATATGAATTATGTAGAGTAATCGACAACCCCCAACCACTATTTTGCCCTTAAAATAGTTTAACCCCCACTTAAACCTCCCCTGTTATGAAAGAAATAAAGTTTGTTGTATTTAGTGTTTTAATTTTTGTAACGCTTTCTTTTATTGGTCAGGTTCAAAAAAAAGTTTTAATTGTAGGTATTGATGGCTGCAGGTCTGATGCGCTTCAGGTTGCGTCAACGCCTAATTTGAACGATCTTATTTCAAATGGAATTTATAGTCCTGACGCGTTAAATGATGACATTACAATAAGCGGCCCTGGGTGGTCAGCTATTTTATGTGGCGTATGGTCAAATAAGCATCTAGTAACAAGTAATTCATTTGGCTCTAATGATTATGCTAATTACCCACCTGTTTTTAAATACATTAATGATTTTAATCCCAATTTGCACACAGTTTCTATTTGCAATTGGAACCCAATAAATGATGAGATTATTCAAAATCATGCAGACTTTAAATTAAATGTAAATTCTGACATTGAAGTTAGAGACCAAGCCGTAAGCTATTTATCTTTGAATGATCCCGATTTAATGTTTTTGCACTTTGACGATGTTGATCATGCAGGGCATTCTTATGGATTTTCACCGCTTACGCCAGAATACATAAGTGCTATTGAGGGTGTTGATGGATACATATTTCCGATTGTTCAGGCGATAATTCAACGCCCAAATTACAGCAATGAAGATTGGCTTATTTTAGTAACTACGGATCATGGAGGGCTTAATTTTTCCCATGGAGGTAATAGTTTGCAGGAGCAAAACGTTTTTGTGATTGCAAGTGGGAATTCTATTCCAACTCAAGTTATTTATAAGGATAGTTCGGTGTTAATGGACAGTGTTTTCAACTGTTTAGAGGACTCTGTTTTGTTAGATTTTGATGGAAATGACGATTTTGTTCAAATTCCAGCAAGTTCAATTTTTGATTTTGGACCTTCTCAAGATTTCACCTTTGAGTGCAGGGTGAGAACTAATGTTGCGGGAGATGTAGCGATAGTTGGAAATAAAGATTGGAACTCTGGATTAAATCAAGGCTTTGTTTTTTCATTTAAGTACCCTTCTGGTCCTGAATGGAAGGTTAATATTGGAGATGGGTTAAGCAGGGTTGATATTAATACTGGGGGTACTATTGCTGATGGTCAATGGCATACGCTAAGTGTTTCTTTTGATAGAGATGGATATATGAAAATGTATGAAGATGGAAATTTAGTTGACTCTGCCGACATCTCCATGATTGGTGATATTTCAACAGGGCAGGGTTTGTTTTTTGGCGCAGATTTTAATCAAGCATATAATTTCTCTGGTTCATTAGCTGAGATTAGGGTTTGGAATAGTGTGCTAGATCAATCTAGTATTCAATCTTGGAGTTGTTTAAAAATTGATAATACCCACCCTTTTTATAATGATTTATTGGGCTATTGGTATTTAAATGAAGGCGTAGGAGTTACAGCGATAGATTATTTTGGTTCTAATAATGGTGCAATTAATAATGCTTCATGGAGTCTTTTAGATTCAATTGTTGAATATGATTATAGTCTTACTCCAAGAATAACTGATGTAGCAGTTACTTCGTTAACTCATTTGTGTGTGCCAATTGATAGTAATTGGGATTTGGATGGCAGCAGTCTCATACCAGATTGTAGTTTAGCTTCAGTTAATGAATTTAATAATAAGATTACAATTTATCCTAACCCCACAGAAGATCTGGTTTTTTTAAATATAGAAGGTTGTAACGAACAGGCCAATACGAAGGTTTTTGATTATTCAGGTAAATTGCTACAAATTTCCAATGGAGATGTTCTATCATTGAAGGATTACCCTAGGGGAATTTATGTTTTAAAAGTTATATGTGGAAACAAGTCTCAAAAGTTTAAGATTGTCAAACAATAATCTATTAAACTAAAAAAAGGACCACAGTTATAAATGCAGTCCTTTTTAAAATATGAAATAACAGTTTAGTTATTTGCAATCACATCCAAATGCTTCAACTAAGGCTACTGCCGAATTGTAGTCATCTTTTGAATCAAAATCACTTTCACAAAACTCTGCCTGATCTAAAGTAACTCCAGTAGGACAATCGGTGCACTCAACACATTTTTGACAGGATGAAAATGCTAGGGCAAATACAAAACTTAATACAATTAATTTTAATTTCATTTTTATTTATTTTTCTATTAGTATAAATAAAGGTAGAAATAATTTTTTGAAACTGTTTGATAAATAAATGAATGAGTGCCAAATTAGATGATTAGCCAATCACAGTATTTCACTTTTCTGTAGGGCACTATATTTCCTTTTAACAAGTATTGGCTCATCACTTATTGGTGTAGTTACTGTTTTAAATACTATGTTGGTGACCTCTATTTTGATAATGGTCGTTGGTTTTAAGCTATTCGGCATATTATTTCGAAACAGCTTTTTATTTTTATTAATTTAACAATCTTGTTTTATAAAATTTGAAATAACGAATTATTATTTTATAACTATGACTATGACTAGATTGATTGTATTTATTTCTTCTTCTTTTTTAATAAGCAATATTATTTCACAAGAGGTTATTGCCACTCAAGGCAATTCAACTTCAAATTCTGTAGCAACTTTAGATTATACTATAGGAGAAGTGGTAATTTTAACTGGTACTGATGGAAAGAATGATGTTACCCAAGGGTTTCATCAACCTGTTTTTGAGATTACAAATATAGAAACAATTGAAATAAGTTTTGAAGTATCTATTTATCCTAATCCAGCTGTTGAGCTACTTAATATTCAATTTGAAGAAGTTGATAAAGGTTCTCGTTTTGAACTTTATGATGCTAATGGGAAGCTCTTAATTACCCGAGAAATTAATGACCACAATATGTCTCTTCCTTTTAATGAATATGAGACAGGGTTGTATTTTATTAGCTTTATTTCTTCAGATAACCAACTTCTTAAAACATTTAAAATTCAAAAATCATATTAACTATGAAAAAACTTATACTCTTATTTCTATTTAGCACTTTTTTAATATTTCCAAACCTTTTTTCTCAGTCACCGCCTGAAGCATTTAAGTATCAATCTATTGTGAGAGATGCGTCTGGAAGCATGTTACAAAACCAAGCCGTTGGTTTTCAATTTACCATTATTCAAGGCAGTGTAAATGGTAATGCCGTTTATCAAGAAACGTTTAGTTTGAGTACTAATTCCTATGGGCTAGTCAATTTAGACATTGGTTTAGGAACTGTAATAAGTGGAAGTTTTTCTACAATAGATTGGAGCTTAGGACCATATTTTATAGAAACTGGGTTGGATGTAAATGGTGGAACAAACTACGCCATAATGTCAACCAATGAGTTGATGAGTGTCCCTTACGCTTTATATGCTAAAACATCTGGCGGAGGCCCACCTGGAGCAACAGGTTCTACAGGTCCACAGGGACCATCTTCTATAACTCAGCAAACGGTGTTAAATGTCGGAGATCCAAATTGTCCAAACGGAGGTTTATTGATTGAAAGCGGAACAGATTTAGATACCAATAATATTCTTTCGCCAAGTGAAATTACTTACTCTGGATATGTCTGTAATGG
>JAQWSL010000070.1 GCA_029243225.1 Flavobacteriales bacterium
CCACTTCCAGAGGATGACCTAACCGTCCCATTAATCATTGTTTGATTCCCTTTTGATGGATCACTACCATTAGAATTGGGTTGGCAAGAAGATTTTTGATAATTCCAATACCAGGTCCAACCTGATAATGAACTATTAGCATCTTTTTCACCGCAATGCCAAGCTGTTAAAATGTATGGTGTGCAATCTTGAGAGGTATTGTTTAATAATGATGCTGAACACACATAATATCCAGCACCTTGTTGAAATGTATAATGAACAGCTGCGTCAATTTGTTCTCCCCAACCAACATTTTCAGGTGAACAAGCTACATCAATTTGACACGGGTCTGCTTTTAAAAATAAATCGTCATCTTTTCCAGACGCTTCTTTTATAAACGGATTTACAAAGTCTTCAACTCCTCTAAACATGTACACAACATTTGAGATTTGAATGATAGGATTTTCTGTTACATTATTAGGAGCATAATATTCTAACCATGTAGTCTCTCCTTGAATCATTTGAGTATGAGTAATGGGATTGTTAAAGTTTCTTTCAGATTCAAATTTCCCTAAAATGTGATTTTTTAAGTTGTTATATAAAAATATTTCAGCTCCATTGGGAATGTAAAAACAACTGTAATGTAAAGCAAGTGCTAAAGCATCTTGAGAATAAATTTTAAGTCTCCAAATTTTATCACCGTTAGCTAACGTAGTCCATGTTCCAGCATTATTGGTATTAATATTTACAGGCGTTGAAAGACCTATTTGATAAGCTCCTTTGTCAGTTGGTAAATTGTTTAAAAGAGAAGTTGCTGGTTTAGCAATTTGTTTAGTCTGAATTTGAGCTTTAGGTAGATTGTTTTGAAAAGAGTAGGGTAACCCTCCATTGCTAATTTGTGTATAAAAAGTTTGAAGTCCAAAAGTTAAAAATAAGGACAATAGAATTTTACTTAACTGTTTCATAAGTTATCTTAATTGTTTTGAAAATGGTTAATAAATTAGATATCAGAATCTTCTGATTTAGCCTTTTGTTTAGGAGTAGTAGTTGCTTTTTGCTTTTCAACATCTAACATCTGAACTTTCACTGCTTTAACTGTATTGCCTTTCTTTTCTACGGTTTGTACTTTAGGTTCTGCAGATTTTAGCAACACTTTTTCAGATTTTTTATCTGTTGAAGAAGAGGTCTTGTTTTGTGCAATAGTTGAACCAAATGCAACTATTAAAAACAATAAAAGTAGATTTATTTTTTTCATGTAAATAAAATTTAAATTTTGAAAGCATATAATAACAACGCTATTTATTTATCTTGGTTGTTTATAGTTTTGTAATTATTTTTAAAAATTAACAATTTTATTTAAATAATTCTAAATTGATTAGAATTATTATTTTCAAAAAAATGCATGCAAAAGAGAATACTACTTGTTGAAGATGAAGAACATTTGCACGAAGCAATTAAAATGAACCTAGAAATGGAGAACTATTTAGTTACTTCAGTTTACAAGGGAAAAGATGCCATATCAAAATTTAAATTAGGACGATATGACTTAATAATTTTAGATGTAATGTTGCCTGGAATGAACGGGTTTGATATTTGTCAAACAATTCGTTTGGAAGATAAAAACACCCCAATTCTTTTTTTAACGGCAAAGAACTCTTCTCAGGATAGGGTTAAAGGATTAAAGGTTGGAGGGGATGATTATTTGGCAAAACCGTTCAATTTAGAAGAATTGATGCTTCGATTAGAAAATCTAATAAAACGATCTAGTTCAGAAAACAACGAAGTGCTTATAGATCAATTTAATTTAGGTAGTTTCACAATTAATTTTAAATCTTACGAAGTTATTTCAGAATCTGGAGAAAAAACAAGATTAACTCAGCGACAGTTGATGCTTCTAAGGTTATTAATTGAAAAAAGAAATCAGGTTGTTAGTAGACAAGAAATATTGGAAAAAATATGGGGATATGATGTATATCCATCTACTAGAACTATAGACAATGTGATTTTAGCATTTAGAAAGATTTTCGAGAAAAATGTTAATCCGCATACCTATTTTAAATCAATCAGAGGCGTAGGTTATAAATTAACTCCTTAGTCTAACACATCATACAATATTTACTTTTGATGTCGTGTTTAAATTCTAAATCATCTTGCATTAAATTTTGAGCAAATTCAACTAAATAATTTTCAAATTTTAAAAATATTTCTTCATTAAGTGTGTCATTATTATTGAATGTTAGGTTTATGAATTTTGCTTTAGGGTTTTTTAAAGATAAAATTGAAGATATAAGGTTTGTTTCAGCACATTCTTTATTGTATAAATAAGCATATAGCATTAGCTGAAGAGAATAGCTCTGAGTTGAAAATGACTTAAAAGTTTTTAATGAAACCTCACTATTAGAAATGAAACCACTTTTGTAATCTACAATTCGAATTCCATCTTTATTTTCATCAATTCTATCAATTTTAGCTTTAACTTTAAATTCAATTTTCTTGCCTTTATAATCTGCTTCTAAAACACATTCTACTTTTTTTTCTATTCCTAAAATTTTATAGTTACCATTTTCAGCAATGTTCTCTTCTTCATTTTTCAATAGTGCTTCTAAGCATTTAACGGCTTGGTGATACATTAATGCATTGTGTCCTTCTTTGTATCTGCCATCAGGAAATTTGGCTGCAAATTCTTTTTCTAATATGGCTGTTGAATTACTTTTAATTTCTTTTAATGCAGCTTTGTTTATTGTTTGGTTTTCGTTAAATAGTTTTTCTAAAGTTAAATGAAGAATATTTCCCCAAGTGCTGTTTTCTATGTCTTCTTCAATTTTTTCTTGCTCTTGTAACTTAATAATATACTTGTAATAAAAATCCAGTGGACAGACCAAGAATTTTTTAATTGATGAAGCTGATAAACCTCTTTTAAATAAAGAAGAAATTTCTTCAATTGAAAACTCATTCTGGGTGATGGTAGGCTTGGTAAATGATTTATAATTAAAATTAAAATGTTTCTTTTTTACACTAATATTTTTAGAATTGGCTATTTCTTTTTCAATTTGGTAAATAAATCTACTTGGCTCTGCTGAACCTATTTTAGATTTCTCACTAGATGAATAAATTAGCTCAATCTTTTTCGCTCTTTGAATGGACCTATAAAAGTAATAACTATACATTGCATCTTTCTCTGAGATTCCAGGGAGGTTATAGTGTTTTTTAATGTCTGATGGAATTAAAGATCCGTCAAATTCTGATCCTGGAAGATGAGATTCGTTGCAAGAAACTAATATTACATGCTCAAAATCTAGCGCTCTACTCTCTAAGAAACCCATAACCTGAAGACCAGCTAAAGGTTCTCCAAAAAATGGAATAGTTAATCTAGACCATTTGTTTAAAATAACTCTAATTAATACTGAAATTGAAATTTCATTTTTTAAAGAGTAATATTGAATGTAGTTTTTAATTTTTAATAATTCTTCCAGCATTATTAAGATACACTCCTTTTCTATCTTATCATTTATCTTTTTTTCTATTCTAGATAAGTATTCTGAAAAGTGTTTTATAAAATCTAAAGCTTTTTCTATTGATTTTAAATGAATAAAATCTAAGTGATTTTCAATTTCAGGAAAATTATTAATTAGCTCATTAAGTTCAATAAACTTTATGTTTTTCTTTAGCTTATTTTTCCAGAAAATTGTATTTGTTAGGGCTTTTGAAATTGAATTTTTAAATATTGGTAGTAAAAATAATTCTTCAATAAATTGATAATGCAATTTGTTACCACTCCAATAATCTCTTTTATTTCTTTTGTCAAATAGGGTTAGTAATTCATTTAAAAAACCATATGTATATGTGTTGTTGATAGGATACCCCATCGTAATATTTAAAGAATTTATATTGTGAGGAATATTGTTTATCAGTGGATTAATAACTTGCTCGTTAATTAAATAAATTGCACATGAAGGGCTCTTAATGTTCTCTTTTTCTAAGATAGCAGCAACTGTTTGTACTTGCTCAACATCATTATTGACTTCGTAAATATTGATTTCTTTCTTACTGTTGTCAAAGTGTTTGGGTAATTTTATAGTATTGAAAATTGCCGATTTTCGATAGAAAAAACCTGCTTCATGTTTTTTGTCATTTCCATAGTATCCATCTCCATCAAAATAAGCTTTTGAACCATTTGTTTTTAGGTAAGTGCTTATTATTTTTTCTTCAGAAATACTTAAGGCATTTAATCCAATAAAATAAAATGATTTAGAATGGTCGATTAAATCTAAATTAATACTATTGGCCACTCTTCTATATATATTCCCTTCAGTTGATAGTCCCTTTTTGAATAGTTGTTTGTTAAAATGACTGTATAGCAGGCCTAAATTTTTCCAAAATTCAACATAATCCACCTGATTTTCTGTAAGATTGGATTCATTTAGACTCCAATTTTCAATCTCATTTACAGATCTTAAGTCAAATATGAATTCTTTTGCATCTATTAAGTATTTATCTATCAGGTTAAAATCATTTAGAATTAATGGAGCAAGATGTATAAATTCATCTAGAGTCTTCAAATCTGAATTAACCATTTGATGTGAACTGTAAAGCTCTAATTCTGCTTCAAAGCCATTAGTTAGGGTAAGCTCAGATAATGAATATATAAATTCATTAATTGTCGTGATTTTTGGAAGAAAAACTGTCTCATTGATGTGTTTTGAAATAATTTTTTTGAAATGTAATCCTGCTCTTCTAGATGGTAAAACAATAATACAGTTTTTTAAATTTTGCTTATTATTTGTTTTTAAGATGTCATTAATTGTTTCATCAAGAAATGTTATCATGAATTGAAATGTTATTTAGGCACTAATTTAATTTCTTATCATCTGTAGTAAGATAATTGTAACTAAGTTAACAGAAAAAGAATGATTCTAAGGATTTTTAATCACATCCCAAGTATGATCTGCTAATAATTTAACTGCTGCAATAAATGTATAAGGACATTCTTTTCTCCCCCAATCATCATTGGATATCATTGAAAGAATAAATTTTGTGTCACTTTTTTTGTACAAATAGTATACATGAGAGATTAATGGCTCAAATCGAATTTCAGCATTATAAATTTGTTCTGAAATATCAATTCTAGTTTTAATTTTGTTTGCTTGCATAGCAAGTGTTTCCATTTGCTCTTTAATTTGAAGCAACTGTGTATTTGTTTGCTCTTGCATTGCCGAAAGAGCTTTGTGCTTAATATCTCCTTGTTTAGAGGGTATTATAGGGAACCCACCTCGATTATGACTATAGGTAAGCGTATTTGGAGTTTCAGTAATGTTGTCTTTATCTATAGGATTTATAAATTCAACATTATCATTGTCGTTTTCCTTCATATTATAAAATTATTATTTAAGCAGATATAAAACAGATCTTGTTTAATTTTAATGAGGATCAGAAAAGTTTGGATTATTGATGAATTCGACATCAGAAAGAGTTAATAAAAAGGCTTTTAATTCTATTCTTTCTTGAGGATTAAGTTGTACGCCACCTTGTTGAGCAAATTCTATTAGTGGGTCTATGTTAGGCGAATCAGCATGAATTTCTAGACTGTAAAAATTTACAACTTCATCAATAGTTTCAAATCTACCATCGTGCATGTATGGTCCGCTAAACTCAATGTTTCTAATAGAAGGAACTTTAAATTTGTAATAATCTAAAGGATTATTAGTGACTAAGCCCCTGCCTGTATCTATTGGGTTTTGATCAAGACCATTATTTTTAAATGAATAATCAGTACCTAAAATTCCGCCATGACAATGAAAACAATCACCTCCAGATAAACTGTTAAATGAGTCAAATCCTGCACTTTCTTCAGGTGTGAATGTGGTTTCATTTCTTATGACTTTATCATATTTTGAGTTGGTTGAGACCATTGTTCTTAAAAATTGAGCTAAAGCTTTTGCAGCGTGTGTGGAATCGGGATTTAGGGTTTGAAAAGCATTATAGAATAATGTTGTATATAGATTGTCATTTTTAATTTCATTAAAAAAATGAGTCCAATTTTCATCCATTTCAGTTGAATCCATTACTGGAAGAAGTACTTGCTGTTCAAGTGTAAGAACTCTTCCGTCCCAAAAAAAATTGTTAGCCCAAGCTAAATTTTGTAATACCATAGAATTTCTTTTACCAACGGAGCCATTAATTCCAGTTGATAGCGCTTCAGGGTCAGAGAATGCACTTTCAGGTAGATGACAACTAGCACAAGTCATTGTATTGTCTCCGCTAAGTCTTGGTTCCCAAAATAAATGTCTTCCTAATAAAATTCCTTCTTCAGTTAATGGGTTGTCTTCGGGGATTTCCATTGGAGGGAAATTTGATGGTAGGTCAATTGAAACAAATGTGGGATTATAATAATAGTTAATAGTTTCTTTTTTTCTACAAGAAAATAGAACTAAAAAGATGAGAATTATTGTAATTAACTTATTCATTTATTCAAAGTTAATTAATGTTGAATTAAATAAAATATTGTTTATGTCTAACTTATTATTGAATTTGTAAAACATTTATACCATTATTTGAAATTGCATCTGCAAGGGTTGGGTCGTCTGTTGTGTGTGTGAAATTATTAGTACTTAAATCAATTCCATCAAAAAACCTTGACCAATCAACCTTAAATTCTAAAATCTCGTTTTCTCCTTCTTCTACAATAAGATTTACAATTATGTCATTAATTTCAGCTGTTAAACCATCATTTCCGATATGGAATACAAAGTTTTCTCCTGCATCGAAATTGTTGTTGCCGTTTTTATCTACTAAACCCTCAAGAACTATGAATAAATAGCTCCAATTTTGAGCACTACTTCCCATTTGCCAATGCATACTTGGACTTTGATATGAAAGAGCATTATCACTATTGTAAATGGCAGGATCGAGGTGGTTTGTAGTTAGGTCAACCCCCATTAGAAGATTTAATTCTTGATAGATACCCGGAATTACAGCTCCTAAATTATATGATGTAGTTGTTGGATCTATTAATACATAGTTGTTGGTTGAATCAATAGTGTTTTCAGATGAGTTAATATATTTTGGTTTCCCTAGGTAAAAAGTCGCTCTTGAAAATTGAATTTGATTTCCAAAATTGTCTTGATAAATAGAGTCAAAAGAAAATGATTTGTTTTCAAAAACATGAGAGGTGTTAATTACTAAAGATGCAATATTTGGAATTATTGAATCGTAAAGACATGTTCCGTTATCAACTTCAGCACTACTATTGTAATTATTTGCTGAAGGGTCGGTACATCCTTTTTTTTTACAGGATATAAAAGTGATTCCTATCAAAAATGTAAATAGAATTAATTTTTTCATTTAATAAATTTAATGTTTTAAAGACACATTTAAATAGTTAAAGGTTGTTCAGGTGTCTTATTTTTTAATTTTAAAGGTCTCAATAAAATTGAATTAAAGTTATTACTATTTTACCTTATATTAAATTATTTTAATCAGTTTTAGCACTGTGTTTTTAAAAAAAATAGTTTAAAATATAAAACTCATTCAGATACTTTATTTTTAAATAAAGTGCTCGGCAATTAATTTATTTTAACTTTAATCAATGAGTGTCTCTAACGGATTTTCTTCTCTTAAAGTATATCGGTCGTCTGCTGGTTCTGGAAAAACTTTTACTCTTGTAAAAGAATATCTTAAAATCATATTTGCTTCAAAAAGTGATTTTGCTTTTAAAGAAGTGTTGGCCATTACTTTTACCAATAAAGCGGCTAATGAAATGAAGAGTCGTATTATTGAAGTGTTAGAAAAATTGTCAAATTCAGATACTGAATTATTGAATATTTACTCTGAAGAAACAAACTTGACAAGATTAAAATTAATTGAAAAAGCTAATCAAATTCTTTCCAGAATATTACACAATTACAGCGATTTTAGTGTGTTTACCATTGATAAGTTCACTCACCGATTAATTAGAAGCTTTAGTCAAGAACTTGGACTTTCATTGAATTTTAATGTTGAACTTAATGAGAAAGAGTTTTTAAATAGCGCTGTTAAAAAATTCCTTTCAAATATTGGTAGTGATAAACAGCTCACTACTTATTTAAATGAATTCATTGAACAATCTTTAGGCGATAGTGTAAAGTCTAACATAGAAACTCAATTAGCAGGATTTCAGAAGCTTATTTTTAAAGGTAATAGAGATGATCAACTTCAAAACATTAAGCATATTCCTCTTGAGGATTTTTCTAAAATTAGAAAAGCTCTTTTTAACGAGCTTAAGGAAATAGAAAAAAACACATTTGAAATTGCAGAACAATGTGCTGGAAAGATTAATAGTGAAGGAATTTTAGCTGAACATTTTTTCTATAAAAGATTACCTAAAATATATGCCATCATTCTTAGTAAAAAACCTATTAATCTAAAAAACATTGAATCTTGGACTAATTGGTTGAAAGATGACAAATGGATAGGGCCAAAAGCAACTTTAGATTTAAAACAAAAGTTAATTGATATTATTCCTTTTCTAGTAGATAATACAGTTCAAATAGTTAGTTTATCTAGAAGAATAATCTATGTAAGAGAGATTTTAAAACACCTTACTTCTTACTCTTTGGTAAATCAATTGGTAAACGAAGTAGAGCATCAAAAAAACATCAAAGGAGTACTTTTGATTTCAGATTTTAACCGTTTAATAAGTAAAATTATTATTGAAGAACCAGCTGCTTTTATTTTTGAAAGAATAGGAAATAGATATAAACACTTTTTATTTGATGAATTTCAAGACACTTCTATTCGTCAATGGAATAATTTAGTTCCTCTTGTTCATGAATCTTTATCTAGAGGCGGTACTAATTTATTGGTTGGTGATGCTAAGCAAGCCATTTATAGGTGGAGAGAGGGTGATGTAGGCCAGTTTATTAATTTACCTAAAGTTGATGAATCACTTCCTGATTCTTTTGACATAAATAATTTATTTAATCAATATTATGAAGATTATACGTTACCTGTAAATTACAGATCTTCCACTGAAATCATTGAATTTAATAATGCATTATTTTCTGGGATTGTTAATGAGATTGATGAAAAAATTATCACCAATGCATACACAAATAATGAGCAAGGGGTTAAAAGTAAAACTAAGGGCTATGTGGAAGTTAAAGTTTGTAATAAAGAAGATAATCTTTCCGATAATAAGCTGAATTATATGCTTAAAGTAATTGAGAAAAATTTATTAAATGGATATAACTATAGTGATATAGCAGTTATTGTAAGGAAAAATAAAGAAGCAACTAAAGTTGCCGAATTTTTAAGACTACAAAGAAATCCTGAAATCCCTGTGATTTCTGGTGATAGTATTGTTCTTTCCTCTTCTTTAGAAGTACAACTTGTTATGAACGTAATAAAGGCAATTGACTTTAATGATGATCAGAGTAAATTTAAAGTTTTAGAATTTCTTAATTCAAACGATACAGAAAATAATATTGATTTCTTTTTTCAAAACAATGAAAACTATTATCGTCAAATTGACATCAAAAAAACACTAAATATTTACATTCCAAAGTTTGATTTTTTCATTTATAATAAGTTGGGCTTAATTGATAAATTACATTTTATTATTTCTTCTTTTGAGCTCAATAAATTTGATCCTTTTATAACTCAGCTACTAGATTTTTTATTTGAATTCTCTGCAAATAAAGGCTCTACAGTTACTGGATTTGTTAACTATTATGATGAAGAATCACAAAGAATTTCTGTTAATACTGGAAGAGATAATGCTGTCAATGTTATTTCTATTCATAAATCAAAAGGGCTTGAGTTTCCAGTTGTAATTATTCCTTTTGGCTCTTGGAAAGATAAAGAAACAGCAGTTGATGATTTTGATTGGATTGAGGGTGATGATTTAAAGTCTATTGGATTAGAATCTTTTATTTCACCAATGAATGAAAGTTCGCTAAAAAAACTTAACAGAGAGGTATTATATCGTGAAGAAAAAGAGCAGCTTTTTTTAGACAATATAAATTTATATTATGTTGCATTAACTAGAGCTAAGGATAGGCTTTATTTTTCTATTGAAGAACCAAAAGACACTAAAAGCCCTCATGTTAAGCACTTTGTATCATCTCAAGTTACTAAGCATCTTTGTTTTGATAGTGAACAAATGAAGTTAATCATTGGAGAACAGAAAAATTTAGACAAAGTAAACGAAGCTTCATCAGTTGCTAAAAACTCACCCTTTGATCTCTATAGTTGGAAAGATAAAATTCATCTTAGTTTGGATGAACTTAACTTTAAATCTAATGCTGTTTCTTATGGAATTCTGTTGCATGAAGTGTTAGAAAAAATAACTTACAATATTGATGATGGGTTAAGTTATATTAAGTCGCTCAACTTGAAATATAAAATCAATAAAGAACAATCTCTATTTTTGTCAAAAGCTATAATTGAGCTTAGAGAGTCAAAAGAATTACATTACATTTTCTCAAAGAGTAATAAGGTTTTTAATGAAATAGAACTTGTGACTAAAACGGGAGAATTTTTCAGACTAGATAAGCTAATTATAGATGCTGAAAATAATGCTACTGTTGTTGATTTTAAAACCGGGATGGCCAAAGAATCTGATCAAAAACAATTACTAAAATACATGGATTTTGTTGATGAATCTGGTTATAATGTTAAGAATGGTGTTTTAATATACCTTCCCAATTTAAAAGTAAAAGAAATTGAGCTTTAATCTTTTGTGAAATAATTAGGATAATCTGTTATTAATCCATCTAGCCCTAGTTTTTCTAGTTCAATTCCTTTGTTTATGTCATTTACTGTCCAAGCAAATACATCTATTTTTTTGTTGTGCAATCTTTTAATTGTTTTTCTAGATATTAATGGATAGTACATTCCTAGAGCAAATGGTTTAAAGTCTAATTTTTTTAAATACGATTTAGTATCTAATTGAGGTTTATAGATTAAATATATTAAACGTTGAGAAGGCATTATATCATGAAGTTTGTTAATAATTTGGGCGTCAAAAGACATGAATATTATGTTGTCTAGATGCTCGTATTTTTCAACTTCTTTTTTGATGATATTGCAATATTCATCAGGGTAGGGTTGGTATTTCCCATAATCTTCTGATGAAGATTTTATTTCAAACAGTATTGTGGGATTTTTTTCTTTTAATTGTGCAAATGCTTCTTCTACTGTAGGTTTTTGAGCTTCGTATAATTTTTGTTTTGGAAATTTTTTTTGATAGATACTTCCGCAATCATATTTTTCAATTTCAGCTTTATTCATTTTATAAATGTTCAAAGATGATTTTGATTTATTTTTTATTTTCTCCCCATTTATTAATTGACAGTAAGAGGTGTCTATGTATGGTTCATGAGATATGTAAAGTTTATTTTCTTTGTTAACAACAACATCCCATTCGATTCCATCAGCTCCTAGTTCAATTGCTTTGTTAAAGCTTGAAAGTGTGTTTTCTGGAAGCAATCCCCTACATCCTCTATGTCCATAAATTTTCATTTCTTGACCAAAAGAATTTAAAAGAATTAAACATCCAAAAATTAAGTTAAGTGTAATTTTCACTTTATTATTTATTCGAATAAATAAAGGCTACCACTATATGATTTGTCTCTTATTTCTATGGTGTAAAAATAAGCTCCTGTAGGTACTTCTTCCCCAACATTAGTTCTACCGTCCCATTTTATGTTATTTCCACTAGAGATAAACATAATTTGTCCCCATCTGTTGTAAACTTTAAAATCTACACATTCGTTTAATCTTCCAGGGACAACAACTTCAAATAGTTCATTGTTTCCATCACCATTTGGTGTAAAGACATTAGGTATTTC
>JAQWSL010000076.1 GCA_029243225.1 Flavobacteriales bacterium
GAATCTTAAGCTGTATCCAAATCCTGTTTCAGATATTGCAATTCTTAATATTCCATATAGTGAGTCACATCATATATCGATTAGTATAATTAATATTGAAGGGAAGAAGATAAGAGAATATAATCATGTTCATCCACCTACTTTCATCATAGATAAAGGTGATATGAAAAATGGAATATATCTTATGCAAATATTTAATCAAGACAATATAATAGGTCAAATTAAATTTAGTGTTATTGAATAAAAAAAACCACTCACCTAATGGTTATAATATTGGAATGAATTGTGGTGAATCTGCAGGACAAACTGTTATGCACTTTCATTGTCATGTTATACCAAGATATAAAGATGATATGGACAACCCTAGAGGTGGCATAAGACATTGTATTCCAGAAAAAGGGAATTATTAGTTAAATTAGTAGATATAAAATTTAGAATTATGAAAAAGGTAAATTGAAACTACTAAACCTCCTTTTCTAATTGGTTTAATGAGAAGGTGCGAAATCGAACAAAATAATATAACGGAAATATAAAAAGTGCCAAAGCGGTAACATAAGTACTAAAATCAAGACCCATTTTAGGAATAAAAAAGAATCCAAACAAAAACGTTGTTAAAATTCCTCCAAGAGTAGAAATTGAATAAATGGTACCCACAGAATTACCGACTTCATTTACTTCCCTAGAAATTAGTCGTATTATAAGAGGTGAAACCATTCCAAAACATACCAAAGGGGGAAATACAAAACAAAGACTAGATATAACAATACCTAATTTAATATTCATTTCTAATGTTGCAGACATAATAATTGAAGATGTAAAAGGCATTATCGAAACGAAAATTGCTGAAGCTAAAATTATATAATGTAAAATAAGTTTATGAGGGTATTTTTCTGAAATCACCCCGCCAAGAAGATATCCAGTAGTAAGTCCGCCCATTGTGACAGCTAAAGTTGTGGCCCAAACATATAAAGAAGCCCCATAAGAAGGTGCTATAAGTTTTGCTCCTAACAATTCAACAGCCATTACTGCTCCTCCTTCAATTATTGAGATAGTTATTAAGTACCAGAAAGATGCTGGGTATTTACTTTTTTTAATTTGGTTCATTGTAGTAATTATTTAAATAGTCGCACCCCTTCTTCCAGGCTCTTTTTTGCATTGTTATCAATCATGGCAGTTCGCCATTCAACAATTGATTTTAAATTTATGTGTTCCAATATAGGAAGATCATCAGTAAAGACTATAGACTCACCTTTTCCAACATTTGACTGCAAAACTCTGTTTTTATTCAATAAATCCTTTACGTAACTTTTTGTTACACAGCAATTGTTAATTCGGCTAGGATCAAACGAAATGTCTGGTTTATCAACAGAACCAATGATAATAAAATCACATGGGCTATTCGGTTCACAATTTTCCACATGAAAAACAGTGTTGGAAAAACCTGCCGCTTTCAAAGTTGCTACAATTGATCGAAAGGGCAAGCCCTCTAACTCATCAAAGTGCCCTTGGAAATTAACCAGCAAAAGTCCTCCTGGTTTTAAAATGTCCAATCCTTCTTTAAAACTTTCTTTTGTTAAAGCATAAGGGGGTTGGACCTCACCTTTAATCATGTCAAAAATAATTACATCATATTTCTTTTTTGCAGTCTTTAAATAATGTCTTGCATCATCAACTATAAAATTTGTATTCTTAGAATCGAACCTAAAATAATCCTCAGATAATTGATACATTCGTTTATCTATTTCTATCGCATCTATATTTAAATCTAATCGAGTTAATTCACTTGCGACACTTCCTCCCCCAAAACCTAATAATAAAACATCGCTTCCAGCTGGTTTTGATGAACATATAGTTGAAAGCATGTGTACATAATACCAGTAAGAATAACCACTGGAAGCATCTACAAATGTTTGCGGAATCCCATTAACCAGCATAGAACGATCGGTAATGTCTAGATCTGGATAATACTCGTCAAGGACTCTTAACTGACCCAACAAACCTTCACTTTCATAGAGAATGTTAAATGCACTAGAATTAACCGAATTCTGAATGGTAGATTTATATACTCCAATAGATTCAAATAGAAATAGCAATGAAATAATAGAAATGAAAATTATTCTTGAGTTCCTAAACAACAATAATGCAGTCATGATTAATAATATTCCTGAAACAAACATATTAGGAATAGTAATGCCATATTCCTCAATAATGAAAAAACCTAGAAGAAATGTCATGAAAATACCCCCAATAGTTGAAATTGAGTAAACAAAGCCAGCGTTTTTCCCAGACTTTTTCACATCCTTTGTCGCTAGTAAAATAATAACTGGAGAAGTACTTCCCAAAAAAATTAAAGGAAAGCCAAATAACAAAATAGCTGATAACACAGCACCGACATAAAAATTAAAATCTCCCGTAAACTTTAAAACGGAATGTGCAATTATGGGCATTATTCCTATTAATAAGGCACTTATCATTAATTGTACAAAAACTAAATTTTGTGCTTTATACTTCATGGATAATCGCCCTCCAAGAAAATATCCAATCGTAAGGCATAATAATGTAATACCTATTACTGTGGTCCAAACAATTAATGAGGACCCGTAATAAGGTGTCATCATCTTTGCTCCAAACAACTCCACTGCCATTACTGTTGCACCTTCGATAAATGCCAACACAAAATATCTCCATAGAAATGTCGAATCTTCTTGCAGTTTTGTTGTGGAACGGCTAAGGGTTGTACTACTTGATTTAGATTTTTTTTTCACTCTTTTGTTTTGAGGCATATTCTAATATATGAAGAAATAATTTCAACTTCAAATTCATTTTAAAATTAATAACGGCCAATAAAAAATAAATTTTATAACTTATACCATTATAAAACTGAGCTTAATACATATGAATATTATTGGGTTGAAGCTGATAATATTAAACACCATTATATTTACCTTAATAATATAATTTCAAATGAAGAAAAAATTAATCCTGTCATTCATAATTATTGTCATTTTTTCTGGATGTGTGAATCAACCCAAAAATTTAGCTGAACTCAAAAACGTTCAATCTCTAATAGGATTACACATTAATTCTAATTCAATTCAAAACTATCTTAATGCTCTAAGAGAAGATCCTGAAATCACAAAATATGACGATTGTTCTTTTTATGTTTTCTCTGATGGAGGAATTGATTTTAGATTTAGTAATAATGACACTTTAACAGCTGTTTGGTTATTCACTAAAGATGGCAAATATCACACCCACAATAATCAGTTTGAAGGTGAAATTCCTTTTAAAGTTCTTTTAACAGATAATAGAAAAAAAATTGAACAAAAACTAGGTCCACCAAAAGAAAAAGACATGGGTATTGTACTTTTTGCATGTGAATGGAATATTGAAGCCTTTAAGCTTGAAGTTACATATAAAACAGAAGACAAAGAAGACATGAATAATGAAGTAAACTACTTTCGAATAATGAAGTGATTTACAAGTGATCTCTAGCTAATTGAAAAAAAGCCCCCACAATATGTGGAGGCTTATGTGGGCCCAGAAGGGCTCGAACCTTCGACCCCCTGATTATGAGTCAGGTGCTCTAACCAACTGAGCTATGGGCCCATCAGAAAATAAATTTCTGATAATAGTTTGCAATTTTACATATTTGTAATGAATAATCAAACTAATATTGCATTGTGAATTCAATAAAGACCATAATATTTGACTTAGGAGGGGTAATATTGAACATTAACTACAATCTTACTTCAAAATGTTTTGAAAATTTAGGTGCAGTTAATTTTGATGCCCTTTATAGTAAGGCTCAACAAAAAGACATCTTTAATCAATTAGAGACAGGAAAAATCACTCCCTCTATTTTTAGAAAGGAATTAAACAGCTTAATGAAATTAAATCTTTCAGATAAAAAATTTGATGCCTCTTGGAATGCTATGCTTCTAGATTTACCTATTGAACGACTTGAATTAATAAAATCCTTGAAATCTTCATACAATACTTTCCTACTAAGCAATACAAATGAAATTCACATTAGAGCTTTTAAAAAGATAATAAACAAAGAAATTGGGTATTCTAATTTTGCATCGGCATTTAAAAAATGCTATTACTCATCTGAAATTGGTTTAAGAAAGCCAAATGTTGATTGTTTTAATTTTGTATTAAAGCAAAACAATCTTAATGCGCAAGAGACTCTTTTTATAGACGACTCAAAACAACACATTCAAGGGGCAAAGAAAGCTGGTTTAAAAACATATTATTTAAAAAAGAACGAAGATCTAGTTAGCGTCTTTCCTGACACAATTCAATCAAAACTCCGTTAGTTGATTTAGGATGCAAAAAACAAACTAATTTGTTGTCTGCTCCTTTTTTATAATTCTCATCAATTATTGTAAAGCCTTCTTCTTTTAATCGAATAATTTCTTGTTCGATATCCTCGACATTAAAAGCCAAGTGATGGACTCCTTCTCCTCTTTTTTTTATATACTTCGTAATTGCACTGTTTTCATTTGTGGCCTCTAATAATTCTATTTTACTCTCTCCAACTTGAAAAAATGAGGTTTTAACACCTTCACTTTCAACAGTTTCTATCTTATAGTTTTCTTTTCCTAACAGCTTTTTAAAAAGTTGATTTGCCGTATCTAAATTTTCAACTGCAATACCTATGTGTTCGATTTTATTCATTCTGAGATAAAAAAAATCCCCCTAATAAGGAGGACATTAATTCTTGATTTATTTTAATTACTTTTTGTTAACTACTTCTCCTGTTTTTGAATCGTAGTTAATATAATAAAGGCCTTTTTTTAGGTTAGTAACTCCAATATTTTTTCCGTAACCTTTCTTAACTAAATTCCCGTATGTATCATAAATTTCATACAATGTTTCTGACGTAAACTCCAAATTATCTTTAACTCTAGGGTTTGGGATTGAAATAGCAGCAATGTCAGAACTATAATCAGTAGAAGGTGATATTCTTGGCTTTCCTGTATAATCTATTTGTTTAACTCTATATTTATTGTCTCCTGAATGTGGTGAAATTTTAAAATCGTAAGAATATGTTCCTGGATCGCCAACACCATCAACCTCACCTGCTTTAACCCACTTACTCCAACGATATTGTTCAATAACATAAGTTAATTTTCCTTGCTCACCTGATGTTTTCCATTGAAGAACTTCGTCTTCATTTATATTAATACTGATTGTTTCAAAAGTACTTCTAGGTCTCAATACTTCTGGGTTCAAAACTTTAGGAAGACAATCTAGTTTGTGCTGAATTTTTACAGTAACTGGCTCACCTACTTTAATGCTTAAATTTGAAAAGTCTATTTCAAAAGCACTTGAATTAACTTGGTCAGTTGTTACATCACCATTTACATATACTGCAATAACGCAAAAACCTACGCCAGATCCAGAAAAGGGATTTTGAACATATAAATTTTTGCCTTGATAATGCCCTTCATGTATAATACTAGTCTCGTTGTTTTGTCCCAAAACAAACGTAGAAATCGATAATAAAAGAAGTAGAAGTTTACTTTTCATTTAAACAAAGCTAATGTATTCTTACTTTATGCAACAATAATAAGTGCAATTTTAAACAAAACAAAATAATAAATCATCCTTTTTTTTAAAATTTACATTCAAAATATATTCCTATTATCATAATCTTACTTAACATCTTTGATAAATTACAATTAAAGTGTATTCTTGTATTATTGTTTTACATTACAAATTCACCCTCACAAAGTACTTTTAAAATGTGTATTAAATTTTTAACTACTAAATTAATATTAATCTTTTCTGTTATAGTTGTTGCTTTTTCAGGATGCAATGATCAAAGTGCAGATTCAATTAATAATTCTAAAAATAGAACTTCAATTGGTGGAAATGCTTTGTATGGTGGAAATTTATGTGTTTCAGAAGAAGAGTCCTTTCGGTCTATTTTTCCAGGAAAAATAGAAGATGCAACATCTGCAAAAATAGCAAGTCAAATACACGATGGGCTTGTTAATTTTAATTCGAAAGATTTAACAATTAAACCTTCAATAGCTAAAGATTGGTCCATTAACGAAGACCAAACAGAATACACCTTCTTTTTAAGGAACAATGTTTATTTTCATGACGACCCTTGTTTTTTAAACAATAAAGGAAGAAGAGTAATTGCGAGTGATTTTAAATTTGCGTTTGAATTACTTTGCACTAGTGATTTTGAAGTGTCTTTCAATATGTTTATCGATAAAATTGTTGGCGCTAATGAATTTAAAAACGGTAGTGCTGAATCTATAGCTGGATTAACAATTTTAAACGACTCTACACTAACAATTAAACTTAACGAACCTCATTCTTCTTTTATTTACAATTTGGCGATGCCGAACAGTTCTGTTATAGCTAAAGAGGCTTTCGAAACTTATGGAACCTCAATGACTGTTGGAGCTGGGCCTTTTATCTTTACAGAGTCTGAAAATGAATTAACGGATTTGTATTTAGTTTATAATGAAAATTATTACATGAAAGACAGCTATGGCAACAAGTTGCCTTACCTAGATTCCGTTCATTTTCAATTCATTCCATCTAAGGTGGCTGAATTAGAATTATTTAAGTCTAAAGATCTTTCAATTATATATGGGTTGCCACCTAACAAGATTGCTGAAGTTTTCTCAGAAAATAGTGCAAATTTCACTAATAGACCTCCAAAAACATATGTAAATCAAGAGCACGAACTAATTACTCAATACTATGAGTTTAATTCAAAAATTCCACCTTTTGACAATCCCCTTGTAAGAAAAGCTTTTAATTATGCTATCGATAAGAAAAAGATAATTTCAACAACTCTTAACGGTCAAGGAGCTGTTGGAGACAAAGGAATAACACCAGAAGTTTTGTTGTTCAAAAAGTATGATTATAACAGAATTAATGGTTACGGTTTTGACCCAATAAAAGCAAGAAAATTACTTGCTGATGCTGGGTATCCAAATGGGAAGGATTTCCCTGTTGTTACACTTGAATTAAATCTTGGAGGTAATACTCATGTAATGGTGGCACAAGAAATTCAGCACCAACTCAATGCAGTTCTTAATATTTGGATTGAAATAGAACAAGTGAGCTTCACAGATAAAATTGAACATTCTAAATACGGTAAATCAGAAATGTTTCGTTCTGCTTGGGTAGCAGATTTTCCATCACCTGAATCATTCCTTAGTTTATTTTATGGGGGAAATGTCCCTTCATCTCTTGATGAGCCATCATACCCCAATACCACGCGTTATAAAAATTCAATTTTTGATTCACTTTTCGTTGCAGGAACAAAAATGAAATCAGAAACTGATCGTTTTGAATATTTTGCAGAGGCTGAAAGAATTATGATGGAAGATGCGCCAGTTATTATATTATGGTACCAAGAAAACTATACTTTATATCATTCAGAAATAAGAAACTTCCACTACAATGCGATTGAATACTTCGATTTCAGCAATGTGTTTATTAAAACATTAACTGCCGAAGAGTATGAAAAAATGGAAGCCGAGTGGGCTAATCCAGATAACTCAAAGGTTAAATAGATTATTTTGCACTGAGTGCTGAGGCCATCATTTTGGAAATTGTGGGCTTTCTAAAATCTCCCATTTCATGGCTTCTAAAAACAACATTACTTCCATTAATATTACGAGCACAATAAAAGTGATAATTGGGAAGTAAAGCAATTTCTTTATCATCTAGCGTTGTGTTTCCAGATTTTAATATTTTAGAATACAACAATGTGTTTTCTGTTTGCTCATGGTACCTAAAGTCAAAAATCACTTTTTGATATTCATGCTCAGCTAATTCTTTTTCTACTCCAAAAGCTTCTTCTCCCATGTCCTCTATTACAAGGTGCCAGTACTTGTTTCCAGGAACTTTAACTTCCCATCTAGCTTCTCCATCATTATGAATGATTTCTGGAGGAGTAAAACGAGGTAAATCATCTTCATCAGTAAAATAAAGTTCAGGAATAAAAATAGTAGTACTTAGCTCATGGTCAACCATAGAAAACTCTCGTAGACCGTCCAAGTTTATTTCACTTTTAGGGGCTTGTTCAACAACTAGAGAGTCAATATTTTCGATTGAAGACTCTTCATTATTGGTTGAATTACAAGAAAAAAAGAAAGGAATAATGCCAAATAAAATAATAAGCTTATTGTTGTTCATGGTGTTTTTTTTCCAAATATATAATTATTAAAATGAATATTTAATTTAATACATAACGAAGAGTTGATCGTGTTCTTTGTTTAATTAATATATTTTTCTTTTTCAACTTCTCAGGAAAAACATGATTTTCATACTGTCTAATTGTAAGTAAATCTACATTCTCATTGTATTTCACATTGAAGTTTTCAGATAATTCTTCAATTAGATTTTTCAACATTGCTTTTTTCATATTCGCACAAACAGAAAAATTTAATGCTGAATTTTGCATTAAATGAACTTTAAGACCATTTTTAGAAAATAAGTTAAAAATTTCGCTAATGTGATCTTCCATAATAAAAGAAAAATCTTTAGGGCTGATTGAGATTAGCAATTGATTTTTATTATAAATATATGAGGGTTGATTTGCATCACTGCTTTCATCAGATTGGATAATAGTACCTGAGCTTTCTGGGTCAATAAAAGATTTAATTCTTAAAGGAATATTCTTGTTTTGAAGGGGTTTAAGCGTTTTAGGGTGAATAACAGAAGCTCCAAAATAGCTTAACTCGATAGCTTCTTTATAAGAAATTTTATCAATTTTAAGTGGCCCATCAAATTCTTTTGGATCAGCATTTAATAACCCTGGAACATCTTTCCAAATAAAAACTTCTTTTGCCTCAAGAGCCCAAGCAAGAATAGCCGCTGAAAAATCAGAACCTTCCCTTCCAAGAGTGGTTGTCATTCCAGTGTTAGTGTGTCCGATAAATCCTTGTGTAACAATACAAGCTAATGAACTGTTCTGCTTAAATCTAGTTATAATTCTGTCGTTAACTAAGGCCTTTGTTTTAAGCCAATCTACTCTAGCATTCTGATAATGATTAGAGGTCCTAATTGTCTTTCTAGCATCAATCCATCTGCAATTAACATTACTTATTTTTAGGGCTTCAGAAAAAATTAGTGTTGCCCAAAGTTCACCAAATGATACAATTTGATCATATTCAAAAGCTTTGTGTTCACTCGGCTCTTTAGTGAGTTGTCTTTTCAATTCATTAAATGATTCGGAAAAAACATCGTTACACCTTTGTGTTTCATTCCCTATATCAGCTATTAAACCGGCATGAAATTTATACAGTTTGTCTAGAGTATGCTCAACTCCTTTAACATCTTTTATTAAATATGCAGCCCATAATTCTTCTAATGAATTAGTTGTTTTCCCCATTGCTGAAACTACAATAACTAATGGCCCTTCAAATGTCTTAGTTATGTTAACCGCATTTTTTAATGCCTCAGTATTTTTCACAGAGGCCCCTCCAAATTTAAAAACTATCATACTTAAAAATTTTTCAAATCTAATTCAAAAAGTCTACCATTAAGCCATTTCCCATCAAGAGTTGCTTTATATTTCTCATAAAAAGCTATTGCACTAGAATTCCAGTCCAATACCTGCCAATCCAATCTTTTAACCTCTCTTTTTTTTGCAACCTTAATTATCTCTTTAAATAAAACACCTCCAAACCCTTTCCTTCTTAATTTAGGTTTAATCATAATGTCTTCTAAATAAAGTGTTGCTCCTTTCCAAGTAGAGTAACCTTGGTAAAAAAATGCATAACCACAAATTTCATTTTTGTATTCTGCTATAATTACCTCAAAAAGCTTCTTTGAACCAAAACCATCTTGTTTTAATTGCTTGACAGTAGTATTTACTTCTTGTTCAGCATTTTCAAATTTTGCTAACTCTTTTATCATTAGCAAAACATCTTGCATGTCATCATTTTCACCTTTACGAATGATTAAATCTTTCATTCTTTCTCTTTTTTTTCGATAATTTACTTAAAATCTTCGATATTTGACCTCAAATTTGAAACAGCTATGAAAAACCAGACCCTTGGAGAATTTATAATAGACACTCAAAAAGATTTCCCTGGTTCAACAGGTGAGCTTTCTAAAATACTTAGCTCCATTCGATTGGCAGCTAAATTAGTAAGCCATGAAACAAATAAAGCTGGACTTGCAAAACACATTTTAGGTGCTGCTGGATCTGAAAATGTTCAAGGAGAGCAACAACAAAAATTAGATGTATATGCAAACAATCAATTCATAGAGGCTCTTAAAGCTAGAGAAGTGGTATGTGGGATAGGTTCTGAAGAAAATGATGAGTTTATCTCCTTTGAAGAAGATTCTTGTAAAAACGGTAAATACGTTGTTTTAATGGACCCATTAGATGGCTCATCAAACATTGACGTTAACGTTTCTATTGGAACTATTTTTAGTGTTTTTGAAAGATGCTCTGAATTAGGAACATTGGCTCAAAAAGAAGATTTTTTACAAAAGGGAACTAAACAGGTTGCTGCTGGTTATGTAATTTACGGCTCATCAACAATGCTTGTTTATTCTACTGGAAATGGAGTTAATGGTTTTACTTTTGACCCTAGTATTGGGGTGTTTTTTCTTTCTCACCCAAACATGAAATTTCCAGAAAAAGGCAGTATTTTTTCAATAAATGAAGGTAACCTAAACATTTCCTCTTCTAAAATTCAAGAGTATATTGCCTACTGCAAAGAAAACAACCCATCATCATCAAGACCATATACAGCAAGATATATTGGCTCTTTAGTTGCTGATTTTCATAGAAACTTAATTAAAGGTGGTATTTATCTATATCCTGACACAACTAAAGCTCCTAATGGAAAACTTCGTTTACTATATGAATGCTCTCCCCTAGCCTTCATTGCTGAGCAAGCTGGTGGGAAAGCCATTAGTAACAAAGAAAGAATATTAGATATTCAACCTAAAGACTTACATCAAAGAGTACCACTTTACATTGGTTCAAGCAATATGATTAGTGAGCTAGAAGCTATTTTAAATCGTGGAAATTAATTCATTAAGAACACTTTATAAATCATCCGAAGCTGTTAAGGAACTTGCTTCTGAGCTTCAAAATAAGCAATCTAGAATACACCTCTTAGGAACAGCTGGTTCTTCAGATGCTTTTATAGCAGAAGCCGTTGCCAGTCAAATTGGAGGCAACTACCTATTTGTTCTTTCAGACAAGGAGGAAAGCGCTTATTTTTACAATAATCTTGAAAACATTATTGGTAAGAAAAGAGGGACTACATTACTTTACTATCCAGCTTCTTACAGAAGACCCTATCAAATTGAAGAAATTGACAACGCAAATATTATTCAACGAACAGAAGTACTTTCTTTAATAAGAAAAAAAAGAAAAAACATAATGGTCATTACTCATCCAGAGGCCATTATTGAAAATGTTGTTAGCAGAAAGAATCTAGCGAAAAACACACTTGAAATAGAGCAAGGAGTTGAATATTCCATTGACTTTATAAATGAACTTCTTATTGAATATGAATTTGAAAAACTTGACCATGTTTATTCTCCTGGGCAGTTTTCTATTAGAGGAGGTATTGTAGATATATATTCTTTTAGCAACAGTCAACCATATAGAATAGAGTTTGATGGAGATCTTGTTGAGTCTATTCGTTTATTTGACCCATCAACTCAACTCTCAATTAAGACCGTTACTAAAATTCATGTTATCCCCAATATTCAAACTACAGCTATGCTTGAAAAAAGGGAATCTTTTTTAGATTACATACCAACAGATACTAAAATATGGATTAAAGATTTTGAATTATCAAAGGGGAAAATACAGAAAGGTTATGAAAAAGCCACTTATGTTTTTGGGAAGCTTGAGTCAACAATAGAACGTTTAAAACCAAGTCAACTTTATTTAGAATCGGAACTTTATGAAAACCAATTATACAATTTTTCGATTGTGGAGTTTGGAAGCAAATTCCATTTTAAATCAACTTTTAAACTCACTTTAAATATTCGTCCTCAACCACCTTTCAATAAAAACTTTGATTTACTAATTACCAAGCTCAATGAAAACACAGAAAATGGTTTTGAAAATTATATTTTTTCCGAACAGGATTCTCAGCTTGAACGTTTAGCAGCCATCTTTAAAGACATTGGAAAGGATGTGACGTTTAAATCAATTAACTCAGGAATTCATGAAGGTTTCAAAGATGATGATTTAAAAGTTTCTTGTTATACTGATCATCAAATTTTTGAAAGATATCATCGTTTCAAACTTAAAAAAGGCTACACAAAGTCTCAGCAAGCATTTACTCTTAAAGAAATCTACAACCTTAAAAAAGGAGATTACGTAGTTCATATAGATCATGGGGTTGGACAGTTTTCAGGATTAGAAAAAATAGATGTAAATAAAAAAAAACAGGAAGCCATCAGGCTAATATATAAAGGAGGAGATATACTTTACGTAAGTATTCATTCATTACACAGAATTAGCAAGTTTACAAGTAAAGACGGGGGCAGCCCTTCGTTAAATAAACTTGGGTCACCTGCTTGGAATTTAGCAAAACAAAAAACAAAGAAAAAAATAAAAGAAGTTGCTTTTGATCTAATCAAACTTTATGCAGAACGTAAATTAAATAAAGGTTTTCAATATTCTCCAGACACCTATCTTCAAAATGAATTAGAAGCATCATTTATATATGAAGACACACCAGATCAACTAAAAGCAACGGAAGATGTTAAAAAGGACATGCAAGAAGAATCTCCTATGGACCGATTAGTTTGTGGTGATGTTGGATTTGGCAAAACTGAAATCGCCATTCGTGCAGCTTTTAAAGCTGTAGCAGATAATAAACAAGTAGCAATATTAGTACCTACTACCGTTCTTGCTTTTCAACACTACAAAACATTTTCGGAAAGATTAAAAAACTTTCCTTGTAATGTGGATTATATAAATAGATTTAAATCCAGTAAAAAAATAAAGGAAACATTAAATCGACTTAATAATGGAGATGTTGATATTATTATTGGTACCCATCGATTAATCGGAAAAGATGTACTTTTTAAAGATTTAGGATTGCTCATTATTGATGAAGAGCAAAAATTTGGTGTTTCAGTAAAAGACAAACTAAAAACCATAAAAACAAATGTTGATACACTTACCCTAACGGCAACTCCAATTCCAAGAACATTGCAATTTAGTTTAATGAATGCTCGAGATTTATCAATAATTAATACTCCTCCGCCAAATAGATTTCCGGTAGAAACAATAGTACAATCATTTTCTGAAGAAACAATTAGAGATGCCGTTACATATGAAGTGCAAAGAGGGGGACAAGTTTTTATTATTCACAATAGGGTTCAAAATATTCAGGAAGTAGCAGGAATGGTTCAGCGATTATGTCCAGATACAAGAATTGCTATTGGTCACGGTCAAATGGAGGGCAAAAAATTAGAAGCCATCATTTTAGATTTCATTGAAGGCCTTTATGATGTGTTAATTGCAACTACAATTATTGAGTCTGGCATTGACATACCAAATGCAAATACCATTATCATAAATAATGCTAATAATTTTGGATTAAGTGATTTACATCAACTTAGAGGCAGGGTTGGACGATCAAATAAACGTGCGTTTGCATATTTATTTACCCCACCTCCACAACACCTTTCCGATGATGCAAGGAAGCGACTTAAAGCAATTGAACAATTCTCAGATTTAGGAAGCGGTTTTAATATTTCAATGAGAGATTTAGACATTAGAGGAGCAGGAGATTTATTGGGAGGAAATCAGAGTGGATTCATCAGTGAAATTGGGTTTGAAACCTATAAAAAAATATTAACCGAAGCAATTGAAGAGCTAAAAGAAAATGAGTTCAAAACTCTCTTTAATTCAAAAAAATCTGAAAGCTCTTTTGTTAAAGATTGTTCAATAGAAACAGATTTTGAATTGGTAATTCCTGATGATTACGTAAATCAAATTACTGAAAGGTTTAATCTTTATAAAGAATTAGATGAAATTAAAGATGAAACGGAGTTAATCAATTTTGAAGCATCAATTATTGATCGATTTGGTCCAATTCCCATAGAAACAGCAGAATTAATAAAAACAATTAGGCTTAGGTGGTTGGCAAAAGAAATTGGCTTTGAGCGATTAATTTTAAAAAGCAATGTTTTAATAGGAACTTTTGTAACCAATCAACAATCAGCATACTACCAATCTGAGCAATTTTCTAAAGTGTTAAACTATGTTCAACAAGAAAAAGTCGGTTCAAAAATGACAGAAAAAAACAATAAATTAAGACTTCGTTTTGATGATGTTAACAACATCCAGCAAGCAATTGAAAAATTAAGATTACTTAATAAATAATTAAGGCTTCTTTATTTCAAAAGTCTCCATAAACTTAGTGGTAAAGTTTCCTTTGTTAAATTGTTTATCATCCATTAGTTGAACATGAAAAGGAATAGTTGTCTTAACACCTTCAATGATGTACTCAGCTAAGGCTCTTTTCATCTTAGTAATTGCCTCATCTCTAGTTTGAGCAACTGTAATCAACTTAGAAATCATAGAATCATAATGAGGAGGAATAACGTAGTTAGCGTAAACGTGTGTGTCTATTCTAATTCCATGACCTCCAGGAGCATGATAGTTTGTAATTGTACCAGGAGATGGCATAAAACCTTTAAAGGGATCTTCTGCATTAATTCTACATTGAATAGAATGCATTGTTGGAAAATAATCTTTTCCAGAAATCTTATCACCTACTGCAATTTTTATTTGCTCTTTTATTAAATCATGATTTATTACCTCTTCTGTAATTGTATGCTCAACTTGAATTCTAGTATTCATCTCCATGAAATAGAATTTCCTGTGTTTGTCTACTAAGAATTCAACTGTTCCAACACCTTCATAATTTACTGCTAATGCTGCTTTTTTAGCCGCTTCACCCATTTTTTCTCTTAACGCATCTGTCATAAAAGGAGATGGGGTTTCTTCAACAAGTTTTTGATGCCTTCTCTGAATCGAGCAATCTCTTTCAGAAAGGTGACATACATTTCCGTGTTGATCAGCTGCGATTTGGATTTCTATGTGTCTTGGCTCCTCTATATATTTTTCTAAATACATCCCATCATTACCAAAAGCGGCTGCAGATTCTTGTCTTGCTGAATGCCAACCTTCTTCAAGTTCTTTATCATCCCAGCACAATCTCATACCCCTTCCACCACCACCAGCAGTTGCTTTTAAAATAACTGGATATTTGATTTGACCTGCTATCTTTTTTGCTTCAGGAAAATCTTTCAACAAACCCTCTGAGCCAGGTATGGTTGGAACCTTAGCCTTTTTCATGGTTTCCTTAGCAGATGCCTTATCTCCCATTCCTTCAATTTGTTCGGGAAGTGCTCCAATAAACTTAATTTTATGCTCTTGACAAATTCTTGAGAACTGAGCATTTTCAGATAAAAATCCATATCCAGGATGGATTGCATCTGAATTAGTAATTTCTGCAGCAGCAATAATGTTTGGGATCTTTAAATATGAATCTTTACTTGGCGGAGGCCCTACACAAACAGCTTCATCTGCAAATCTCACATGCAAGCTGTCTTTATCAGCTGTGGAATAAACAGCAACTGTTCTTATTCCCATTTCTTTACATGTACGTATTATTCTTAGAGCTATTTCTCCTCGATTAGCTATCAATATTTTTTTAAACATGGTATTAGAATTTAAATAATAATTACCCGAAATTATGAAGGGTCGACCAAAAACAATGGTTGATCAAATTCAACTGGGCTAGCGTCATCTACTAAAACTTTAACAATTTTACCAGAAACTTCAGACTCAATATCATTGAACAATTTCATAGCTTCTATTATGCAGATATTTTCTCCTTCTTTAATGATGTCTCCCACTTCAACATATGGTGGTTTGTCTGGACTAGGGGCTCTGTAAAAAGTTCCTATCATCTGAGCTTTAATTGTTATGTATTTATCTTCTTCCGAATCTGCTGGAGCAGGTTTTGCTTCAACTTTAGCTGGAGCGCTTACCGGTTGCTCAACAGGAATTGCTTGTGAAGGCATTGATGCCATTGGAATTGCCTGCTGAACTATTGTTGGCTCTTCTTTAAAGTTAGATTTTTTCTTAGCTAAATAATCTGACTTGATAACTAGCTTAAAATCTTTTTGTTCTATTTCAACCTCATTAACACCTGCTTTAGCGACAAACTTGATTAATTCCTGAATTTCATTTAAGTCCATATACATTTAGATTTGAATTCGTTTAATAAACGAAGGTATAAAAAATTTACTTTTGAATTTTATTATTTATGCAGTGATAATTAATATGCCCACTTTAAATAGATAGAGCCCCAAGTAAATCCACCGCCAAAAGCAGCAATTACTACATTATCACCTTTTTTTAATTTATCCTCCCATTCCCATAGGCAAAGCGGAATAGTACCTGATGTTGTGTTGCCATATTTAGAAATGTTAATCATTACTTTATCTTTAGTAAGACCCATTCTATTTGCTGTAGCATCAATAATTCTAAGGTTTGCTTGATGTGGAACTAGCCAATCAACATCTTCACCAGTAAGATTGTTTTTTTCCATTATTTCAGCAGAAACGTCTGCCATGTTAGTTACTGCAAATTTAAAGACTGTTCTTCCTTCTTGAAAAGCATATGCTTCAGGAGATCCTACATTTTCTTTAGTAATTGGAAAGGCAGAGCCTCCTAATTTTTGTAGTAAGTATTCTTTTCCCGAACCATCAGCTTTCAAAATTGAATCAACAATTCCAAAACCCTCATCATTAGGTTCTAAAAGCACTCCTCCTCCTCCATCACCAAAAATTACACATGTATTTCTATCTTCATAATTAACAATAGAAGACATGATATCTGCACCAATAACAATAACTTTTTTGCATTGCCCCGATAAAATAAATTGTTGTCCTGTGACTAGCGTATATAAAAAACCAGAACATGCTGCGCTGACATCAAAACCCCAAGCATTTTTAGCACCACTTTTATGGCAAATTAAATTTGAAGCACTTGGAAAACGATGATCGGCAGTTATTGTTCCCACAACTATCATGTCAATCTCTTCAGGTGATATTCCTCTTTTTTCACAAATTCCGGCAACAATATCTGCTCCTAAATCTGAAAGTGTTCTTCCTTTTTCTATTATTCTTCTTTCCTTTATTCCGGTTCTTGAAATAATCCACTCATCATTAGTGTCGACCATTTTTTCAAGATCTGCATTAGATAAAATATTGTCTGGAACCGCTCCATGAACAGCGGTAATTGCAGCTTGTATGTTTTTCATTTAAATGCTTTTTTAATTTTGTTGGGCAAATTAGCTTCAGCTAAATCAAGTGCCAAATTTAACATGTTCTTGATTGCTTTTGAATTACTAATTCCATGACCTATTAACACATTACCGTTAACACCAAGCACTGGTGTTCCACCATAATTTTCGTAATTAAATCTTTTAAAGTAATCATCTAATAATCCTCTTTTAGCAATTAAAGTGTAAAATGCCTCAGCTTCTTTAAGGATAACATTGCCCGTGAAGCCATCACAAACTACAACATCTGCTTTATCTTCAAAAATCTCTCTTCCTTCAATGTTACCAATAAAGTTAAAGTCTTCAGACCCTTCCATTAGTTGATGTGTAGCTTGAGCCAAAAGATTTCCTTTTTCTTTTTCTTCACCAATATTTAACAACCCTACTTTTGGGTTTTTAATGTTAAAAACGAATTCGGCATATAAAGAACCTAAAATTGCAAACTGATACAAAACATCTGGCTTACAATCTGCATTAATCCCAACATCTAAAATCACTCCAACACCTCCAGATTCTTTAGGTAAAACAGAGGTTATACAAGGCCTTATAACACCCCCGATAGGGCGAATTGAAAACATAGAACCAATGAGCATTGCCCCAGAATTTCCAGCGCTAGAAAATGCATCTAATTTACCTTCTGCTAATAATTTAAATCCAACATTTATGCTGCTGTCGGGCTTCTTTCTCATGGCTTTTGTAGCATGATCACCCATTTCGATAACTTCGGAAGTGTGTACAAAATCAAAAAGAGAAGTCTCTTCACCTTCTCTCTCAATAATAGTCTTAGCGATATCAGAATCACCAACTAAAGTTATAGTATGTTGTTTCGAAAACTGCTTTTGAGCTTCAATAGCTCCAAGCACAGTAGCTTCGGGGGCAAAGTCGCCTCCCATAATATCAAGTCCGATATTCACGGAGTAAATTTAATCTGAATAATGATACTAATGTAAATAAATAGAAAAATCTTATGCAGAAACTTCTTTTTCCATTACCACCTTACCTTTGTAATAAAGTTTTCCTTCAGACCAAAACGCTCTATGATACAAGTGTGTTTCTCCAGTTGTAGGACATGTAGCCAACTGTTGCGTTTCAGCTTTGTAGTGTGTCCTTCTTTTATCACGTCTAGTTTTTGACTGCTTTCTTTTAGGATGTGCCATTTTATTCTATTTAAAATATTATTTCTCTTTATCGTCTTTTAATTCCTTTAACTTATCCCACCTAGAATCAATATTATTGGGTTCTAGATTGTCATTTTCATAATTCTCTGTTAATAGATAATTATCTAGGATGTTGATGCTTTCCTTATTGCAAGATTCTATTGTGTGAACTTTTTTCGAAGGCATTGACAATAAAACATATTCAAAAATGTAAGGAGCAATGTTAATCTCAAATGCTTTTAAAGAAAGAAACTCAATCTCATCATTGTAAATATCTTGCTCACTTTCAACAAGTTTAATTAGCTGTCTGTAATCTTGATTTACTTTTAAATCTATATCATACATACATCGATCACACAATGATGTAAACTCTCCTTCAATTACAAAAAACATGTCAATCATCGTAGTGCTTTTAATAAGCTCTAACGATACATTGAATGTGCATTTTTTAAACTCATCCCAGTTAAAGGCCTCAAAGAACGTTTTGTTTAGTTTAAAGCTAAACAGGTTTTTACCACTTTTTAAGCTAGAAAACGGTATAATAAAATCATTATGTGCTTTCATGCGATATCAAAATGGTCGGCAAATTTAAAACAATTGTCTGGAAAATAAAAACTTTACGCCTTTATTCGAAAATAATAAACTTTTCAGGGTCTAATGGAACTCCATTAAACCAAAGCTCAAAATGTAAATGTGGTCCAGTAGATAAAGAGCCACTATTTCCTACAATTGCTATAGGATCACCGGCACTTACCCTATCTCCTGTTTTTTTAAGTAAAAAAGAATTGTGCTTATACATAGAAATAATATTTTTCTCGTGTTGGATTTGAATTACATGCCCATTTTCTGGAGACCAATCTGAAAAAATAACAGTTCCTTCCAAAACAGCCTTTACCGCCTCATTTTTAGAGGCTATAACATCAATTCCATTGTGACCATTTTTATAATTAAAAGGACTTGTTATTTCACCTTTTAGTGGGGAAAAAAACAGCACACTCCTAAGATTATCATTTGTATTTTGAGATTGCTCAACAATTGAGATGTCATACTTTTCCCTTTCTTTGATTTTAAGCCTCAATAGTGAATCATTTATGGATTTATTAAAATCCAAATTATTTGTGTCAAGCTCAAAGGTTGTGTCACTATTTTTATGTACGCTATCTATAATCACTTCACCATTTAATATTTTTTCCAAGTTACTATAGTAAAGACTATTTATAGCGACTTTTTCTTCAATGCTGTTCAATTTCAGAAGGTTTTCTATGTATTTTGTTTTCAACAGCTCTTGCTCCACTGTATCAGGATATCCAGGAATTATTTGTTTTAACGAAGTAAAAGAAATCAGTAAAAAAATTATTGCGCTTAAGAACAAAAAAGAAAATAAAAAATAAATAATTACGGCTGCCCAAGACAAAACAAACGCTCTTTTTTCTTCAAAAGATTCATTATCTAAAACAACCAAACGAAATTTAGCTGTCAAAACATCAATTATTTTTTGAAATTCAACTTTGTTTTTTTTATTTGACTTTTCTTTCATTAATGCAAATATCATTAAAAAAAATTATGCCAAGTATTAAAAGCTGTTTTAAGATTTAAACTAAAAAATGAAAAACAAAATAAAATTGAATTAATCTAGTTATAATTGCACCTAGAAATAATGCTAAAAACAACATCACATCTAGTTTTTATATTCAGCTTTTCATTTTTATTGCTGTTATTAATGAATTGCTCTACAGAAAAAGATGCTCTTCTTAATAGAACATTTCACAATGTTACCGCAAAATACAATGGCTATTTTAACGCAAATGAAATTATCAACGAGACCTTATTTCAACATGAGGAATCAAGGAAAGAAAATTATTACCAAATAATTCCTGTCTATCAATATCCTGATACAGATGAATCTAAGGGTTTCTACTCGCCAATGGATACGGCTGCTGCTAAATGTGAAATTGTTATTGGCAGACACTCAATGCCTGCAAAAAAAATTGGCAGAAATAGCAACGCTGAATGGTGCAGTTGGATAGACGACAATTGGATGACTATAGGATGGTCTCAATTCTATAAAAGAGATTTTGAAAATGCAATGGAAAAATTCGATTACATTGAAAAACAATACAAAAAAAACTCGATTTTTTATACCGCAAAATTTTGGAAAGCAAAAACATTAATTGAAATCGAAGATTATTTCACTGCTGAAGAGATGCTATTAGAATTAATCGAAAAAAAGAAAGAACTTGAAGCTCTTGAAGAAGCAGAAAAAAGCAAAATTCAAGAACTTAAAGAAAAATTAAGCTCAAAAAGAAAAAAGAAGAAAAAATCAAAAGATGAAGACGATAAAATTGTAAAGTTTCCAAAAAATCTTGAAAATGAAATATATCCAACACTTGCTGATCTTTACATAAGAACAAAAGATTATAATAAAGCAATAGATGTACTAAATAAAGCAATTTCATTAAAACAAAAACGAGAATTTAAAACTCGTTTAATATTCATTTTAGCACAAATTTATCATGAGCTTAGAAACAATGCTGCATCAGGCCTCTATGCAGAAGTGGTAAAAAGAAACCCTGATTATGAAATGGCATTTCAAGCTAAAATCAATCGTGCTTTAGCTTTTAGCGGCTCTGATAATAAGAGCATTAAAAATCAGCTATTAAAGATGCTGAAAGATGACAAAAACATTGACTATTATGATCAAATTTATTTTGCTCTTGCAGAAATAGCCCTTAAAGAAGATGATCGTTTGCAAGGGATTGAATATTTAGAATTATCAATAGAATCCAGCATATCAAATGCCTTTCAAAAAACCGCATCATTAATACGTTTAGCAGAGCTTTATTATTTAGAAAAAAACTACCGCAAGGCAAATGAATATTTCGAATCTACTATGGGAATTATTCCCAAGGAACACGAAGATTATCAAATCATTAAGGCTAAAAATAAAAATCTAGCAGATTTAATCCGCGAGTTAAATGTAATTGAGTACACAGATAGCATTCTTAATCTGTGTAAAATGCCTGAAAAAGATGTTTTAACATTGATAAATAGCATTATAGATGAAAAAAGAGAAAAACTGGAAGCATTGAAAGAAAAAAAAGAACAAGACCTGCTTTTCGCTTCTAATCAACGTCCATCATCAGGAATTGCAGGATCAAATAAACTTTTCATTTGGGACCAAAACCTAAAAGGTCTTGGATACAATGAGTTTAAAAAGATATGGAGCGATATTAAATTAGAAGATAATTGGAGAAGGTTAAATAAAAGCTCATCGTCAATGGATTTGGAGAATAACGATGGCAGCGACTCTTTAATTGCTAAAGAACTTACCGTTGACTACTATTTAGAACAACTTCCTTGTGGTGATCAAGAGGAGCTATTACTTTTAGAAAACAATTTAATGGCTTCTTTATATGAAGCTGGCAATATTTACCTACACAAACTTAACGATGTTAATCAATCAATTGGGATGTACGATAGAGTTTCAAAAGAATATCTACCTCAAGAAAAGGCAATAGCTGGATTGTATCAATTATATATTATTTATAAGGATAAAAACAAACCAACTGAGTCTAACATTTACAAGACTACTATTTTAACAGACTACAAAAACAGTGAATATGCACAATTGATTCTAAACCCTAACTATAAAGAAGGGCAGCGTTTAATACTACAAAAAGAAGCCCTTGAATACACCTCAACATACAGTCTTTATTCAGAAAAAGAATATCGCTCTGTAATTGAAATAACAGATAAAATTCTTCAATTTGACACTTTAAACACTTTTTATTGCAAATACAGCTACCTAAACGCTTTATCTCTTGGAAAACTTTCTTATGATTCTACTTATAAAAAAAGGTTTGAAAAAGCACTTTCAAAAACAGTTAAAAATTGTAAAGGTTCTGAATATTATCCTCCCGCAAAAGCACTATTAAATAAAATCAGAAACATCAATTCTATTGAAAATGCAAAAGATGGGAAAAGTGTCTTTATATACGACAATAGCGTTGCTCATAAGTTTGTGCTTTTCTTTCCAAAAGAATCTGAAGGGAACATCAATTCATTAAAAAACAAACTATCCAATTTTAACAAGTCTTCATTTTCCAAATCAGCTCTTAAAACATCTAATAGTTTTTTAAACGAAAAGGACCAATTAATATTAGTTCAAGAATTTAACGACCCTGCTGCTGCAATGGATTACTATGATGCTCTTAGAGTTAACAAAGGAGCCTTAAAAGGAACATTAAATAAGTTTGAGTGCTTTATAATTAGCGAGAAAAATCTAGCCGCTCTTTATATTGGAAAAGATCTTACTAAATATATTTCCTTTTTTAAAGCTAATTATTTAGACTAAAAAAGAAGTTTTTTTAAATATTGTATCTTTGCATACTTATAAAGTATAAAAAAGATGTTTAAATCAGAAAAAACAAATTCTAACATTGTGAAAACTAATATAAATTCACCTGAACTATTAAACAGGATTGTTGAAGGAACAAGTATTGAAGGACAAATCAATTCTAAATCTAACATAAGAATTGACGGGTTTTTAAAAGGTACTGTAATTACTCAAGGAAGGTTGGTTCTTGGCCCTGAAGGTAAAGTTGAAGGCGAAATTCAATGCAATAATGCAGATATTGAAGGAACTTTAAATGGCACAATCAACGTAAAGGAATTACTAACTCTAAAATCCTCTGCAAAACTTCAAGGCGATATAACTACCAACAAACTAGCTATTGAACCTGGAGCTGTATTTTCTGGAACCTGTAGTATGGGTGGAATTCTAAAAGACATCAAACATTCTGATTTAGAAGAAGAAAAAAATAAAGATTTGGCAACCGTTAGAGAACAATCTGCCTAGTTGAACATGCAGAAAAATAATTTTATCGCACTTGGATTTTCAGGTGGAGTTATGGGTGTGTTAATTTTTATTGGTGCCTATTCAGGTGATTATTTAGATTCTTTTTTCAACAATACAAAACCAATTTATACCATAATAGGATCTCTTTTAGGGGTATTTATTGGGCTTTATCAACTTTTTAAAGCAATAACGCATGTTTCAAAAAAAAAATAAAGTTTTTCTTATTTCTTTTTCCTTTGCTTTTCTTGTTGGGTTAATCCATTTTTTTGTAGCACTTATTTTCTTTCCTGTCATAACTAAACTTGTTGCGGTTATCTACATGTTTCTTCTTATTTGGATGGTGCTTTACATGCTAATATTAAAAAAAATTCACAGCTATAATAATCAATATGTTATAAGTGGATTCATGATTCTAACATTTAAAAAAATGATTTTGTCTGTTGTGCTTTTACTTGTTCTAAAACATTATACACTTTACAGTCCATTAATAATTATTACTACCTTTTTTATTGGATTTTTCCCTCATCTACTTTTACAAGTAAATTATTCAATCAGATTATTACGATAAATTGTACATTTGTTCCAAATTATTAAACCATGCACACAAAATTACTAGTACCTACAGATTTTACAGAAGTTGCTCACACTGCCATTAATCATGCTGTTAGAATAGCAGAAACAACCAAAGGCGAGGTAATACTTTTAAATGTTGTTAAAAGCAAAGAAGAAATGTCTTCTGCAACAGAAAAAATGGCTGAAGAAGAAAAAATCGCCAAATCTTTTAATCCAGATTGCAACGTTAAATCTGTTGTAAGAATAGGAAATATTTTTGATGATATTGGTCAAGCTGCTGATGAAATAGGTGCTAATCTAATTATTATGGGCACCCATGGTGCAAGCGGCTGGCAAAAAGTAGTTGGGAGTCATGCTTTAAAAGTGATTACCAATTCTTCTGTTCCTTTTATTGTCGTTCAGAAACAAATCATGCGGCCTTCTGTTTATGATAACATAGTTGTTCCTTTAGATTTACACAATGAGACCAAGCAAAAATTAGAAATTGTAAGCAGTATGGCGAATTACTTTAAGTCAAAAGTACATTTAATTTCTCCCTACGAATCTGATGAGTTCTTATTACATAAACTTAAAGCGAATATTGCTTGGGGTAAAAAATATTTAAGCGGCAAAGGAGTGAAATCTGATGCTCACATTGGAGCTAAAGGTGCTAATTTTATTGATGAAATTTTAAACTTAACCGCTGATGTGGATGCGGATTTAATATCAATAATGAACCTTCAGAAAAATTCATTAATGGGTATGCTCGGAAGCGCATATGAACAATCTCTGATAACTAATGAGCTTCAGACCCCTGTTCTTTGTGTAAATCCACTTACGGCTACTGTTTCTAGCGGGAGTATACTAGTTAGATAAATTCACTTTTTTATATGCAACTCTCAGAACAAGAAAAAATTAGGCGAGAGAGCTTGGAAAAGTTAAAAGCCTACGGTATTGAACCATTTCCTCAGGATTTATACCCTGTTGAAGATTACTCATCATCCCTAATTTCTGATTATATAGAAAACAAAGCTGTTTGCGTTGCTGGGCGATTGATGAGAAGAAAAATTCAAGGAAAAGCAAGCTTCGG
>JAQWSL010000077.1 GCA_029243225.1 Flavobacteriales bacterium
AGATTTTGGTTGCTGATTTGGGAATGCATATTTTAATTTATCAGCCCAACCTGCATAATAAAAAAAATGAGCTGCAGCAATAGGAATGTCTATGTCCCTAGATTCACGGATTGGTTTTCCACCATCAAGTGTTTCTAAAACGGCTAATTCTCTTGATTTCTCTTGAATTAATCTTGCAATCCTGTATATGTATTTTCCTCTCTCTTTTGCGCTAATTGAAGACCAAATTCCATTGTAAGCATTCCTTGCAGCTTTAACAGCTATGTTCACATCTTCTTCTCCAGCTAAAGCTATTTCAGATAACTTTTCTTCATTACTAGGATTAATTGTAGGGAAATATTCTTCATTTTTAGGAGCAATAAATTTTCCATTAATAAAAAGTTGTTGCTGCTTTTTTATTGAAAAATGATCAGTACTTTCAAGAGCTGGAGACAGTCCCCACTCACCAGAAAATTTCAAGTCTTCTATTTTCTTTGTCATTTTAATTAATCTTTTGAAAAATAATCTTTTGATTGATAAATTCCTGTTTTTTGCTTCATTAATTGCATAAGAATATCATTAGCTAAGCTGCTGGCCCCAAACCTAAACCATTCATTGGTTAACCATCGATTACCTAACGTTTCTCTAACCATAACAAGGTAATGTAACGCCAATTTTGAATTAGAAATCCCACCAGCAGGTTTCATTCCTATCATTTTACCAGATTTATAGTAATAATCTTTAATTGCTTCTAGCATTACTAATGTAACAGGGAGTGTTGCGGCTGGTTGAATTTTACCCGTTGAAGTTTTAATAAAATCTGCTCCAGCGTATATAGCAATATCACTTGCTTTTCTAACCTTATCAAAATTACCTAACTCACCTGTTTCAAGAATAACTTTGAGACGAACTTTTCCACATATTGCTTTAATTTCTGCAATCTCATCGAAGACATAATCATATTCTCCTTTATGAAACATCCCTCTACTAATTACCATATCTACTTCATCAGCTCCGTTATCAATCGCTATTTTTGTGTCTTCAAGCTTAATATATAAAGAGGAATGACCACTTGGAAATGCAGTAGCAACACTTGCAACTTTTACATTGGACTCTTTTAATTCATTAACTGCAGTTTTAACAAAATTAGGATAAACACAAACTGCTGCTACTGTGGGCAATTCAGGATATTCATCATGAAGATGCCTGGCTTTGTAGCACATCTGTTTTACTTTATTTTCTGTGTCAGCACCTTCTAAAGTAGTTAAGTCAATCATATTTAACGCCAACTTTAAGCCTTGAACTTTAGCCTCGTTTTTTATACTACGAGCAGTAATTCTAGCAATACGATCTTCAATACCTACTTTATCAATAGTTGGAGAGTTCAATAAGTTTAAGGATGGCTTCATTTAATATGCTTAATAAAAATATTTCACAGAGAAACACTTATAAAATGTAATGATATATTTTCTAAATTTGTTTACACAAATATACTAGAATTGAAGGCAGAAAAAAATAACATCTTTTCCTCATTTGATGAAATAGTTCAAAAAACAGAAAAAGAAAAGATTCTAAATCAGAAAGGAGTTACTTTTTGGCTCACAGGTCTTTCTGGTTCTGGCAAAACTACAATAGGGGCTTTACTTGAAAAAAAGTTAATCAAAAATAACATCATTACTGCATTGCTAGATGGAGACAACATTCGAGTTGGGATAAGTAATAATTTAAGTTTTTCTGACTCAGATAGAAATGAGAACATTAGAAGAATATCAGAAGTATCAAAACTATTTAATTTTTGTGGAATTGTTTCAATAAATTGTTTTGTCAGTCCATTTAAAGCCTCAAGAAAGCAAGCAAAAGAAATAATTGGAGAAAATTCTTTTTTTGAAATTTTCATTGACACACCGTTAAGTGAATGTGAAAAAAGAGATGTTAAGGGTTTATATAAAAAAGCTCGAACAGGAGAAATTAAAAATTTCACAGGAATCACCTCCCCTTTTGAAGCTCCAGAAAATCCAGCTATCAGAATTTCAACGTTAAACAAATCTATTGAAGAAAATGTAGAAGAACTTTTTAACTTTGTAATGCCTAAAATTAAATTAGCTAATGACAGATTATAACTTATCGCATTTAGAAGAATTAGAGTCTGAATCTATCTTTATTCTTAGAGAAGTTGCTGCTCAATTTGAAAAACCAACATTGCTTTTTTCTGGAGGAAAAGATTCAATAGTTTGCTATCATTTAGCTCGTAAAGCTTTCTTCCCAGCAAATGTACCATTTCCATTGATGCATGTAGATACTGGTCATAATTTTGATGAACTTTATGAATTTAGAGACAAACTTATTAATGAAACTGGAGCTAGATTAATAATTGCCTCAGTACAAGAGTCAATTGACCAAGGTAAAGTTACAGAAGAAAAAGGTTTAAATGCAAGTAGAAATAAACTACAAACTACCACCTTACTAGATGCAATAGAATCAAATAAATTTGATTGTGCTTTAGGTGGCGCTAGAAGAGATGAAGAGAAAGCTAGAGCTAAAGAACGATTTTTCTCTCATAGAGATGATTTTGGTCAATGGGATCCAAAGAATCAACGTCCAGAATTATGGAATATTTTTAATGGGAAAAAAAATTATGGCGAACATTTCAGGGTTTTCCCAATTAGCAATTGGACTGAAATGGATATCTGGCAATACATTAAAAAAGAAAACATTTCAATTCCAAACTTATACCTAACACACAAGAGAAAATGTTTTGTGAGAGATGGCGTTATTATGGCTAAAACTGATTTTATTGACACAAAACCTTCAGAAGAAATTAAGGAAATGCAAGTGCGATTTAGAACCATTGGAGATGCTACATGTACTGGAGCAGTTTCATCTACCGCATCTAATATTGATGAAATAATTAATGAAGTTGCAGCTACTCGAATTACAGAAAGAGGTGGGCGATCTGACGACAAAAGATCTGAAGCTGCTATGGAAGACAGAAAAAAAGAAGGGTATTTCTAAGATGGAAGAAAATTATTTAAATATGGACCTACTTAGGTTTACAACAGCCGGAAGTGTAGATGATGGTAAAAGTACTCTTATTGGGAGATTGCTTTATGATAGTAAATCGATTTTTGAAGATCAACTAGAAGCCATTGAAAAAGCAAGTGAACAAAAAGGAGAAAAGCAAGTTAATTTAGCACTATTAACAGATGGTTTAAGAGCCGAAAGAGAACAAGGAATAACTATAGATGTAGCATACAGGTATTTTGCAACCCCAAAAAGAAAATTTATAATTGCAGATACTCCAGGACATATTCAATACACGCGTAACATGGTTACTGGTGCTAGTACAGCTAACCTAGCCATAATTTTGGTTGATGCTAGACATGGCATCGTTGAACAAACTAAAAGACACTCCTTTATTGCATCTCTTCTAGGAATTCATCACATTATATATTGTATTAACAAAATGGATTTAGTTGATTACAATGAAAAAGTATTTCAGACGCTAAAAACTGACCTTAAAGCTTTTAGTTCTAAGCTTAAAACTAAAGACATCTCCTATATTCCTATTAGTGCTTTAAAAGGAGATAATGTTGTTAACAGGAACACAAATATGCCTTGGTATGAAGGAAGCACTCTTCTACATTCTCTGGAAAACATTCACATTGCCTCTGACAGAAACCACATTGACTGTCGTTTTCCTGTTCAATACGTAATTCGACCTCAAAATGATGCCTATCATGATTATAGAGGTTACGCAGGAAGAATTGAAGGTGGGGTTTTTAAAAAAAATGATGAAATAATGGTCCTTCCATCTGGATTTACTTCGACTATAAAAAGTATTGATACATTTAATGGAGAAGTCAAAGAAGCCTTTGCTCCAATGTCTGTTACTTTGAACTTAGAAGATGATATTGATGTAAGCAGGGGAGATATGATTGTTCGTAAAAACAATAGTCCAAAGCAAGAGCAAAACATAGATGTCATGCTGTGTTGGTTAAGTGAAACACCTTTAAAACACAAGGGGAAATACGCATTAAAGCATACAAGTAAAGATGTAAGGTGTATGGTTCAAAATATACTATATAAGGTAGATATAAATACTTTACATAGAAACGAAGAAGATAAAAACATTACTACCAACGACATAGCAAGAATATCATTGAGAACTACGCAGCCCTTATTTATTGACTCTTATGGAAATAATAGAGCTACAGGCAGTGTAATACTAATAGATGAATCTACCAACAACACAGTAGGAGCAGGAATGATTATTTAATTATTGGATTTTAAATTTAACCGGGAGAGTAAACCTAGAGTTTACCGATTTTCCTCTTTGTTTTCCAGGTACCCATTTAGGCATAGACTTAACAACTCTTACCGCCTCTTTATCTAAAGTTGCGTGTCTTCCCTTCATAACTTTCACATCTTTAATAGATCCATCTTTGTAAACAACAAATTGAACGTAAACTCTTCCTTGAATTGAATTCTCACGTGCCATTTCTGGATATTTTGTATTCTTTCCCAAAAAATCCATCATTGCCTGTAATCCACCTGGAAATGAAGCTTGTTCTTCAACAACATCAAAAATTTGCTCAACTTCTGGTTCTTCTTCTTCATCAGGAATATCTAAGACAACATTTGTTGCAGCTTCTTGATCTACAATAATCACCTCAGTCTCTTCTCTTTCATCATCTTCTTCTAAAATTTCAACTTCTTCTGGGGGAGCAGGTGGTGGTGGTGGTGGTGGTGGTGGTGGTGGTGTGTTTGGATTAACCTCAATAACCTCCTCATCTTGAATATCAGATAATTTAGAATCAATGGTTGCACCAGCAATATCTACATTGTTATACTCAACCAAACAAAACATAGTTGCCATTATAACAACTAACCCAGTAAGTACATAACCCGTTCTTGTTATTGAATCATCACTATCAACGTTGCTATTTTTTTTTGATTCCATTATTCTAATTTTTAGTAAAGTTAAAAGATTTTATATAATGATAAACTTCAATGCTAATTTGGTTCAATCAAATTTGATTTTTTTAATAAAAAAAAACTTATCCCTAATAAAATTCCAATAAAATCTGCTAGGACATCGTTGAAATCTCCAGCTCTTCCAAAAACATAGTAATGCTGAATAAATTCTAACGAAGTTCCTAATAATAAACTGTAAATGAGTGTAAATAGTATGTGTCTTTTTATAGCAAAATTATTTTTTATTTTATTAGCTCTTATTAATAAAAGAGAACACTGAACAAAAAACAAAAACAAATGAATAAACTTATCTAAATGATAACCAGATAAAAAATTAATTTTAGGTAGACCATCAGATGGAATAAGACAAACAGTCAATATTAAAAGTGACCACAAAAAGGCCCAAAAATAATTTTTTAAAAACTTAGCCAATCAACTCTGAATATTGAGAAGCGCTTAACAATTCTTCAAGCTCAGACGGATTAGTAATTTTTACTTTTATCATCCATCCATCTCCATAAGGATCTTCATTTACTTTTTCTGGGTTTGTTTCTAAAAGCTCATTGAACTCAATTACCTCTCCCGCCATGGGCATAAACAAATCTGAAACGGTTTTAACAGCCTCTACTGTACCAAACACCTCTTCGGAATCTAATTCCTCGTCAACAGTTTCAACTTCAACATATACAATGTCACCCAACTCGCCTTGAGCAAATTCAGTAATTCCAATGGTAGCTGTATCACCATCAATGCTAATCCATTCATGATCCTTTGTATATTTTAATTCATTAGGTACACTCATATCAGATAAATTTTAAATTAAAAACTTTACGAACATACAAAAAGAAGTAGATTTTTAATCTTTTTTTAAAAAGTTTCTTTTCTTAAAGCTGGAATCTCAAAGCAAAACCAGCATTTGTATTTGCCGTTGGGAACGAAGTTGAAACAAATGGAGTATTTACAATTCTATCGAAATATAATCTAACCATTAATTGTTTACTTAAATTATAATCTCCTGAAAACTTAATAGAAACCATTCTTTGTCCAGCAGTTGCTTGGTTTTGATTTTCTATAATCTTTCTAGTTATGGTTTTATTATCTCTTACTGAAACATCTAATCTTAACCTTAAATCGCTTGGCTCAATGGGTTTTCCTCCAAATTTAAATGGAAGCTTTAATTTTCTCCATGTATATCCAGAGCCCAAAACAAATTCACTTCCCTTAATTTCTGTAATTTGATTATTTGATAAGCTTAGAGAAATGTTTCTATCTTTTTTCATCTCTAGCTTTACCATAATCTCATTTTTCAATGTTAGATCCATTCCGAGCAAAGGAGAGAATTGCTCTAAAATAGACATGCTCATTATTTGTTTTTCACTTATGAAATTACCAGCCATGTCCAATTCTGTAGCATTCCCATTAGGATCAAACCTTCCATTAAGATTTGTAGTATAATTTGACAAAGTAAAATTAGATCTGTATGCATGTGAAAAGGAAAGTGTTTTAATGTATTTTTTTAAAAACTTAATCTTAGATAACCCATCAAAAGTAATCCTCCAGTTTGGTAGTGGGATTTTTTGACTAAAAGGGCTAATGTTGTCTAATGTAGGGTCAACACCTTGATATGCACTTAAAAACGCTCCAATAATTACATCTTGTTGGGAACTACCGTATCCCCCGGCATAACCTGTTTCACTAGCTGAAGTGTCAGAATAAGGATTCTGAGATCCTAATAAACTCGAGACTTCAGATCTAATGGCTAATAGATTGTCAAAAATAGCATTGGTTAAGGTGGAATCTGAACCCTTATCTGCTGCAAAAGCTGTCCCCCAAGTAATTATAGAAGTACTAAAAGATCCAGTATATTGATTATTAACTAAAGTAAAAGCATCAAAATCATTATCCCAGCCTAAATTGGAATTTCTATTTTCCATGAAATTTCTATCTGCTGTAATATCAATTCTTAGACTATTAATGGGCTTAATAGAAGCTTTAAAGTTCATGTTTTCAGTATGATTTACTACATATTGAGTACTAATTAGCCCAAAGTTTGAAGTATCTACTAACCAGTTGTTTTGATAGGCATGATCAGCAAAAAGCATTCCTGTTCGCTGTCCAATTAAATCTCTTTCTTGATATCCTCCAGCAATGAACTCCCAAGATGGCCCTCCCCACTGTTCGTCCATCCCTAGAACGTTGGTGTAGTTAGCATAACCAGGAAGCATAATTCCATCGTTTGTTGTAAAAGTTCCAGTAACGGTCTTTAAAGACATTATTATCCTTGCAAGATGTTCAACAATGTTAAATTGATTATCATCTTTATCACCCTTACCCTTTTTACCTTTCTTCCCCTTATCTTTCCCTTTGCCTTTTTCATCATCTTTTTCAGCGCCTTTCTTACTTTTACTATCTCCTTTACTTCCACCAGCGTTGTTTAAGGCCCTACTTCTGCTTCGCCCTCTACCTCCTCCATATTTTTTATTCACTTTTTTTAGATACGGAACTTTGTTGTATAGTGTTGTGAAATTTAATTTTCCGTTCCAAATTACTGCTCTAGAATTTTGAACAATATTTCCAATATTTAATGTGTCATTTACTAAAGCTAAAGGAGCTCGAGTCCAATCAAAATTCCCAGTATATCTCGTGGAGAGTGTTATCCAATCTGTAAGTGGAAAAGATTTAAAAGGCCATTTAAATGTGACATTTGCAATGTGATTATAGCTCATGGTTTCACCAAAATTTGAGAAACTATTTTGAACTGAATCGCTTGCGGATTCCCTATCATAACCAAAAATGCCATAATCTACTTGTCCAGGAGATTCGTTAATAAATGCCCTGTTCATTGCTTTTATATCAACTTGTAAACTTTTGGTTATATCGTATTTAAAATCGTAATCACGATCCCAATTAAAAGTTTTGCTGTACTGAGGGATTTCAAAATTCTCTCCGCCAGGGAAATTATAGCGTGTTGCAAAAATGTTATAGGTTCTATTAATTGAGGATCGAATAGCAACCTGTTTAGGCGATAAAAAGAAGTTAATATCTCTTATTGGTCTTAACCATTTAGATTTTCTAATAAATTTAATTTTCTTAAATGGTTCAACGGGTTTTGGATTGTTGTTAAAACCATAATTTACACTTGCTAAATAATTTCTTTGTAAATCCTGTCGAGTATTTATATCTCTATGGTAAAATTCATTAAAAGAATAAGAGACACTAAAATTTGAGACGTTCCAAAATCGAGGTTTCTTTTCGTTTTTACCACTTTGCTTATCAATTCTTACATTTGTAAAATTGATTGATTTTCTTTCAGTAATATCAATACCATCTTTTAACCTGTCTTTCCAATCATCAACAACCTCATCGGCATCTTGCTCAAAAATTAAATCAGGACTTAGTGGGTCGTACAATGGTTTAATTACGTTTTTAGAATAACCTACAAACATAGGTAAACGAACTCCAGATTTTTCTCCAAAAAACTTTCCTAGTCTAATGGTACTAGAAGCATCCATTCCATACATGAATTCTTGCTGTCTCTCGCTAACTCGTTTCTCAATGCTTCCAAATCCAGGTGTAGAATAATTTCCAGAAAGAGAAACATCTGCAAAATCTGCAAGATTAGCATTTACTCTCCCTATGGCTGCCCACCCACCATTTTCATTGAAATCACTCAATCTTAACTCGTTCACCCAAACTTCAAGACACTTCTCCATTCCATCGTCTGGTTGCCATTGATTCGCAGGATCATCATTTTTTGGATTTCTAATTCCAATCATAATGGTTTTTAAACCCTGAAGATTAGGATTACCTATAACAGTAATGTTTCTAGTTAAATCATCCGGATCTTTTTCTGTATATCTTTCAAGAACATTAAGGCCAATTCCATTTCTATTGACCTTTACCGCTTTAAGCTTATTTAAGTCTATAACCATGTTGTTTGCATCGGGCCAAACAGAAGATGAGGTGTGGTCATTCCATGGAGATATTTTAAGCGGCATTTCGTATTCGTAATAGTTGGAAATAAAATCTGTACCAAGTCTAACAAAAACTGTTGCCTCGTCATCAAATACAGGATTTAGATCATCATTAGATTCTGCATGAACAAACATTTGAATTTTGTTGTAATTTCTAATATCAAAATTCACATTTCTATAAGCTGCTCTTGCATCTCCGTCCTGTAAACCACAAACATCTAAAACCAAACTTTGTTCGTTTTGCTGAGCTAAATTGGCTGTTTGATAGTTAGTTTCTCTTATAATTCCATCTGGAAGAACGTAATGTATTGGTTCTCTATTACCGTTATCTTCAATATTAACTGCACTAATGTTAAACGTAGTGTTTGACTCTTCAGGTTGAAGGTATTCACCATCAGTTAATAAAGATCCTAAATACGATCTCCACTCGCCTCTGATTAATTCTAACCTTGCAAAACGAAGAACAACATCTTCACTCCAACCTTGCATAAACATTCTAATAAATCGAATAGATCTAAAATCTTGTATACCATTTACTCTTTTAGAAAACTCTCTAAGAGGAACTCTAAATTGATACCAATAAACTTGTTTTCCACTTCTTTCATCTGTTGCCAAGATTCTATCCGTTATGTAATTAGAGCCAACAACCATGTTTTGCGGTTTTAATGCCACCTTGTATTGAAAGTAGCTTTCAGTCTCGTTTAAATTATTATCCTGATTTATATCTTCAACGTTAGGAAGAGTTGAAGCAGATGTGGCATATCCGTCAGCATTATAATTAGCGGACATTTCTGAAGTAGGTGAATTTCCATCTGGGTTGTTGTAGCTCTTATAGCGTTCTCTTATACTTCTTTGTTCATTATCGTAATCATCATCTCTAAAATAATTATAGTTATCTGATGATGGATCTGCTAATAAATTAGAAAGTGCAGTAGGGTCAGCAACAACTCCTTGAATGTCTGAAATATAATCATTGAAAAATGTACTTTCATCAGCATCACCTAATCCGTCTAGACCTACATCCTGGAAAATTCTTGAATCTAAATCATTGTTAAAAGCATTTACGATAACCTGTGTTGTAGGTATAAAACCCCAATCCGTACTTGTCCAGTCATCTGGACTATAATCTCCATCAATAGGAAGGCCATTTTCAAAAGATTTTCTACCATCTCTTAAAATATCTTCAGATATATTTCCTAAGTTAAAATATAAAAAACCACCCGAACTATTAGGAGAGTCATCATTTGACGCTGGTTCACCCAAGCTATTTGTTGTTGAGGAGCTAAATGGATCCATCATCCAAAATTGAATAAACTCAATATTTGCAGCTTCAAAATCATTTGTAGTTAGTGTTCTCATTATACCTCCCCACCTAGATGCTGGATTTTGTAATTCACCACTTGGATTAACACCTGCAGAGTAGCTTGAAAAATTCGCATCGTAATTGTAAGGACCTTTTTCTTTTGGGTAAAATGCCAAATCAAAAACAGGAATATTTTGTAACTGCCCTGTACTTAATTGTTTATTGGGGAAAACTTCATTAACCAAGACTTGCCTCATGGTATGATTCCATTGCATTGCCTCATTCCCCTTAATATGGCTAGGTGTTAAGTTAATGTCGTTATGAAATAATGGATCAATTACATACCAAGCGATTTTTGCTCTATTTTTCCCATAAGTAATGTTATCATATAAACCTGCTTCGGGAAAAAGATCTGGTTGACCTTGAGGAACAGATGACAACACCCATGTATTAAATGTTCTAATGTCAATCGAACTTTGACTGCCTTCAAAATCATCAATGTATGAAGTTCCATCTTCACCACTAACATTAATTGCTCTATTGTGTCCAGGAATTAGTGTAGCTACCTCAGCAGAGAAATTAACAACCGACTTTTCTTTTGTTTCAATAAATGGTAATTTATCAACTAATTTTGTTAAAAAAGGAACCTCTTTTCTAAACCCTCCATCAAGACCTAGCATTGTATTGGCAATGGGTTCATCTCCAATATTCACCTTTTGAGTTAATGGTTTTTCAGTTAACCTAATTGCAGTTGCTCCAATATTTGCATCCTTACTTATCTTATAATCTAAATGAGTTCCCATCAATGATTTAACCTGAATGCTAAAGAGTGAATTACTTTCTAAAGAAATCTTTATTGGTGTGCCAGAACTTAAAATTCCGTCATCTAAAATCTTTACTCTTCCCAAGTTATAATCAACCGTATATTGAGAACCTTCTGTTAACACTTGCCCGCCTGCCGTTACGACAACTGATCCCTGAGGAATATTAAGGGCGTTCAAGGAAATTTCAGAACTTACGGAAGATTGATATACCCCCTTTATTTTATATCTATTAAGCTCTGGAAGCTGTTGTGCTGCTGTTTTTGTACTATCATATAATTGTTGAAATACAACTGTATTTCTAATTGCCTGAGAAATTCCCTTAGCTGCAAGTTTTTTGTCTATTGTAGATCCAAACGGTTCAATCGTAGTAAAATATAATCTTCCATTTCTAGGATTGATTGTCCCACCATTTGCTATTCTTCCTTGATTATCTGAAATAGGTAAGAAATCAAAAAGCCCATCGGAATAAGTTGCTTGCTGTTGATTTAAGCGGTCTAAATCCACTAGCTGAATAAGTAATTTATCATCAACTCCAGGTTTAGGTATGTAATTAATATCTACTGACGTAGATGGGTTATTGTACCATATATCTAATCTGAAATTAGTTGCATCTATTTGATATGCTCCCAAAGAATAAACGTTTTTCATCATTAAATCCCATAGCTTTTTCCTTGGGTTTCTAACTGTAGATTTTAATAGTTTTAAATACAAGGCATTTTGGCCTGAAACACCATCAGTAGACAATTCACCAACTTGATATGTTTGCCCATTGTAAGTATATTGATAGGCAACTCCTAAAACCTCATCATTATTTAAAGACTGATTTAATGAAATAAAACCCAATACGGAGTTGTAAGTAAATTCATTAGAGCTTAATAGCCGAGCATTTTCTAGTTTTTCATACTCTACACTCTGAACCATTCCAAAAGAAGGGCCAGACAATTCATTACTAGCATTCACATAATTTCTAATGTTGTTATTATTTTGAATACTTTGATACAGCAGGTTATTATTGTTGCTAGGCAGATTTGCTCCTCCAGCATACCAAGCAGGGTTTTCCAAAACATTGGCATTTATTTCTCCCAAATCAGAAAATGCTATTACATTTCTTGTTTCATTAAAATCGTTTGTTCTATTTGTAACCCAAACCTCAATTCGTTGAATTTGAACACCAGACATTACTAGCGGTAGTGTTTTCATTGAATTGTCGTAACCGTCCCTAAAGTAATAACTCAAGAAAAAGTGCCTGTTTTCTTCATAGTTATCTGCATATATTTCAAAGTCATTAACTTGAGCTCCCCCTGCAACTTCAATTTCTTTTTTCTGTCCCTTTTGCTGCGATAATACTGTAGTTGCGGTTAATCGACCAAACTTTAGTTCTGATTTTATACCAAACAAACTTTGACTCCCAGAAATAAGAGAGCTATTTAATGGCATACTTACATTTCCAGCCTCTAGTTTTTGAATAATGTCGTCTTCTTCTCCAGAGTAATCCAATTTCAATTGATTTTCAAAATCAAATGTTGCTTCAGTATTATAATTAAATCCAATTTCCATTAAATCACCTATTTTACCTGTTAAATTCATTTGAATTTTCTGATCAAAATCGAATGTTGTGATTCTCCTTTGTTTTTCTGGAAGAACAGGATTGTCAGTTCTTGATGAATTCAAACCAAAACTTAGCTCTGCAGAGCCTTGAGGTCGAATTTCCACGAAATCACTTCCAAATAGCTTTCTTGCACCTGGAATATTTAATTTTGGAATTACATTATCTGTTTGTCTATATGCATCAGATTGCTCATCCATCTTATTTTGCCAATAACTATCTAATGATTGATTATTTTGATACTCAAAATATTCTTCCATTGTCATGGTGCTTGAGTAACGATAGATTAAGGAATCCCCAATAAAAGAGCTGAAAATATATTGCTGAGTTATGGGGTCATATTCCACCTCATTATGAATATTTAATGGGTCTTCAAAATCAATTTGTCCTCCCCCGCTTTGTGATGGATCGTAAGAATCGTCAATCGGAAATTGTAAATCAATTTCGGGAGAATCTAGCATTGTTTTAAATTCTGGAATCGAATGAGAATGAACTTCTCCAATACCAAAAAAAACTGCTATTACAGCAGTTAATATGCAATATTTTAAAACTTTAAAGTGGCTCAATTCAATACTAATAGGCTAAACTATAAACTCTTTAGCGTTTTTTTAATTAATTCCTCAACAGTCAATTCATCTGTGCCCTGATTTAGGATTTTATCAATAGTGTTTTCAGCTTTTTTCTTATCGACACCTAAAACAGTTAATGCTGATAACGCTTCATTCTTAATCGTATTGTCTTTAGTACTGGAAATTTGATGGGAAATGCCAAATTTATCCACCTTATCTTTGAGGTCGATAATAATTCGTTGTGCTGATTTTGCTCCAATTCCTTTAATTTTCTTCAATAAAGCCACATCATCGCTTAAAATAGCGGACACCAATTCGTCTGACTTAAGGGAAGAAAGAACTAACATAGCTGTATTAGCCCCAACTCCAGAAACATTAATTAATGCGTTAAACATCTTTCTTTCTTCTTCAGAAGAAAAACCGTATAGTTTTTGAGAATCTTCTCTAACTATAAATTGAGTGAAAAGTCGAATCCTCCCTTTTTCTGGGACATCCCCATAAGTTTGTAATGTTATGTAAAGAAAATATCCTATTCCGTTGACATCAATTATTATATATGCAGGGTTTTTTTCTTCGAGAATTCCGTCAATATGTGTTATCATATATTTTTATTTTCTAGTTTGAACATCTACCACTGCAAGAGTTATCATGTTTAATATTTCTCTTACCGAAGAACCTATTTGCAATATGTGACAAGGCTTTTTCATGCCAAGTAAAATTGGTCCAACTGCTTCTAATTGATTCATTTCCTTTACTAATTTATATGCAATATTCCCAGCACTTAAGTTAGGAAATATTAATGTGTTTGTCTTCTTGTTTGCTAGCTGAGAAAAAGAAAAATAATCTTTTAGCATCTCTTTATTTAAAGCAAAATTCGCTTGAACTTCTCCATCTACCACAATTTCAGGATGTTCTTTATGAAGAATTCTAGCTGCCTCTCTCATTTTTAAAGCATCTTCTCCTTCCGTAGATCCAAAATTTGAATAGCTAAGTAATGCTATTTTAGGCTGAATTTGAAATCGTTTAATAATCTTATTCACCAATAAAGTTATGTCTACAATTTCTTGAACACTAGGATTTAAATTAACAGTAGTGTCAGCAAAGAAGTATGGCCCGTCCTTAGTGATAAGAATGTACATTCCTGCAATTTTATTTACACCCTCATCAACTCCAATTACTTGTAAGGCTGGTCGAATAGTATCTTTATAGTTTCGGGTTAATCCAGAAATCATCACATCTGCAAGTCCGGTTTCAACCATTGCTGATGCAAAATAATTTCTTTCTCTCATCATTTTTTTACACTCATAAAGTGTGAGCCCTCTTCTTTTTCTTTTTTCAAATAAAATTTCAGCAAACTCAAACCTTCTCTCTTCTTGTTTTTCATCTCTTGGATCAATTATTTCACATGAACCAAAATCTAATTCATATTCTTCTACAAGTTGATTTATTTTTGATCTTTTACCTAATAAAATAGGTTCTGCAATACCTTCTTCATATGCAACTTGGGCTGCTTTTAAAATCTTATAATGATCTGCTTCTGCAAAAACAACTTTTTTAGGGCTTCTTTTTGCTTTCTCAGTTATGTTTCTAATAAGTTTATTGTCTAGTCCTAATCTAGCCTTAAGCTCTAGCTCGTAATCCTCCCAGTTGTCAATTTTAATTCTAGCTACTCCAGATTCAATAGCGGCTTTAGCCACCGCTGGAGCAACACGATAAATTAGACGCGGATCTACTGGTTTTGGGATTATCTGTGTCCTTCCAAATTTTATATTTTTTAAATCATATGCTTCATTAACCTCATCAGGGACTGGCTCTTTTGCCAATTCTGCAATAGCATTTACTGCAGCTAATTTCATTTCTTCATTGATACAGGTTGATCTAACATCTAAAGCTCCTCTAAAAATATATGGAAACCCTAAAACATTGTTAACTTGATTTGGATGATCTGACCTACCAGTAGCCATAATAACATCTTCTCTTGCGCTAATGGCATCTTTGTATGCAATTTCTGGATCCGGATTTGCTAAAGCAAATACAATAGGGTTATCAGCCATCGATTTAATCATTTGTTTAGAAACAATATTTCCCTTAGAGAGGCCCAGAAAAACATCTGCATTTAGCATTGCTTTTTCCAAACTTATCTCATTACATTTTTGAGCAAAATTTAATTTGTTTTTATCTAAATTTTGTCGACTTTTTGTAATTAAACCTTTAGAGTCAAACATGAAAATATTTGCTCTTTTAACCCCCAAAGAGATGTAAAGTTTTCCACATGAAATAGCTGATGCTCCAGCGCCACTAATAACAACCTTTACTTGATCTATTTTCTTTTCGGCAATAAATAAAGCATTGACCAATGCTGCTGATGAAATAATTGCTGTTCCATGCTGATCATCATGCATGACTGGAATATCTAATTCTTCTTTTAATCTTTTTTCAATTTCAAATGCTTCTGGCGCTTTTATATCTTCTAAATTTATTCCTCCAAAAGTTGGAGCTATTGCTTTAACTGTTTTGACAAAATCTTCTACATTACTTTGATCTACTTCAATATCAAAAACATCTATATCTGCAAAAATCTTAAATAACAGTCCCTTTCCTTCCATCACTGGTTTAGATGCTTCAGGACCAATATCACCCAACCCTAGTACTGCAGTTCCATTTGAAATAACAGCAACTAAATTACCCTTTGAAGTGTATTTATATACATCAGAGCTATTATTGCTTATTTCTAAACAAGGTTCGGCAACTCCAGGAGAATAGGCTAAAGATAAATCCCGTTGTGTACTGTATGGCTTGGTGGGAACAACTTCAATTTTACCTTTTCTTCCTTTAGAATGATAATCTAAGGCTTCTTTCTTTAATGATTTCATCAAAATTAATTTTAGCAAAAGTAAAGGTAAAAATATGAACCAATATGCTCCTATTTATAAATTTAAATTAGTTATAAGATGTCAATTTCTTATTTTTATGTAAATGAAAAAGAAATTAGTAGTTTTTTCTGGAGCAGGAATAAGTGCCGAAAGTGGATTAGACACATTCAGGGACGATGGTGGAATATGGGCAAATTACGACATTAATGATGTTGCCACACCTGAAGCATGGTCGAAAAACCCAAACTTAGTCTTGGATTTCTACAATACAAGACGCAAAATTGCCTCAGATGCAAAACCTAATGTTGCTCATTTAGAAATTGCTAAATTAGAAGAGTTAGTAGATGTGACAGTAATTACTCAAAACATTGACAACCTTCACGAAAGAGGAGGTTCATCTAACGTTCTTCACTTGCATGGAGAGGTTGATAAAGTTAGAAGCACAGGAACTGATGAAGTCTATACGCAAGGAGTTAATCCACTATTATTTGGGGATGTTTGCCCAAATGGCCATCAATTAAGACCTCATATAGTATGGTTTGGAGAACAAGTTCCCAACTTAACAATAGCTGAAGAAATTATTTCAGAAGCTGATTTTTTGATTGTTATTGGAACTTCATTAAATGTATATCCAGCAGCTGGCTTGATTCACGCAGCAACTAATAGTGCATTAAAGTATTTAGTAGACCCATCAGAATCCATTAAAATTTCTAAAATTGAAAATTTAAAAATTTTTAAAGAGAAAGCCACTATTGGCATTCCAAAAGTGGCTCAATTAATTAGAAAAGAAGTTTATTAATGCTTTACAATTAATCTTTCTGTTTGAATTGTTGTAGATGCGTTTTCTAAAGACACAATGTAGATTCCTTGCTTTAAATCTGAAACTTCTATTTCTGCAAAAGAATTTTTGAAAGAAGCCATGTTTTTTTCAATTACTTTTTTACCAATTATGTCTACAATAGAAAGTGTATAATTAATAGAATTTTCATGAACACCATTCATTTCAATTCTAACTATGTCATTAGCAGGGTTAGGGAAAAGTTTGAAATCAGGTAGAGTATGACTAATTTCATCAGAAACAGAGCATGGTCCAGAAGTATGAATAAATCTTACGTTAACACTAGCTAAAGCAGTATTCAAATCATTTTCATCATACCATTCGTATCTCATTAATGAACAACCATCAATATTCATTGGCTTATAATGACCACTAAATGATTTAATTGTATCTCCACCATTAGTGTTTCCTGAAGCCTCAACGGTTTCTGTCATTTGATTTCCTCCAACAGTAACAAATTGGGAAGGGTTAGCACCAGCTACATCAAAATTTAGAGGGCACAACTTCCAACAAGTAACATTTTCTGTACCAGAAAGAACATCAATCTCAATTTTTTTACATTTCAATGTAATCGCTTGAGTTGTAGTATTGATTACCCATAATGATTTATCTAGTTCAAAATCACTTGAAAGTCCTGTTTCATCAACAGTAAGATTATTTACATCAACACTAACATCATCAGGCTCAACAATTATTAAAGGATTGACTATTTGAGATTGGAAAGGAAGAATACCTGTAAATACGGTAACTAGTAAAATTAAATTTTTCATGGGTTTTTTTTAATATCTTTATAATTGAGACAACCTTAACATTTAAAAGTTGTCTAAAGGTAAGGTAAATAAGTATTGCTTTATATGTTAGATAAAATAATCAAGCTTTAACTATTTTAAATAGGAATCCAATAATTAAAGGTTTGATTGTTTTACAAATACATAAATGAATATTACATTTACGATATATAAATTAAAATGTTTAACTGAATTAACTATTATGAAAAAAATTTTATTCTCTTTAACTGTTGCTTTAGGTCTTTTTGGATCTGTTAACGCGCAGTTCCCTGACGGGACTCTTTGTCCTGACTTTACTGGTACCGATATTAACGGTAACACACACAATCTTTACACTTATTTAGATGCAGGTTACACTGTTGTAGTAGACATCTCTGCTACTTGGTGTGGGCCATGTTGGAGTTATCACCAAGGTGGTGCATTAGAAGATTTATGGATGAATCATGGACCGACTGGTGGAACTGGTGTTAGTGCATCAACTACTAATGACGTTATCGTTCTTTGGGTAGAAGGTGATGGATCAACTGGATTAGCTGAATTAAACGGATCTGGAAATACACAAGGTGATTGGGTAACTGGTACAGACTTCCCAATTATTGATGATGCTTCAATTGCTCAAACACTTAACATTGCATACTACCCTACTATTTACACTATTTATCCTGACAGATACTTAGAAGAAAGTGGTCAAAATGGTACTACTTATGGTAACATCTCTGGAAACATTGCTAATCATACAGGTTCAACTGGAGTTGATGCTGGTTTATTTAGCTACACTGGTGAGACTGTTGCTTGTGGTAATTTAGATGTTGAAGTTATAGTTCAAAACAAAGGTTCCCAATCTTTAGCTGCTGGTGATATAACTGTTAATGTTATGTCTGGTGGTTCAACTATTGGATCTGCTACTAACTCAACTACTTTAGCACAATGGGATACTGAATCAGTAACTATTCCAGTTTCTCTTTCAAGTGCAGCAACAATTTCTATTGAAACTGTTGCTACTGGTGATGTTAATACTGCTAACAATACACTTTCTCAAGCAATTGGATTTGCAACTCCAGGACACGGAGATCTTACATTTGAATTGCTTTTAGATAATTATGCATCTGAAACAACTTGGGAATTTAAAAACTCTGGTGGAACTACTCTAGAGTCTGGTGGTCCATATTCAGCTGGAGACAACAACACAATGAAAACTTTTACTTTAGCTGTGCCTGCTGATGATTGCTATTCTGTAACAATTTTAGATAGCTATGGTGACGGTCTTGGTGCTGCACAATGGGGCGGAACTGACGGTTCATGGACTATTACTGATGCAAATGGATCTACTATTGCATCTGGATCAGGAGATTTTGGAGATGTTAACACTGACAAAATGGACATGACGTTCTCAGCTGTTGGCTTAGAAGAAAGTGGAATTAATGAGCTTTCTATTTATCCAAATCCAATCAATAATATTGCTACTGTATCTTTCAATGTTGAAGGTATGGAAAGAACTTCTATTGAAGTTTTCAATACAATTGGTCAAAATGTTCAATCTATTGATTTAGGTGTTGTTTCTGGAAATCAGTTAGTAAAATTAAATGCTACTGATCTTTCATCTGGATTTTATTTAATTAACATTAAATCAGGTTCGAAAACTGTTACTACTAGAGTTACAGTTAATAAATAATACAACTTTTTGTAATCTTAAAAAGGCGGGTAATCCCGCCTTTTTTTATTACATAAAAGATTTAAAACTCCAACATAATTTCCATATTGGGTTTTAAAAAAGAAAAACATATAATCTAAAACATTATTTTTACGATATAAATAAGTTTGGTTTGATTATTGAATTACCACAAGTAACTATTAAAAAAAAAAACATGAAAAAGCATATTATATTATTATTTATTGCATTATTTACGGTAGCTAATTCGACAGCTCAATCAAAAAAACTTCCATCAGTAAAATTAAAAGACTTAAGTGGTAAATCTGTTGATATGTCTGCGCTCAAAAATGATGGCAAACCTATTATTATTAGTTTTTGGGCAACTTGGTGTAAGCCTTGTAAAGTTGAATTGAATACCATTGCTGAAGATTACGATGATTGGGTTGATGAAACTGGTGTTCATCTTGTTGCAATTTCAATTGATGACGCTAGATCATCTACAAGAGTTGAACCTTATGTAAACGCTCAAGGATGGGACTATTCTGTTCTTCTTGATCCTAACGGTGATTTCAAAAGAGCCATGAATGTTAACAATGTTCCTCATACTTTTCTTGTTGACGGTAATGGAAATGTTGTTTGGGACCACAACAACTACTCTCCAGGAGACGAAAAAGAACTGTACAAAGAGGTTCTTAAATTATCTAAATGAAAATAAAAACATTATTACTTCTTGGGACATTAGCAATGTCTAATTATTATTATTGTCAAAACAATGAAAAACCCGTTGACGCTGGAACGTTTAGTGGAAATATTCAAGCTATATCTCAATATTACCAAGCAGATTCTCTGATAAACGCTGCTTTACCCGACCATATTATGGGTTTTAATGGCTTCACCAATCTAAATTACAATAGAGGCAATTTCAGTGCGGGGGTTCGATTTGAATCATATCTTAACACGCTAGAGGGATACCCTACAACTTTCAAGGGTACGGGAATGGGTTATCGTTTTGCAAATTGGAAAAATGAAGACTTAGACATTACCATTGGAAGCTTCTATGAACAATATGGTAGTGGAATGATATTAAGAGCTTATGAAGAAAGGCAACTTGGAATTGACAATGCACTTGATGGTGTAAAAGTTAAATATAATCCTTATAAAGGGGTTTACTTGAAAGGTTTAGTAGGTAAACAACGACATTTTTTTAATGATGGCCTCACTAATGGAAATGGTGTTATTAGAGGATTTGATGGCGAAATTGACATCAATGAACTTTTAGACTCTTTAAATGATTCTAAATTTAGACTTACAGTTGGAGGAAGTTTTGTTAGTAAATTCAATGATGATAATAATACCCCTGATTACATATTACCGAAAAATGTTGGTTCATATGCCGCAAGATTTGGAATGCGCTATTCAAAATTTAGATTCTCGGGGGAATATGTATATAAAATAAATGATCCCTATCCTGACAACCAAGATGAAAGGTTTAACTATATATACAAAAATGGTGAAGGGTTATTATTCAATCTAGGATATTCTCAAAAAGGATTTGCAGTAGATTTATCCGCTAAGCACATGGACAATATGCTCTGGAGATCAACAAACGTAAGTGTTGGCCCAACTGATTTAATGATAGGTTATTTACCTGCACTTTCAAAGCAACACACCTATAATTTAGCTGCTACATTGTACCCTTACTCTACTAATGCTAGAGGGGAAGTTGCTTTTCAAGCAGATATAATGTATAAAATACCTAAGAAGACAAAATTAGGAGGTAAATACGGGACTTCAATAGCTTTAAATTTTGCAACTTCATATGTGCCTAATAGAACTTTCATAAACGATTCTTTAACAAGGAATAGTTACACAACTACACCTTTTTCTATGAGTGACAGTATCTTATATCAAGATTTCAACATTGAGATTAAAAGAAAAATAAATAAAAAATTAAAATTTAGTTTAAATTACTACAATCTTGTATTCGAAGATAGAGCAGTGCTTGTAGCTAAACACCATGAATTAATTCAAGCACAAATAGCTGTATTAGATTTAACATATAAAATTAATGCTCACCATGCTTTACGTTTCGAATTACAAGGATTATGGACTAAACCTTCAAAAGAAACAATTACATTAAGTAATGGTGAGAATGTGATAAGAAAACAAGATCAAGGTGATTGGGTTTTTGGACAAATTGAATACACGTTTAGTCCACATTGGTATGTTGCAGTTTTGGATCAGTATAATTATGGAAATTCTGTTCCTGAGCAACGTTTACATTACGCACTAATATCATCAGGCTATATAAAAGGTCCTCATCGATTTTCAATTCAATATGGGAGACAAAGAGCAGGTGTTTTTTGTGTAGGAGGAGTTTGCAGAGCTGTTCCTGCATCTAATGGTCTAACATTTACTTTAACATCTAGCTTCTAATTATGAAAAAATTATTTCCACTTTTATTTTTGTTTGCAATTGCATTTCAAAGCTGCGATTATATTGAGAATCCTATCCCTGAATCAAGTTCTATTAATTGGGATTTATACCCTTTTGACACCATTGCTAATCCTTATCCTTGGCCAGTTTGGACTACCAATACAAATACAATTAAAAGAATATTACTAGAAGACTATACTGGTCACACTTGTACAAATTGTCCTGCTGCTGCTGTAATAGCTAAACAATTAGAAGATGATAATGTTGGGAAAGTAATTGTTGCTTCTGTACATGCAAGTCCAAGTGGCACTTTTCAGGCTGTTCAACTTCCAGAATTTGTTACCGATTTTCAAACAACTGCTGGAAATATTTATGTTAATGAAATGGAAAACTTTCTTGGCAATCCAATGGGGACAGTTAATAGAACATCTAATGGTTTTGCAGGTTCTGTTTGGTTTTTTGACAGTGATTGGTCAAGT
>JAQWSL010000055.1 GCA_029243225.1 Flavobacteriales bacterium
CATTATTTGTATGAAATGACAGCCCATAATTCTCAGCAACTCTTTTTTGCCTGTAATTATAAATTGGGTAATGGGTTTTTATTTCCGCAGATTCCATTAGTTGAGCAATTAAATCATTCCCGGTTTCTTCATATGTAATTCGTGCTACTTCTTGACACATTTTTAATTCCTTTTTTGAGGAATTACGAAAATGACTCAAAACCCTATCTTTAATATTTAATGATTTACCGATATAAATTATGGTATTTTCAATATTCCAAAAATAATACACTCCTGTTTTATTGGATAGTTTTGTTAAATCAGATTCACTTATAAAGTGAGACATAGTTAATTGTTTTTTTGCAATTTGTTGATTAAACAACCCTTGATCAGATTTATTAATAAGCATCTTAAAGAGTTGTAGGGTTGCTAGGGCATCTCCCTTAGCTCTATGCCTACCATAAATTGGAATTGATAAGTCATCACACAACTTCCCTAAAGAATAAGACTTATGACCTGGAAGTAATTTTCTAGACAATTTCACAGTGCACATTTTTTTTCGATGAAAAGTATAACCTAAATTTTTGAACTCATTTTTAATTACATTAAAATCAAAATTTACATTATGAGCAACAAAAACATTGTCTCTTGTTAGATTTACTATTTGCTTAGCAATTTCATAAAAAAAAGGAGCATCTCTAACCATTTCATTAGTAATTCCAGTTAACCTTGTGATTGATGAAGAGATAGCAACATCAGGATTGACCAATGAATGAAATTCAGCAACTACTTTTTGAGAATTTGTGTTGTAAATTGAAATATCCGTTATTTTATTGTGAGGATAGCCGGTAGTTTCAACATCTATAATTGAAAATACAGTCAATTGTTTTTAAAATTAGAATCAAAAGAGACGAAAAAGGAAATCCAAAATGACCTCGAAAGAACGATAAAATATGGAGCTGCTAACAATACAATAATGGCAATCGAAGATATTATCCAGTTCACAGAAAAATCAGTAAAAATACTTAAAGTTAAATAGGTAATAACTACTACAAATACCTGAAGAGCGTAACTTACATAAGCTGCTCCCAAATAGAAACCAGGCTCAATAACAAACTTCTGTTGACATACAGAACAGTTGTCATTCATTACATTTAGTTTCTTAAGTCTGTAAGGATTATTCACCTCAAAAAGATCTCCTTTTCTACAACGAGGACATTTTAAATTGAAAATAGCTTTTATTAAACTCATTTATTGTTTTATAATTACCAAAATTATAAAACAGAATTATTAATTCTTAATTAGTTTAATTATTTCTGAAGGATAATTTTTCTCATATAATTTAACTAGGTAAATTCCATTAGATAAAAAAGATAAATCTAAATTATTTGAACCTGAAATTAGGGTATGGAAAGCTTGTGTTTTACCATGTAAATCAACTATTTCTAATCTTTTGTTTTTATCATTTTCAATAAACAACACATCAGAAACAGGGTTAGGATATATATCACTTAACTTACTAAAATGTTGAGTTAAACCATTAACATTAGTAATAGAATCTGTATCATAAATGTTATCTATATAAACAACATTATCTTGAGTTCTGCCTGCCAAATCGAAATCTGGAAAAATTACAATTTGATCTTTTAAAACTGGATAAACTCCGATTCGAGAAGAAAAATCAAATGTTAATTCTTCCCATCTATTAACTAATGTGTTTGAAACTTTGATTTCAGGCTGAGCAGCCGAAGTTGGATCAACAAATTTTATTCCTACATCACTAATCACCGACTTCCAAACCATAATTTTAACTGTACAATTTGTGGAATCAAAAGAAAATGATCCAATGTCAGAACCGTGCATCGACTCAAAACCGGCCCATGGATTTCCTGACTGTAAAGCAGTAAATTTTAATACTGTAGAAGAAGTGTCAAGACCCGAAACATCTGGGTTAGGTACAATTTCAACAGGTGGATTTATATCATTTTCAAAAGTGGTCCAAGTCCAGTTTAATCCATTTCCATTTTGCTCAAAATCTATTGGAACATTTTGACATAAAACTGAAATTAAAAAAAAATTAAAAAGTAATATCAAAGATGTTTTCATTATTTAAAAGGATTATTAACGATATAAATATACGTAAAATAAGTGTACTATATACACTAACAATAAGGATTCAACTTATTGAACTAAATTAAAAGACATAACATCTAAATTCTTTGAATTCGTTCCAACTCCTACTATAAAACTTCCTGGTTCTGCAATAAAAACATTCTGTTTATTGTAAAAGCTTAAGTCTTGTTTTGTAATGTTAAATTCGGCTTGTTTTGATTCGCCAACAGCTAAGCTTATTTTTTGAAATCCTTTTAGCTCCATTTCAGGTAGTGTTACACTAGCAAATTCGTCTGTAATGTATAACTGTACTATTTCCTCCCCAGAAAAATTACCAATATTTTGAACTTTAATTGTAACTTTCAATGTATCATTCATGTAAATTTCATTCTTAGAAATTTTCATTTCGGAATATTCAAATTGTGTGTAACTAAGACCATATCCAAAAGGAAATAGAGGGTCGTTATCCACATCAGAATGATGAACATAAAATACTTGATTTGGACCAGAAGATGGCCTTCCAGTAGTTTTTTTATTGTAATAAATTGGAATTTGTCCAACATTTCTTGGAAAAGACATTGTTAATTTACCAGATGGATTATAATCTCCAATTAAAATCTTCGCAATTGCCTCTCCGGAACTAGAACCACAATGCCAAGCTTCAACAATTGCGGGAATGTTTTTATATTCCCAGGGAATTGTAAGTGGCCTTCCATTCATTAAAACTAAAACAATGTTCTTATTTACTTTGTAAACTTCTTTTAACAATTCCAATTGGACGCCTGGAAGAGCAATGTTAGAACGACTTCTTCCTTCACCAGACATGTAGGCTGGCTCACCTAAAGCCATCACAACTATTTCGCTTTTTCTTGCCAAATCAACTGCTTCACTAAATCCAGAATAATCTGAATTATTAATTTTTAATTCTTCGAAAAAATTATTACTTCCAACAGAAAGTTCACATCCTTTAGCAAATGTAAAATTGGATTCAAACACCGTTCTCATTCCATCTAATAGATTTATTGCTGAATTTGAAGACGCATGAGCTCTCCAATTGCCTAAAGGAGCATCACTATCATTTGCAAGAGCACCTATAATCGCAATTTTTTGATTTTTTTTAAGGGGCAACAATTGATTTTCATTTTTTAGTAAAACAATAGATTTCAACGCAGCTTCAAGAGCAAGATCTAAATGAGCTGAAGATCCAACAACATTTTTCTCTCTAATTAAACTAGAATATTTATATGGATCATCAAATAATCCAAGCTTAAACTTTAATGTTAAAATTCTTTTAACTGCCTTATTAATTTCATTTTCTAAATCAGGATTTTGCTCGACTAATTCTTTAAGGTGCTTAATATATGCTTGGCTTTCCATATCTATGTCACACCCAGCAGCTATTGCTTGGTGAGCAGCTTGCTTTAAATCTTTAGAATAGCGATGATTAACCATTTCACCAATAGAACCCCAATCAGAAACAACAACTCCTTCATAGTTCCATTTTTCTCTTAAAATCTCTTTAAGTAAAAAAAAATTTGCTGTAGCTGGAATTCCATCAATATCATTAAATGCGTTCATAAATGTTGCTACATTATTTTTAGCTGCCATTTTAAAAGGCGGCAGCACAACATTCATTAATGTGTTTTGTCCAATATTTACTGTATTGTAATCCTTGCCACTTTCGACAAATCCATAAGCTGCAAAATGTTTTGCGCATGCCGCTATTGACAAGGAGTCTGAAAGTGATTCTCCCTGAAAACCTTTTATTCTAGCAGCAGCAACTTGAGCGCCTAAAAAAGGATCTTCGCCAGCACCTTCCATTACTCTTCCCCATCTTGCATCTCTAGAAACATCAATCATTGGAGCAAAAGTCCATTGAATTCCTGAAGCAGCAGCTTCAGCCGCAGATGCTTTAGCTGTTTTTTCCATTAATTTCAAATCCCATGAACAGCTTTCTGCAAGAGGAATAGGGAAAATTGTTTTATAACCGTGAATTACATCATAGGCAAATATTAATGGAATCTTTAATCGACTATTTTCAATTACTTGCTGTTGAACTAACCTTGTATTTTCTGCACCAAGCAAGTTCAAAACAGAACCTACACTGCCATTTATAAGTTGATTGTATCGTTGTTTTGAATAATCATTGTTTTGATTTGGCCCAGTCATTTCTTCACCAACTGAATATTGGTTTAATTGACCTATTTTCTCTTCTAAAGTCATTAACTCAAATATGGAATCTACTCTTTTATAGAAAGAATTTTTTTGAGAAATGGTAAGGGATGAATCTATTTCATTAGTTTCCAAAGATGTGCATGACAAACAAAAGATGATAGAGCTAAGAAGTATTAAATTGTTTTGATTCATGAAATAAAACTATTGAAAAACTCTAATGTAATCAACTGCCATGGTTTGAGGAAAAATAGTTGTTGCATCAGGACTTCCTGGCCAGTTCCCTCCAACGGCTACATTTAAAATAAAAAAGAAGTTTTGATGAAATTCATTTAATGTTGAAGGGGTGATGTCGGCAACATGATATTGAACATCGTCTCTAAGCCAAACAATAGAACTAGGTGTCCAAATTATAGAAAAAACATGAAATTCTTCTGCATAAACAACTCCGCTTGATAGGGAATTATTACCCCCATAATCTGCATGGCCATTATTATCCCAGTGAATAGTGCCGTATATAGTTCTGTCATTATAAGATCCCCCACCTATTAACTCCATAATATCTATTTCTCCACAACTAGGCCAGCTAACACTAGTTATATTATCGCCCAACATCCAAAGAGCAGGCCACATTCCTTTTCCAAATGGTAAAGCAGCTCTAATGTCTACTCTTCCATATTTAAAAGATTGAATACCTTGAGTTTTGATTCTTGAAGAAGTATAGTTTTTTCCACCAAAATTTTCTTCTTTAGCAGAAATAACTAATAAACCATTTTCAACCGATGTATTTTCTTCTCTGTAGTATTCTAATTCATTGTTTCCCCATCCCCAATTGCCATTTCCAATTTCATGGACCCAATTAGAAGAAATTGTATTTCCATCAAATTCATCATTCCATACCAAAGTATATCCTGGATAACTTAAAGGAGAGGTATATCCTGTGGTTGGTATTCCTCCAGTAAACCCGGGATCTATAGTAATTGTGATATCATCTACAGTCTCGATATAGTTGTAGTAATCAGTATGGGCTTTAGTTTTAACTGTATAGTTCCCTGTACAACAAAATGTATATTCTCCAAGACCATCTGTAGATTCAACAACAGTAGAATCTAGTCCCTCAAAAAAAGTGAAAGTGTAGAAGTTAGCATTGTTAGCATTAGCCTCAACCTCAACCAATCCTTCATTTATAGTTAATGCAGTATTTAGGTTGGATGGCAAAGAAACCGGAGGATTGTTATCAGGCTTGTTACATCCTAATAAAAAAATGAAACTAAATATGTAAATGAATTTTCTTATCATTTATTAAATATAAATTATTGTTGTGAAATATCATCTAAATAAAATGTTCCTGCATTTGCTACATCCCACCCAGGAAAAAGAACTAATCTGTCGTAAACACCTGAAGATGCAGCAGAAAAGTCAACTGTAATTTCTTCCCATGTATTAGCATTTGTAACTACCCCATCTACTTCTACAAAGTCATTTGTATTAGAAGAATTTTCAATTTTAATTCTAAAATCACCTGTAATAGGAGCCCATACTTTAACTGATATCATAGTTGCAGCTGAGAAATCTAATGGTGTATCCAAATCAACAAAAAGACCTGCCCATGTTTCGTTTCCATGAACTGTTTCAAGCACCATAGAACTTGTATTAATTCCAGATTGATCTGGGTTGGAAATATAAGCATAAGAACTATTTCCAAAAGTAGTTAGAATCGGCTCGACAGATTCGAAATCTAAAGGAAGAGAATAGGAGTTAACTACTCCTCCACCTCCGGAGCTTACAAACCCTTCTGGAATAAGTCGCAAGTACCACAATAATCCATCTGAAATATCGGTGTATTGTAACCATAAAGAAGTATCTGAAATGTTAATAATTCTATAATCTTGAACTCCTGTCCAAAATCCAATAAAAGATGATCCAGATAAAGAAATCATAGTGTCGGCTGCTTTAGTAATATTCCAACTTTCATTTAACTGATCACTAAAAGGTGCAGTATAATCACCTAAATTTTCATAAGAGTTTGGGAAATCTCCTGACAATAAATTATCGACATAAACACTCCCATTTGTTACCATATCAAATTGAAAATTATTTAAATGGAAAACATACCTGTCATCATACATACCACATCCAGGTTTTTCGTTAGGACCTGCATCCCAGTATTCTGGGAAATCACCGGCTGACCCTACAGGGTCTGGACCTACTCCAAAATGGGTTGCTGAAGCAGAATCTATAACCCAAGTTTTTGAACCAGGACCATTAATACCACCTGTTAAAAACTCAAATAAAGGGTCGTTAAGTAAGCTAGGGTCTGTTTGATCTATTACAATCTCTTGAGAACTAGAAGCACTTCCCCCTTGATTAAATACCGTTAGTGTAACAGTATAAGTACCTGCATTAGGGTAAGTAGCAATTACATTAGCACCACTTCCTGTTGTACCATTGTCAAAATCCCAATTACATGTCATTGTTGAATTTACTGCTTCAAATTCAATTATATTGTCATTAGCAGCAGATGGACTGTACGTAAAAGCTGCGTCTGCAGCAGTTGGTGGTTCTGTTAAGGTTGGTTCTGGATCTTTCTTACAAGAGCTTAACGAGAAAATTGACACCAACATGAAAAATGATAGCGTATTTTTAAAAGTTATTTGAGAACTATTTTTCATTTTATTTAATTATTTATGTAACTGTTTTATTAATTATGAATTTTTCAATATCCTGGGTTTTGAAACCAATTCCCACCAGCTAAATCAATTTCAATTTGTGGAATTGGAAAAAGTTCATGGGTACCTAAACTAAATCCATCAATTGAAGAGCTTGCTTTATTTGTACGTACTAAATCAAAAAATCGATGTCCTTCACAAGAAAGCTCTAACCTTCTTTCATTATAAATATCATCAATAGTGATTCCACTCATTGGTGCTACTCCTACTCTAGCTCTAACTTCGTTTATATACTGTTCAGCTAACGATGAATTACCATTTTGGAAATTAGCTTCAGCTGACATTAAAAGCACATCAGCATACCTAATTACTCTGTAATTAACAGGGCTCGTTAAATCATTATCGGGAAGACCTATCTCACCTTGTCTTTTAATGTATTTATTATTGTAGAATCCCGTATGACCACCTGCTCCAATAGCATATGAAATACTTTGAGGATTGGCTTGTGCCGCAATAAAAGCATCAATGTCTAAAATTGTATAATCCCTTCTAGAGTCATTACTAGGGAAAAAATCATATAAATTCTGAGTTGGTAGATTATAACTGTTACCATCACCATAAACAGGTCCATTGTATTGTCTAATACCCTGGAAACCAGGCCCAGCATTTCCTTCTAAACAAACCAAACACCCATAGCTACCACCTTCAAGGCCAGAGTATTGAACGTCAAAAACAGTTTCGCTATTGTTTTCATTAGTAACAGAAAATAAATCTGCATAATCTGGAATCAATGTGTACCAACTGTTATTTATTATTTCATCAAATGCTGTAGCTGCAGCAGACCATTTGTTTTGATACAAATAAGCTTTACCTAAAAGTGCTAATGCAGCACCTTTGGTAGCTTTGCCCTTAACAACAGTCGAAACGTCTAAAATAGAAGCTGCAGAAATCAAATCCTCCTCAATTTGAGCATACACATCTGCTGACGATGTTCTTGGCAATTTAGATACTTCTTCTACTCCTAAACGTTGGTCAACAACTAATGGAACATCTCCAAAGAATTTAACCAACTCAAAATAGTAGAATGCTCTTAAAAATCTTGCTTCAGCAATAAGATGATCTTTACCAGGAAAGTCAATGTTATCTTTATATTCAAGAATATAGTTTGCTCTTGTTATTCCTGCATAATTCCAACGAAAAACACTTCTAAGCTCATTGTTAACACCTCCATGATTCATCTGATCTATTTGATGCAAACCTTCTGTATCTGTAACACTTTCACCCCCAGCAATTGTATTATCCGATGCTATTTCACCAATCCAAACAGATAAAAAAGATGCTTGAAGTAAATCATAAGCACCAATAAGAGCCAATTCATAATCGCTCTGATTTTGAAAATAATTTTCAGCATCCTGAGCATATGGAGGGTCAATATTTAAAAACTTTTTACAGCTACTTATTGTAAAAACAACAGCGCTAATAAGAGCAAAAATTAGTATATAATATCTCTTTTTCATTTTTTAAAATTTAATAATTATACCACCCATAATTGTTCTAGCTTGTGGATAGAACCCATAATCAACACCAGACGATAAAGTTCCACCGGAAGATCCAATATCCGGATCAAAACCTTGATAGCTAGTAATAGTCAATAAGTTATTTGCAGAAACATAAATTCTTAATGATTGTGCTTTAAATTTCAGGGAAAGTTTTTCTGGAAGGGTATATCCAAATTGTAAATTTCTTAACCTTAAAAATGAACCATTTTCGACATAATAATCTGAAAAAACATTATTTCTAGTTGCTTCAGTAGTAAGTCTGGGGTGAATATTAGTAGATTCTGGACCAGTCCATCTATTAATTACATAATCTAATTGATTTGCATATGGTTGCTGTCGTTCAAAATTCCTTATAATTTCTTGCCCAAGTGCTGCATATAAATTAGCAGACAAATCAAACCCTTTATATTTTAAAGCAAACGCTAACCCAAGGGTGAAATCTGGAATTGGACTACCAATATTAGTTTTATCAGAATCATCATTAAAGTTAATTACGCCATCACCATTCTGATCTACAAAAATTAGATCTCCCGGTTTTGCTCCATCTTGAATTACTGACGAATTATCTATTTCATCTTGAGTCTGAAAAATGCCATTGGTTTGAAAACCATTAAAATATCCTATTGCATATCCTTCCTGAAATCGTGTTGCTACATTTCCTCCAACTCCAAAATATGCACCCGGCAAGTAATCAACGCCTTCTGGTGTATTTATAACTTTGTTTGATAGAGCAGTAAAATTAAAGTTCACATTGTAAACAAGTGAAGCCTCTTTTTTGGAGTTAAAACCAATTTCAAGCTCAACTCCTTTATTGGAAACATCTCCTGCATTAATTACAGGTGATGACCCTCCAGGACCGTAAGAACCTAAAACTCCTGAAACATCTGGTTGAAATAATAAATTAAATGTATTCTTGATAAAATAGTTAGTTGTAAAATCTAATCTTTTGAAAATTGTTAAATCAACACCGACATTAAATTGCCTAGTTGTTTCCCACTTTAAATCGGGGTTTGCAGCTCTTCCTAGTGCCACACCCGTTGTAATAATGTCATCGAAAACATAAACACCCTCTCCATTTAAAGATGCTCTGTATGCAAAATTTGCAATTTGATCATTTCCTGAAACACCATAACTCATTCTTACTTTGAAGAAATCAATTTGTTTAATTTTATAAAATTCTTCTTCTGAAAATAGCCACGCTCCTGAAATGGTTGGGAAGTAACCAAATCTATTGTTTTCTCCAAATTTACTAGAGCCGTCTCTTCTTAAAATTGCAGAAACTAAATACTTATACTTGAAGCCATATTCTACTCTCAAAAATGTGGAGAGTAATCTTTCTTCAAATTCATAAGAACCAGTATTGTTTAAAAACCCACCAGGGGCAAGGTTGGCAGAGATGTCAGCATAATCAATTGAGTTATTAGGAATGTTAAATGCAGTCCCATTTAAGACATCGCCCTTTCTTCTAAAAATAGAAGTTCCTAAAGTGGCCTTAACTTTATGATCTTCTTTAAAAGTGTGATCATAATTCAGGAAGCTCTCAAAAGAAAGATCTATGTAGGATGCCCTTTGCTCAAAAACACTTGCTCCTCTTTCAATAAAAACACTATCTGCAATTTCCACAATTACAGGATCTAAATCTGCATTTGCCGCTGTATTTGCATATTTACCAGGGCCAAACCAAGCCAAAGGGGAAAACACTTTACTATCTACAGCTGCATAATTGTAATTAAATCTGTTGGTAAAACTTAAATCATCAGTTATATCATAAGCAAGCTCTTCTTTTCCAACAAATTTATTTACCCAGGCATAATTAAATGTGTTTTCTATTTGAGCAACAGGATTAATAATGTCACTAACTTCCTCTAAATAGCTGTAGTTTCCATCAGGAGTTTGAACAGGGTCAGTTGGAAATGCATTTATGGTGTTGTATAAAACAGATCCTATACCATTTTCAGGGAGTCCAGTTCGGTATTCGTTAGTAAACAATAGAACACTGTTTAACCTTAGTTTGTTAGATAATGCTGAACTCAAGTTAACTCGGCCATTATACCTTTGAAAATTTGCTTTCTCACCACCAACTATACCATCTTGAGCATAAAAAGATCCACCTAAAGAGTAAGAAGTGTTTTTTGTACCACCTGAAACACTCAAATTGTAACTTTCAACTGCTGCATTTTGAAAAATAGTGTCTTGCCAGTTGGTACCAACACCTAAGTTTGTATTTGCAAAAGGAAGTGGCTCACCAGCAATACCAAACATTTCATTTTTAATAACAGCATATTCATTAGCATTTAATAAGCTTAATTTATTGGCCGTTTGTTGAACTCCATAATAAGAACCAAATTCAAATTTGGGGACTGAATTTTTAGCTCCTTTTTTTGTTTCAACAATAATCACCCCATTTGCAGCTCTTACACCATAAATTCCCGCAGTAGCATCTTTTAAAACATTAATGGATTCGATATCTGAGGGATTTAAGGCATTTAAACCTTCTGAATCGTATACCACACCGTCTACTAAGATTAAAGGATCGTTATCACCAAAAGTAGATAATCCTCTAATTCTA
>JAQWSL010000056.1 GCA_029243225.1 Flavobacteriales bacterium
CCATTCATTAATTTGGTCGGAAATTATTTCATGTTGCACTTTTGCACCCCAATCAAAAGTTTGGTTGTATTTAATTAGACGCCCCTTGTGATAGGCGTTAATTACTGTAGCATCTATTTTATTTCGGGCATGATTCAAAAATGCACCAACTCCTCTATTAAAAGCTACATCACCATATTCATCACTACCTAAATCTCTTTCTAATTCATCAAGAAAATATTCTCCTAGAACATCAAAATATTCTGTTTCGTGAGTTTCATATATCGATGAAATAAACTTAAGTCTTAAATTATCATTGGGTTCATTAGATAGAGATATTGCACCCATATATGTTTCATATTGGGTTACTTCTTGACCTTCGTAATAAACAGTGAATCTTAGTGCCTCATTGATACTTCCCCAGTTTGTTTCTCTATTGGAAGGGATTACTCTAAATTTATTATTAGAGTAGGTTCCGAAAAAGCTCATTTTCCAATTTTCATTTAAATAAAAGTTAAATAAGCCTTGATAATCTAAAAAAGTTGGTTTGTAATCACCTTTAGTATCTAGAGAGTTTAATAGGTATGAATTTTTTCGATAACGAAGACTCGTGTTGTAATTAAACCTTGTAGAAACTCTATCTTGAATATGAATCTGGGTACCAAGTAAACTTGTTACAAATGAAGATTTGAATTTCCTAGCTTCTGTGTATTCTATGTCTAAAACACTTGATAGTTTGTCACCGTATTTAGCATCGAAACCTCCTGCGGAAAATAAAATATTATTGACCATACTAGGATTGATAAAACTCAATCCTTCTTGCTGACCTGATCTAGCAAGAAATGGTCTATAAACTTCAATGTCGTTTACATAGATAAGATTTTCATCAAAATTACCGCCTCTTACATTATAGCCAGCAGAAAGTTCATTATTTTGAGAAACACCAAAACCTAGAGCAGGTAGTAAGCTTTCGATATTTGAAGATGGAAGAGATATTGTTGCAGCATCTATGTTGTTTATGGATTCAATTGGAGAAGTTCCCTGTTCTTTATATCTAATTTCAACTTCATCTAAAGTTGGTATTGCTAATTGAATTTGCACTTCTTTTTGTTCTCCTTTTTCAAGTACAAGGTTGATTCTCTTAGGAAGAAATTTAACATGAGAAACTCTAATAGTGAATTTACCTTCAATAGGGGTGTTAATCTCAAATCCACCATCCTTATTAGAAATAGTCCCTAGTCTTGTGCCGATTATTATAATATTAGCATCTTGAACAGGCCTTAAGTTGTCATCAACAATTCGTCCATAAACTTTACTAATATCTTGAGAAAAAGTTGGGTTAATTGATAAGCCTAATAAAATTAATATGGATATTAAAAGCCTCATTTATCTTTTCTCTTAAAGTCTCCATTTTTCCAAGCTTTTATGAATTTAGCCCATGCAATTGGATTCATTAAATTATTTGGAGGGTATTGACCAGCATAATAAAGTTTACTTTGAATTTGTTGTTGCTGCCACTTAAAGTTCATGGATCCGTTCATTGGAATAGCATCCATTCTTTCCTTCATCTCAGATCTTTCTAAATTCGCTAGTGCTCTTTTGTAATCATCGTTTGGTATTTCAGTGTTTACAAATGCATCTGCAAATTGTTCTTTTGATGGCCAAGGATAAATAATTGCAGTTTTTAGTAGAATAGTGTCTTCATACATGAGCTGAATAAGTGAATATTTATTGGTAGATAAAGTATCAGGAATAATGAAATTTGATTTTTTGTAACCAACACTACTGAATTTTAAGGTGTCACCTTTTCTAGCCACAAATGAAAAATATCCAAAATGATCAGATGTAGTTCCTCTCAATGTAGCGATGTCGATTATACTACAATAGGGAACAGGCTTTAAACTGTCACTAGAAATAACAACACCACTAAATTGTATTAAATCATTAGATTTAAAATTATCTTGGCTTTTTGAAGTAAAAAGAAAAAGCAAGGATAAAAATGTCAAACAAATTTTCTTAATCATACCCATATAAACTCTTTAACCTTTCCATTTATTATAAATGCAGACAGCTAAAATAAGAAAAAGTAATAGTCGTATATTTACGTTTATTAAAATACCTATGAAACTGTTAATATTCTGTTTGTTAATTCCAACTTATTATCTAAGTCAAATCAATGTAACTGATGCTGATTTACCTGTAAGTGGTCAAAGCTATTATTACACAAGTATTTTAAATACTGTTTCATTTGATGCAACCCAAACTGGAACTAACTTTTTCTGGGATATATCTAACTTAGATTACAATTCACAAGATTCGGTAAATACTTTTTCGGTTAATAGTACTCCAATTGCTTATCAATTTTTCTTTAACAACCCTCTTTTGTATTCAGATTATTTAGCAACTTATGCTCAACAAGCAGAAGACATTTCTGCTATGGGAACAATTGAAGTATCTGAAAGGTATGATTACTATAAGGTTTCAAATACATCGTTTAGTGTCGTAGGTTTTGGAGCAAATATTAATGGTGTCCCTGCATCAGTTAAATATGACGTTATAGATCAAATTTTCCCATTGCCACTTGTTTATGGATTGTCAGATTCTACATCTTCCAATTATTTAACAACAATTCCTTCATTAGGAGCTTATGGTCAGTGGATTGATAGAAAAATTGATGTTGATGGTTGGGGGCAGCTAAATACTCCATATTCATCTTTTGATGTAATTAGACTTAAAACTACCCTTTACCAAGAAGATACTGTCTTCATTGATCAGTTTGGGGTTGGTTCTTCTTTTGTTAGACCAGTTTTAACAATTTATGAATGGTATGCAAATGGTGAGGGGGTTCCTGTTTTAGTAGTTACAATGCAAGCTGGAATAATAATCGAGATGAAATATTTAGACCAATTACATGTCTCTAACCCTAATGTTGATTGTTTAAATTTTCATTACTACCCTAATCCTGTAAACGATTTCATTTTTTTAGAAACAAATTTGAGGAGTCCAAAATTTATAAAGATTTATAATATTGAAGGTGTTTTAATTGAACAAATCAAATATGATAACAAAGTGTTTTTAGGTCACCTAAAAAATGGTGTTTACTTATTAAGAATAGACGGTGATGATAAATCGTTAAGTAAGTTCATTGTTAAAACTTAATAATAGAAAATAACTCCGAGAGATAAACCTCCAATTATTAAAAAAATGTTGATTAATTTTTCTTTGTGATCGTGGTATTTTTCAAAAACTAATAATGTAGCTATGTGAAGCAGCATCCCTGTAGAAAGAGACAATAATAACATACTTAATTCATTAAAATCGCTAGAGCTAGATAGTAAATATCCTGACACTGCACCAAGTGGAGCTGTTAGTGCAAAAATAATAAGCATTAAATACCTTACCCAAGATTGTTTAATATGCTTTAGGAAAAAAAACATTAAGATGGCAGCTATAGGCAATTTATGCACAATTAACATTGTAAAATAAATACTACTTATTTCGTTTGATTGATGATGGTGACCCTCATGAATATGGTGTGTGTTTTCTATAGAAATTAAAGGCATGCCCTCAATAAATGAATGAAGACAAAGACCAAGCATTAAAGGAAGTAATAATTTAGCGCCAACTCTATCTTTAGGGGCGTGTATGTGACCATGTTCTATGCCTTTAGATAATAGTTCTAATAACAATTGTAAAGCAAATCCAATTACAAAAAATAAACCTATTAATTTATTGTTGGTGTGAAATAGCTCTGGAAGAATATGAATAAATATTAAAGAAAGTACAAAAGAGATTCCAAAAGGAATAACATATTTATTAAGGTACTTAATTTTTCTTTGGAATAAATCTGCTAAAATTCCAACAGCTATAACAGAGAGAAATATAATGTATAAAGTTGAGGTATTCATTTTTTTTCAGCTAGTAAAATGAGTCTGTCAGATTGGTTAATATTGAAATCTGTTAAATGATAACTTCCAAAAGACTTAATTAATTTAAAATTAGCTTTATTTAAGAGTGATTTAAAATTTTCTTGTGTTAAAAGTTGAACTTTTTCCTGGAAATAATAGTTTTTGTTTTTGTCTTTAAAAGCTATTGTTTTAATAATTTTATTATGATTTATTTTTCTTTTAATGTTGAATTCAATGCCGTCAATTTTTTTCACTTCTTGTTTTACTAAGTTTTGGATTACTTTTTGAGCGTTAAAAAAATCAATTAGTAGAATGCCTTTTTTATTAAGATGCCGATGGCAATTTAATAATATTTTCAGATTGTCATTAGTTTCTTCAAAATATCCAAAGCTTGTGAATAAGTTGAATATTACATTGAATTTATAATCGAAGTTAAAAATCCTCATGTCTTGCTGAGTGAAGAATAACCCTTCGAGATTATGTTTTTTTGCTTCTTTAATACTGTTTTTTGACAAATCTAAACCAGTAACTGATTTGAAGTATTTTCTAAGCTCAAAGGAATGTCTTCCCTTTCCACATCCAAGATCTAAAGCAGAAGACTCAAAGTTTAGATTTAGATAATTAACCAAATTCAAAATAAAATCTTTTGCCTCCTTATCATTTCTATTTTTGTATAGTAGATGATAGTAATAGGAATTAAACCAATCTATAAACCATTCTTTTTTGTCCATCGGATTGCAAATATAATTGTTTGAATACTTAAATTCTTAGTAATTTTATTGGATGAACAATTTTTTTATTGGTTTACTATTTTTACTGTTTTTTACATCTTGTAGAAATGAGACATCTTTAAGTATACAATCTGCAGAAGATTATTTATTAATAGCTAACGATATTTCTTGTGTTGTTCCATTAGTTATTAATTCGAGCAAAGATCCTCAATATTTGAAAAAATTATTAATGAAAAAAACTGACACAAGCAATTCATGTGCATCATTTAATTATGTTGCTGGAGATACTTCTAGTATGCTTGGGCTAATAACTTTTGAAATCGATTTTTTTCAGGGTTGTATTGATAAAGATGGGTTAAATAAGGCAGGTATTATAAAATGTGAACTAACGAATTCTTTAAATATTGTTAATGCTATTTGTAAAGTTGAATTTGATGGATTTAGAATCTCAGATGATTTTATTTGGGGGGGGGTGACTCTTGAAAACAAAGGTTTGAATAAATGGAAAGTTGTTACTGAAGATTTTCTTTTACAGTCAGGAAAAGAATCTCTTGTTTTCGTAGATACACTTTTGTTTGAGAAAAAGAGTGGGATTTTAACTTCCACATTTAGAGATGATGAATTTATTTTTTCCTCAAAAGGTGAGCTTAATTCTAATGTGACAGGGTATTCACATGACTTACGTAAAAATTATAATTGCAGTTGGATTTCTAAAGGTATTTTAGAGCTTAATATATATGATCAAACCAAACAAATAATAAATTTTGGTCAAGATGAATGTGACAATGAAGCTTTTTTGCAAATAGGTGAAGATGAGTATTTGATAGAAATGTATTGAATAAATAATTTTATATATCTAAATGATTATATTTGTTAAGTAATGAATTGCAGTTAATGGACGCTTTTAATTTATATTCTCAAATGGAACGTGATGACGTTCTAATAGCATTTAAGGGTTCAATTACATCTGAGCTTTTAACATCAATTCTTCAAATCATGGAGACTAAGATGGAAGACCTCCACGAAGCTCCAAGAACAAGAAAAAAAGTGTTTAATGTTCTTGTAGAATGTCTTCAAAATTTATACCATCACATTGATGAGTTTGAAGTTGAGGGAAGTGCATTAGAAGTATCCGAAAAAAAATCTGCTATTTTCAGTATCAGTAGGAATTTTGAATGTTATAACATTGTAACAGGAAATTTTGTGTCTACTGAAAATGTTGAAAAACTAACCAATAGGATAAATATGGTTAATGGTTTAACAAGAGAAGAATTGAAAGCTTATTACAAGAAAATTTTAAATAACGGTGAGATTAGTGAAAAAGGTGGAGGTGGATTAGGCTTCATTGATATTGCTAAAAAATCGGGTGAGAAATTAGAATACAGTATAAGAGAAATAGATGAAAACTATTCATTTTTTACGTTAACAGTTAAAATAGCACAAAATTAGTACAATGAAAGATTTAAGTTTAGAAGGATCAGCTAAAACCCCAACAATTGATTTTAAATCTGAAGGGGAGTTATTAATTAAAGGAAGGTCTATTCCAGAAAATTCTATTGAATTTTATAAACCATTAATAGATTGGATCTCAGAATACAGTGATAACCCTAAAGGACAAACTTTAGTAAATATCCAATTAGAATACTTTAATACAAGTTCATCAAAATGTATTCTTGATGTATTTAAAAAATTAGAATCAATTAGTGAGAGTGAAGTTTCTATTAAATGGTTTTATGAAGAAGATGATGAAGACATGTTAGAAGCGGGTGAAGACTATGAAGCTATTATTGACTTGAAATTTGAAATGATTGAAGTTGAAGAACTTTAATTAATTAATTTAATTAATGATAATAAGGCTGTTCTTTTTGAGCGGCCTTTTTTGCTAATGGAGAAAATAATCATAACGTTAGACGGACACTCTGGATGTGGGAAAAGTACTTTGGCTAAATTAATTGCTCAAAAATTAAAGTACACTTATGTAGACACAGGAGCAATGTATAGGGCCATAACTTATTTCTTTTTATCTAATAACATGATAATAGAAAACCGCTTAGTTATTGGTTGGGAAAATTTGTTAAATTCTATCGAAATTTCGTTTCAGAAAAATGATAAGTTTCCGGGTAATGTTATTCACTTAAATGGTTTTTGTGTTGAAAATGAGATTAGAACAATGAAAATTTCTTCTTTAGTTAGTATTGTAAGTAAGGAACGAGAAATTAGAAGGAAGCTAGTTGATTATCAACAGCAAATAGGAGTTCAAAAAGGAATTGTAATGGACGGTAGGGACATAGGTACGGTTGTTTTCCCCTTAGCTGAAATAAAGCTATGGGTTACAGCAAGTGTGTCTGTTAGAGCTAAGAGAAGATATGATGAGATAAAAAAGGTTAATAATGACATTACTTTATTACAAGTTTCTGAGAATCTTCAGAGTCGTGATTTTGAAGATTCTAATAGAAAAATTAGTCCATTAAAAAGACCTGAAAAATCTCATGTAATTGATAGTTCTTCTATGACTATTTCTGAGACTTTTGATTATTCGATGGGAATTATAAATAACTATTTCAGTGATAATAAAGAATGAGGTATTTTTTTGAAATAGCTTATGATGGCACAAATTATCATGGATGGCAAAAGCAGGACAATGCTGTTTCTGTTCAAGAAATAGTTTCTCAAAAGATTGCAAAGTATTTAAATCTTCAAGATATTTCTGTTTTAGGTTGTGGTAGAACCGATGCTGGAGTTCACGCTAGACAATTTTTTTTTCACACTGATACTGATCAGTTAGATGTTTCTAAGGCAATATTTAATCTAAATAATATGCTACCTAGTGACATTAGTATTTCATCGATTTTAAAAATGAAAGAAAATGTTCATGCTCGATTTGATGCATCAAGTAGAAAATATTGCTATTATATTCATCAAAAAAAAAATCCATTTAGGGATAAATTTTCTTTATATTATAAAAAGGAACTTGACATTGATGCTATGAATGCAGCTTGTTTATTTTTTGTAGGCACACAAGATTTCACTTCTTTTAGTAAACTTCATACAGGAGCTAAAACTAATATTTGCACTATTTCTGAAATAAATTGGATTAAATCCAATGATAATTTAATTTTTAACATTACCGCAAATAGGTTTCTTAGAAATATGGTTCGATCAATTGTAGGTACAATGTTTGAAGTAGGTTTAGGTAAAATTCCCTCTAGTGAAATCCCATTAATTATTGCCTCTAAAAATCGAGACTCTGCAGGTTGTTCTGTTCCTGCTCACGGTTTGTTTCTAGAAAAAGTTATGTATCCTTATTTGTAATTTCTACACATATAGGTGCTTTTTTAAATGTAATTATTAATTTCACTAACTTAATGAGTGATGTTACAGGTAAAGCATGGGATAGTAAACTGTTTAGAAGGGTATTAGCGTATTCACTTCCCCACAAAAAATTACTTTTCACTGGGCTAACAATGACAGTGATTTTAGCTTTACTCTCTTCTCTTCGGCCATACATTATAGGTATGATGGTTGGTTCATTTGTTAATCTAGGACTTAAAGAAGATCTTCTTTATTGGACATTACTTATTGTTTTAATGCTTGTAATGGAATCTTTAGGACAGTTTTTTTTCTCCTACAGAGCTAATGAATTAGGTCAATTTGTTATTAAAGATTTAAGAGTTCAATTGTTTAATCATATAACTAAACTTCGCCTAAAGTATTTTGACCAGCATCCAATAGGAATGTTAGTTACAAGGGCAATTAGTGATATAGAGACAGTAGCTGAAATATTTTCTCAAGGTATTCTTATAATATTAGGAGATTTGTTAAAGTTAACAGCAGTTTTGAGTGTCATGTTTTTTATGAATTGGGAATTGACATTAGTGGTTTTAATTCCTATTCCCTTGCTTTTATTTTCTACGAATATTTTTAAAAAAGTAATTAAACGATCTTTTCAAGAAGTAAGGAATCAAGTATCTATTTTAAACTCTTTTGTTCAAGAACACATTACAGGAATGAATATAGTTCAAATCTTTAGTCGTGAAAAAGAGGAGGCTAGACTTTTTAGAGAAATTAATAATAAACACAAGAAAGCTCACATTAAGAGCATTATGGCATATTCTATATTCTTCCCTGTTGTTGAGAATTTAAGTGCAATATCAATCGCATTGTTAATTCTTTTTTCAATCTATAAAATTGGTGATGCTGATGCAAATTTCATTGAGATAAGCGGAGATATGACTGCTTTTATTCTTTATGTGCACATGCTTTTTAGACCTATAAGAATGCTTGCCGATCGTTTCAATACCCTGCAAATGGGAATGGTTGGATCCTCTAGAGTTTTTAAAGTTTTAGATACGGAGGATAATATCGTACAAAAAGGTAGTTTAGAGCCCAATTTCTTTTCTGGTAACATTTCTTTTAAAGATGTAACTTTTGCCTATAAGCAAGGGAATCCAATTCTAAATAACATATCTTTTGATATTAAGCAAGGTGAAACGTTGGCAATTGTTGGGGCTACAGGCTCAGGTAAAACATCAATAATAAATTTATTTTGCCGCTTTTATGAATACCAATCGGGTCAAATTTTATTGGATAATAATGATTTAAGAAATTACAGTCTCTCTAATTTAAGAGAGAAAATAGCGGTGGTTTTACAAGATGTGTTTCTGTATTCTGATACGGTTTTAAATAACATAACTTTAGGAGATCCAACGATTAGCTTAGAAAAAGTTAAAGAAGCAGCTAAAATTATTGGAGCTGAGAATTTCATAGAAAATTTACCTGGAAAATACAATTTTGATGTAAGAGAAAGGGGAGGAGTGTTGTCAACTGGTCAAAGACAGCTGTTGTCTTTTATGCGCTCCTATGTTTATAATCCTGATATATTAATCTTAGATGAAGCTACCTCTTCAATTGATACGGAAACAGAAGAATTGATTCAGTCTGCAATAAAGAAAATAACGAAAGGCCGAACATCAATTATTATTGCTCATCGACTCTCTACTATTAAAAATGCAGATCAAATTTTAGTGCTTGATAAAGGGAGGGTTGCCGAAATGGGGACTCATAAAGAATTGATTTCAAAAAAGAACATTTATAGTAAATTATATGAAATTCAATTTTCTGAATAATTCTTATAACTTATTCTTTAGAAATTTCCCAGTGTAAGATGCTTTGCATTTAATTAACTCTTCAGGTGTTCCCTCAAAAACAATGTTGCCTCCATTTTCTCCTCCTTCAGGTCCTATGTCAATTAACCAGTCAGCAGATTTAATTATCTCTGCATTGTGTTCAATTATTATTATATGATTTCCTTTTTCTATTAATGCATTAAGTGCTTTTAATAGTGTTTTAATGTCATGAAAATGAAGTCCAGTTGTAGGTTCATCAAAAATAAATAATGTTTTTTTGCTGTTGTTTTTTAAACCCAAGAACGAAGCCATTTTAATTCTTTGAGACTCTCCTCCACTAAGAGTACTCGAAGCTTGGCCAAGCTTAACATATCCCAAGCCTACTTCCTGAAGCGGTTTAATTCTTTCATTAATTTTAGCAACGATTTTGTCTTCTAAATTGTTGAAAAATAGAAGCGAATCATCTACAGTCATATCTAAAACATCTGATATATTTTTTTCATTGTATTTTACCTCAAGAACTTCTTCTTTGTATCTTTTACCATTACAACTCTCACAGGTTAGCAATACATCTGCCATGAACTGCATTCCTATTTTTAATGTGCCTTCGCCTTCACATTCATCGCACCTTCCTCCTTCTACATTAAAGCTAAAGTGCTTAGATTTAAAACCATTTATTTTTGATAGCTGTTGACTTGAGAATAAGGCCCTAATTTCATCAAAAGCTTTTAAATATGTTACAGGATTAGACCTGGAGCTTTTACCAATTGGATTCTGATTAATGAACTCAACTTGATCAACCAGCTGTAAATCTCCCTCTATGTTAATGCATTTGTCATATTTCCTTAAACCAGATTCAATGTATTTCTTCAAAAAAGAAAATAATACTCCATTAATAATAGATGATTTTCCACTTCCACTAACACCTGTTACAACAGTCATGATTTCAAGTGGGATTTTCACATCTACATTTTTAAGATTGTTTTTATGAGCTCCCTCTATTTGAAGAAAGTTTTTCCATTTCCTTCTGAATTTTGGAGTTTCAATTTGTAGTTTTTTAGTGAGGTATTTAGCAGTAAGACTTTCTTTTGAATTGGTTAAATCATTATTGTTTCCCTGAAAAATTATTTCACCACCATTTGATCCAGCGAAAGGTCCAATGTCTATAATTTCATCTGCAGAACGCATAATCTCTTCTTCATGTTCTACAATTATTACCGAGTTCCCTATGGAATTTAATTTTTTCAAAACACTAATTAATCTGTGAGTGTCTCTTGGATGAAGACCTATTGATGGTTCGTCAAGTATATACATTGAACCAATAAGACTGCTTCCTAATGAGGTGGCAAGATTAATTCGTTGAGATTCTCCTCCAGAAAGTGAGTTTGATAATCTATTTAAAGATAAATATCCAAGCCCTACATTATTTAAGTATTCTAATCTGTTTTTAAGTTCTAAAATTATTCTTTTTGCAATTGTTGCATCATGTTTATTAAGTTCTAATGATTCAAAAAATGATTGCGCTTCTAAAATTGAATAACTGCAAACTTCTGTAATAGATTTATTGTCAACTTTAACATGTTGTACATCTTTTCTTAACCTTGTTCCTTTGCAGTCATTACAAATGGTTTTGCCACGGTACCTAGCCAACATAACTCGATACTGAATTTTATAACTTTTACTTTCTATGTAGTTGAAGAAACTATTAATACCTCCAAAATAGTTGTTGCCATTCCATAGTAAGCTGTATTGCTCTTGTGTAAGCTTATTAATTGGTTGATGAATAGGAAAGTTAAATTTGTTTGCAGTTTGAATTAAGTCATCTTTCCATTTGCTCATTTTTTCACCTCTCCAACATACAACTCCATTGTCATAAATTGATAAGTGTTTGTTAGGGATAACTAAATCTTCATCTATTCCCATAACTTTTCCGTATCCTTCACAGGTAGGACAAGCTCCTACAGGATTGTTGAAAGAAAAGAAATCTAATGTGGGTTCTGTGTAATGAATGCCATCTTCTTCAAAACTGTTATTTAGAATGTGTTTTTCTTTTTCTGCATTAAAAATTATGGCAGCACACATTCCATTTCCTTCAGAAAAAGCATTCACTGTAGATTCTAAAACTCTTGTTTGATTTTGTTCTGTAAATGAGCATGTTATTCGGTCTACTATTAGCCAAATGTCGTTTTTTGTTTTTAATTTACTTACCTCTTCAATTGAAACAATTTCATTGTCAATGTAAAGTTTGTTGAATCCTTGTTCTTTAATTATTTTTAGTTGTGTATCTAAACTTCTTCCATTAGGAATAATAAGTGGGCAAATTATTAAAGCTTTCGTTTCTTTCGAATAGCGATTTATGATTTCTAATATTTCTTCGGGTTGATCTTTTTTTATTTGATTTCCTGTAAAAGGAGAAATGGTTTTCCCAATTCTTGCGTAAAGTAATTTTAAATAGTCATAAATTTCTGTACTTGTTCCAACAGTACTCCTTGGGTTTGTTGTATTTACTTTTTGTTCAATAGCTATTGCTGGTGAAATCCCTTTTATTTGGTCAACATCAGGTTTATCTAATCTCCCTAGAAATAACCTGGCGTAAGCACTTAAGCTTTCAACATATCTTCTTTGACCTTCTGCGTACAATGTGTCAAAAGCTAAAGAGGACTTGCCGGAGCCAGAAACACCAGTAATAACTGTTATTTTATTTCGCTTTATGGCAACATCAATATTTTTTAAGTTGTGTACTCTTGCTCCTTTAATTATTATATGTGACTTTGTACTTATTCCCTTCATCCATAGGATTAAATGTACAGGTTTTTAAAATCCTGTTATTTTCAAAAAATGCTAAAATAAGTTAAATTATATAACAGAGTTAATCTGTTTTTTTATATTTGATATAGAAAAATTAACAAAAACAGGAAACCTTTACGAACTTTTTAAGTTTATATAGTGTACCTTAACTAAAAAAACAGCCTATAGAATAATATCTACTTTTAATTAACATAAGTCTTTATAGACTATTTAAATGTAGATGCTATGGCAACTGATAAACTAGCGGATCAACAATTAATTCGCAATTACCTAGAGGGTAACGACTATTCTTTCGAGATTTTATTAAAAAGACATCAAGACCGTGTTTTTAACTATATCAATAAATTAGTTAAGAACAACGATGTAGCAAATGATGTTTTTCAAGACACTTTTATAAAAGTAATATCTACTCTAAAGAGAGGTATGTACAATGAAGAGGGTAAGTTCTTACCTTGGGTAATGAGAATTGCTCACAATCTAGTTATAGATTATTTTAGGAATTCTTCTAAAATGCCTATTGTTGGTCGAAAAAACAATTCGGATAGTGATGAATTTGATATTTTTCAAATACTTAAGTTGGAAGATTGTACCGTTGAAGATGAAATTGTAGAAGGGCAAATTCATGAAGATTTAAGAGCTCTTGTTGATTTACTTCCTCAAGAACAACGAGAGGTTGTGAAAATGAGGCACTTTATGGGGATGAGCTTTAAGGATATAGCTGACTCTAGTGATGTTAGTATCAATACAGCTTTAGGTAGAATGCGATATGCTTTAATCAATTTAAGAAAGATGATTAAAGAAAACGATATTATGCTTACAGTTTCTTAATTCTCACAATAAATGTTAATTAGTAGCGTTAAATGGATATGTTTAATTAAAAATATATTCGCCTATGCTAAGAGCATCTACTCGTTATAATTCGAAAGAATTAGTACTTAAAAGTCAAAAAAAATCTACCCAATTAAAAAAAGAAATCGTAATTAGTGTTTTGAATTTTTCAAAATCTTTTAAAGTTGAAAATTGCGGTGATAACTCTAAAATAGAGTATAACATGAATTAAATAAAAAGGAGAGCAAACTAGCTCTCCTTTTTATTATTTGAAATTTTTAGAGACAATAAGCTCTTTTGTTCCATGCCCCCAAGAATAAAAGCCTTCATTGGATTTAATTCCTAACTTTCCAGCGGTAACCATGTTGACTAATAGTGGGCAAGGTGCATATTTAGGATTGCCAAAGCCATCTTGAAGAACTCTAAGTATTGCAAGACAAACATCCAAGCCAATGAAATCTGCTAATTGTAATGGTCCCATTGGATGAGCCATTCCAAGTTTCATCACTGTGTCAATTTCTTCAACTCCAGCTACACCTTCATATAAAGTAATAATTGCCTCATTAATCATAGGCATTAATATTTTGTTTGCAACAAATCCAGGGTAATCATTTACTTCTACTGGTGATTTGCCAAGCTTTTTAGATAGGTTCATTATTGAGTCTAAGACACTTTCTGAAGTGGAATAACCTTTTATTACCTCTATTAGTTTCATTACAGGTACTGGGTTCATGAAATGCATTCCAATTACTTTATCAGGCCTATTTGTAATTGCTGCAATTTTAGTAATTGAAATAGATGATGTGTTGGTTGCTAAAATTGTTTTTTCAGGTGAAAATGTGTCTAAATCTTTAAATATTTTAAGTTTTAGTTCAGTGTTTTCTGTTGCTGCTTCAACAACAAGATCTGCATCTTTTACACCTTTCTCTACAGATGTTACTACTGTTAAGTTATTAAGCGTATTTACTTTATCATTTTCAGATATTTTATCCTTACTAACCATCCTGTCTAAATTCTTTGAGATGGTGTTAATCGCTTTTTGAAGTGCCTCTTCAGAGATGTCAACAAGATTTACTTTAAACCCATTTTGTGCAAAGACATGAGCAATTCCATTTCCCATGGTGCCTGCTCCAATAACTGTAATGTTGTTCATTTTATAATTTATTTATATTTATTTTATTTACCGGAACCTTTTGAAATAATTATTAGGGTGTAAAACATGATTTTAATATCTAAAGAAATAGACATGTTTTCTACATAAAGTACATCATACTTTAGCCTCGAAATCATTTCATCTACGTTTTCGGCATATCCATATTTAACTTGACCCCAACTTGTGATCCCTGGTTTAACTTTTTCTAAATGTTTATAGTGTGGTGCTCTAGCTTTAATTTTATCTATAAAATACTGTCTTTCAGGTCTTGGTCCAACAATTGACATTTCACCTTTTAAGACATTTATAAATTGAGGGATTTCATCTAATCGGGTCTTTCTCATTATTCGACCAATATTAGTAATTCTAGGATCTGTAGAGCTAGATAGCTGTGGCCCATCTTTTTCAGCATTCTGAACCATTGACCTAAACTTATAAATGAAGAATTCTTTTCTTAATCTACCAACTCTTTCTTGTTTATATAAAATAGGACCTTTAGATGAATACCAAACCATAATAGCTAGAATAATAAATACAGGTAGCAAAATAATTAATGCAATGATTGAAATAAAAATATCCATGAACCTTTTGGTTGTTTTTTGCCATGGAGGCATTATTTCCGGATTAACTTCAATTAATAAAGCACCAAAGATAGCAGTCATTTTAACTGATCCCATTAGGATGTTGTACATGTCTGGTATTATTTTTATTCTAACATTTAAATCACTTAAATCATTAATTATTTTATTAATGTTTTCATGTTCAGATGATTCTACAGCGATAATAACTTCTTCTATCTCTTGATTAGTTATTGTTTGTTTTAGAAGTTTATAATTTCCATAATGTTCAATCGAAGCATCTGAAAGAGACCTGTCTATTCCATTGGTACTTAAGAAACCTTTAAATAGGTATCCTGGAGAGTTTTTAATGGCTTCAATTTCACGATATATCTTTAGTGCTTTTTCGTTTCCACCAATAATTAATGTGTTAAAGCCAATTTCTCTTCTGTGAATTCGTTTTACTGTTGATGAGGTAAGGAAAAATCTAGGAGTTAATGTTAAACTAGTGTGTACTAGTATTAGAAAACCTAAAAGATTGTAGTAATCTTGATAGGTGTTTATTTCATCGTCTAAAATTAAAAGAAAGAAGAGTAATAAGTTGCCAATTATTGAGGTTAAAATCGTTTGTCCGATTTCTTTAATTCTATGTTTTTTATAGACATTTTTATAATTCCCAGTAGCTGCGTAAAAAAGTATCCAGAAGAGAGGAATTAAAGCTAATCCTAAATAAAAGTTATTATCCATCACGAATTCAGAAGATTCAATGACTGTTTTTCTAAAATAATAAAAACAAATCCATGATAAAATCGCAGATGTTAAATCTGAAATCATGTATTTAATTGATAATATTCTTCTGTTAATCATTAATTTCTGTAAATCACTTTTATGTTATCTAATCTGATTTCAATATCGTCTCTTTGAGTAGAGTTAATTGCTGAAATAAAAATATCGAATTCTTGGGCATTAGGGAAAAAATTAGTTACGTCTGATAAATACAAGTATGTTTTATTCCATTGGGCTAATCCATTTTCATCTTCAGTAGGAATTAATGTTATGAGGGCTTCTTTTGAATAAGGAAGTGTGCCATATTTATGAAGAATTCCTATAGTAAATTCATGATTGCATTTATAATTTAATTCCATGTAACAAGGGATGTTGATGTTTTTGGGGAATGAATTAAAATTTAACTCATCTGTTCTTAACTCGCAAAAGTAGTTTGAACTTTTCATGGTGATTGCACCAGCATCTCCTTCAATTAAATCTGATAATGGATTATCAATAATATAAATAGTTGTGTCACTTAAAGAGGTGTTTTCAAATTTAGTTGATGGATCTTCGAAATCTTCAATCCAAATGTATAGGTTGTCTTCATATTCAACAATGGGATTAACAGGTGTAATGCTGTCTGGTATCAGTTCTATGCTTTGACTGTAAGAAGTGAAAAAATCGTAAATATCTCTATCTCCGGAAACTCCATTTTTTTTAATTCCAGCATAAATTTTCAACTCCTGATTTCCTGAGTAGTGAAGTGGTATTTTTTCTGCTGGTAATTCGTAAACTCCTTCTAAATTTCCATTTAGATAAACCCAAGCATCTGTTATAGCATGAAGATTAGTTCCTTCATTAGAATTATTTATTTGTAAATCAATTTCGTTGATACTGATGAAAGAGGGGATGCTCTCTGGAGGATCAATTGTTGAGCAACCAGAAATAACAGCTAAAATGAATATAAAAAAGGTGGATTTATACATTTCTCTAAAAATCGAACGTAAAATTAGAATTATTATTGCAGGAATACTATAGAATTCTTATCTGTTTTTATTGATACGAATTAAGAGAAGAGTTTTTAGATATTTTTAAAGAAATTTCATTTGCAATTGAAAGTGCTTGTTGAGCAGAATAAAGATCTACTATAGGATCTTCATTGTTGTTTATTGCATTTACGAAAGCTTTGAGTTCTTCTTTAATTGCATTTTCGTCTGGAGCATCTTCTTTTATAACATGTAATTGCTTTTTCCCTAACTCACCCAAATCAATTGTGGGAATAAGTGGGTCTGGATTGGTAATATCTTTCATTTGAATAACCTCAAAATTCTTTTTTAGAAAATCTACTGCTACGTAAGCATTTTTTTGAAAAAATCTTGATTTCCTCATTTTTTTCATTGAAAACCTACTTGCAGTTAAGTTGGCAACACATCCGTTGCTAAATTCTATTCTAGCATTTGCAATATCTGGTGTTTTACTAGCAATCGATACACCGCTCGCTTGAATGTTGTTGACAGGACTTTTGACAACACTTAAAACGATGTCTATATCATGTATCATTAAATCTAATACAACAGAAACATCAGTTCCTCTGGGATTAAATTGAGCTAATCTGTGTGTTTCAATGAATAGTGGATTTTCAATGTGTTTAATTGCTTTTTTAAAAGCAGGGTTAAATCTTTCGACATGCCCTACTTGAACTTTTGTTCCAGCTTCTTCAACAAGTTTTACTAAAGATTTAGATTCTTCCAAGGTTTGCGTTACCGGTTTTTCAATGAATACATGTTTGGTAGCTTGAAGTGCTTTTTTTGCACATTCGTAATGAGAAAGTGTTGGTGTAACCACATCAACAATGTCACAATTCTCTATTAGTTCTTCTAAGTTGTCATATGCTTTGATTCCATACAGAGAGGCAACTTCCTTTCTAGTTTGAGGATTTGTATCATAAAATCCAATTAAATCAGTGAAATCAACTTCTTTGAGAATGTTGATGTGTATCTTACCTAAATGACCAGCTCCGAGAACACCTGTTTTGTACATTTCTTTTTTTAATTGTATTCTACAAAAGTAATATTCATTTTAGTTGACTATTTCGTGTTAAGCTCTATTTATTAACACAAGATGTTAGGAAGATTTTTACATATACCTTTGATTCTATTGAAAGACTTAACATTTTTGTATAGTGAATGATAATTTTAGACATAAAGGGTTGAGGTCACAATTGATTAATCAATTGCGAGAGAAGGGTATTACGGATGAAAATGTCTTAAGAGTGATGAATAAAATACCTCGTCACTTATTTTTTGACAAGGTTTTTCATGATAAGTTTGCTTATGATGATGTTGCTTTTCCAATTGGGGCTGGTCAAACAATAAGTCAACCATACACAGTTGCTTTTCAATCCTCTTTGTTGAAAATAGCTAAAAGAGACAAGATTTTAGAAATTGGAACGGGGTGTGGGTACCAAACAGCTGTTTTGTGTGAGTTAGAGGCAAGAGTTTTTACGATTGAAAGACAGTTGTTGTTGTTTAAGCAAACCAATCATTTACTAGATCAAATGGGTTACAGAGCGAAGACCTATTTTGGAGATGGATTTGAAGGTAAAAAAGTTTTTGCACCTTATGATGGAATTATTGTTACTTGTGGAGCTCCTTTTGTTCCAGAAAAATTAAAATATCAGCTTAAGGTAAACGGCAGGATGGTTATTCCAGTTGGAGAGGGTGATACACAACAAATGAAGCTGATTGTGCGTTTAGGTGAAGATGATTTTTCGGAAAAGGATTGTGGAGATTTTAGTTTTGTCCCTATGCTAAAAGATAAATCTAAATAGCTTAAATTCAGATAATTAAATATTTTTAACTAAAGTAAAACTTAACATGAAAAATTACATTATTATTTTAATATTATTAATTGTTTCAAATGCTTTTTATTCTCAAAAAGATTCTTCTTCTTTAAATGAGAAAAATGTAAAAACAGCTTTAGAAACTCAATTTTACCCTCGTTTAAACTCGGGTGTTTTTGAGCCCAATATAAAAGCAAGATTTATTTTTTCTGATCATCATGTGTTGCGTTCTAATTTGATGTTTAATTATGCAAATAGTAAAAGAGAGATTTTAGAATCTAATGGTAATGGAGTTGGGTCAGTAGAAAATGTTAGTCAGAATTTATTAATGTCTTTAGGGTATGAGTATGTTTTTAATGTTAACAAATTAAGACCTTATTTAGGTGTTGAATTATTACTTGGTGTTGGTAAAGATGAGGTCTATGGCTCTAGAACGGATTCAATTATTTTTGTTTCGGATTTTAATTACAGCTCTAAAGTTGCTTCAAATAATATTGGTATCGGAGTTTTTTCTGGATTTGATTTTGTCATATATGACGGTCTTTATATAGGTACAGAATTTGGTTTCCAATTTTTGTCAACTAAGTCTTCTAGAGGAGAATTTAAACAGATGGATGCTAGCTCTACTACAGCTCCAGAAATTGTCACATCTATTCCTGAGAATAAGAATTCTGTCTTTGGATCTTCAGGGATTGGAGTGATAAGAGTAGGTTGGTTTTTTTGAAAAAAAAAGTTATATTTGAATAATTAAACCACCTAAAAATGAATAAAAAAAATACTACCTTATTATTAGCCGCTACTATTGTTACAACATTAAATTTCCACAGTTGTAAAAAATATGACGATGGTCCAGCTTTTTCCCTTCGTTCTAAAACTTCTAGATTAACTGGAGAATGGGAAGTTGTAAGAATTGGTTCTGCAGTATATCCACAAAATGGATATTCTCTAGAATTTGAATTTGATAAAAACGGAGATTTTACATATGGAACTTCTTACTCATATAACGGTCAGAATTATTCTTATGCCTATGGAGGAGAATGGGAGTTTTCATCTGATAAAGAAGATATTGAAATCACAATTAACAATAGTGTTTTAACATTTGAAATTAATCGATTAACCAACAAAGAGCTTTGGATGGAAGATGCTAGTGATAATACGGACACTGAATGGAAATTAGAAAAGAAGTAATGTTTTTTCAATTTTTTAAATTAAAGCCTCTTAGTTGAGGCTTTTTTTATATGCAAGAAAAATACAATATAGATTTTGATAAAGAAATTACTAGTGTTTTGTATGAAGCAAACATTAGCATTGTTTTTAGCACTTATCAAGCAGGTAGAGTAATGGTTGTTGGAAGTTTAGATGGGCATAAATTACATCAAATTCCAATTAGTTTTAAGAAACCTATGGGTATTGCTGTTGAGGGCTCCAAGCTAGCCGTTGCGGGTTTGGATGAAGTGGCATTTTTTTCTAATAATGAAAACATAGTTAAAACAATTAACCTAAATGATAAGAATTTTGATACTGTTTATATTCAAAGAGGAACTTACAATACAAGTTCCTTAGACATACACGATATTCATTTTGGTGATGGTGTTTTGTGGGGTGTAAATACATTGTTTTCCTGTATTTGTACTTTTGACATTAATTATAATTTTAGGCCAAAGTGGAAGCCAAACTTTATTTCAAGACTTTCACCTGAAGATAGGTGTCATTTAAATGGAATGGCAATGAAAGAAGGTCTTCCCAAGTATGTTACAGCTTTGTCTAAAACAGACTCAAAAGAGGGTTGGAGAAAGGATATTATGAATACTGGATTATTGATGGAGGTACCTTCAAGTGAGATTATTTTAGATAACCTAGCCATGCCACATTCTCCAACTTTAATTAATAATGAGCTTTATCTTTTAGAGTCTGGAAGTGGTAAACTCTTGAAAGTTAATGTTGAAGAAAAATCTTACGATGTAATTTACAATTTTGGAAGGTTTGTAAGAGGAATGGTCCACCATAAGGGTTTATTAATTATAGGAGCTTCAAAAATTCGAGAAACATCAAAATCATTTGAGGGATTAGATGTTAAAAAGAATTCTAAAAATGCAGGTATAATTATTTTTGACTTGAGAACAAAAACTGTTTTTGGAGAGTTGAATTACATGAGTACTGTTGAGGAAATTTACGATGTGAATATTATTGAAGGCTTTAAAAAACCAGCCATAATAAATCAATTAGATGATAGGTGTAAAGAGGTAATAGTTTTCCCTAAAAATGTTTATTGGAGAAAACCAAAATCTACATGATAATGGTCATCATGTAAATTGTCTACTATTCTAGGAAGCTTTCTTGCGAAGTATATTTTTTTCCTTTTTAATTTCTTGCCAGACTTTGTTTTGAACAGGTCATCTTTAAGGTTGATTTTGAAAATCACTTTTTTAACATACATGTTATTTTTCCTTGCTATTTTATCTAAGATTAAAATATGCTGAGCCATCGATTCAAAATCGATGCTTACACTTTTGTTGGTAGTCCAATTCCCTTTTTCGTCAAATGACATTAAGTAATGGTATACTCCTAAACTGTTGTGTATTTTATATGGTTTTCCATTTTTGAGTAGAGGTGTCCCAAAATCTATTGAAGTGCCATTTTGGTGAGTTCGATGAGGTTTCATTTTACCACCATTTTTTTTAGAACATTCCATTAGTAAAAATTGGTGATGTGGGATTTTATTTTCACATTCTTTATATGTTTCTAAAGTGATGTCTACTATTTTTGAGTGTGTCCAAGCTCGATTTAGAATGTAGTAAGAAAAAGGAGAGAAATATTGATAATTTTCTCCATTGTATGGGAATTTTCTTCCATTTACGAGTTTTCCATTATTTACTTTTCCTATAGATTTACTTTCTCCTTCAAATTTTTGTGATAAACTAAAAGAATGGCAACAAACTAAGATTATAATTAAGATTCTATACATGTATATGTAATCGAGCTTATTGAATTTGGTACATTTTTAGACCTTTTATTTTTAGAGTAGTTCTATTTATTAAAAAAGTTTATATTTGCACCGCATTTAGCATAACAATAACTAAAAAAGTGTTGGACATGTATTTAGATTCAAAAACAAAAAAAGAAATTTTTAAGAAGCACGGTAAGGGGGAGTCCGATACCGGCACAGCAGAAGGTCAGATTGCATTATTTTCACATAGAATTAAGCATTTGACAGATCATCTAAAAAGTAATAAGAAAGATTACAATACTCAGAGATCTTTGGTTCTTTTAGTAGGTAAAAGAAGAAATCAATTGGATTACTTAAAAGCTAAAGATATTGAAAGATATAGAGCAATTATTAAGAAGCTTAATATCAGAAGATAATCGAATGATTACAACGTATTAGAGGGGACTATTGCGCAAGCGTAATAGTCCTTTTTTTGTATTAACTGAAGTAAAAAATAGAAATAAATAATAAGATGAATATAGTAAACCAAACAATTAACTTAGGAAATGGAAAAGAAATTTCCATTGAGACTGGTAAGTTAGCAAAGCAGGCAGATGGGTCTGTAGTAGTAAGAATGGGTGATACCATGATTTTAGCAACAGCTGTTGCAAATGTAGATGTAAGAGATGGTGTAGATTTTATGCCACTTACAGTAGATTATAGAGAGAAATTTGCTTCTACTGGAAAATTTCCTGGCGGATTTCTTAAAAGAGAAGCTAGACCTTCCGATGAAGAAATTTTAACAATGAGATTAGTGGATAGAGCACTTAGACCTCTTTTCCCAGATGATTACCATGCAGAAACACAAGTTATGCTACAATTAATGTCTTCTGACAAAGAAAACATGCCTGATGCACTTGCTTGTTTAGCAGCTTCTGCTGCTTTAGCTGTTTCTGATATTCCATTTAATGGTCCTGTTTCAGAAGCTAGAATAGCAAGAAAAGAAGGTGAATTTATTGTGAATCCAACTTTTGAAGAATTAAAAGGTGCGGACATGGACATGATGATTGCGGGAACATTGGAGAGCATCGTTATGGTAGAGGGTGAAATGGATGAGGTTTCAGAGGCTGAAATGTTAGAGGCGATAAAAACTGCTCACGTAGTGATTAAAGATCAATGTCAGTTGCAATTAGATATCGCTGCTGAAGTTAGTGGTGCCAGTCCAAAAAGAGAATATTCTCATGAAACACATAATGACGAACTAAGAAAAACAATTTATGATTTTTCTTATCAAAGATGTTATGATGTAGCAAAGCAAGGTTTAGCAGATAAACATAAAAGAGCAGAGCTTTTTGGTGCTGTTAAAGATGAGTTCAAAGCTACTTTAACTGAAGAAGAAACTGCTGAATTAGGATTTTTAGTAGGTCCTTACTTTAAAGCTGCTCAAAAAGAAGCTGTTCGTAGAGTAGTTTTGGATGAGAAAATTAGATTAGATGGTAGAAAAACTACTGAGATTAGACCTATTTCATCCGAGGCGGGTTATTTACCTGGTTACGTTCACGGTTCTGCTTTATTTACTAGAGGAGAGACACAATCATTAACTACACTTACATTAGGAAGTACTCAAGATGTTCAACGTAAAGACGGTGCAATTGAAATTGATGATTTAGATTTCTTGTTACATTATAATTTCCCTCCATTTTCTACAGGAGAAGCGCGTATGAAATTTAATGTTTCTAGAAGAGAGATTGGTCATGGTAATTTAGCCTTAAGAGCTTTAAAGCCAATGATACCTGGAAAACCAGAAAATCCATATACTATTAGATTAGTTTCTGAAATATTAGAATCTAACGGTTCGTCTTCAATGGCAACAGTTTGTGCTGGTACATTAGCACTTATGGATGGTGGTATTAAAATGAAAAGACCAGTTTCTGGAATTGCAATGGGATTAATTTCAGATAATGCTGGAAAATATGCTGTTCTTTCAGATATTTTAGGTGATGAAGATCATCTTGGAGACATGGACTTTAAAGTTACAGGAACTGAAAAAGGTATTACAGCTTGCCAAATGGATATTAAAATTGATGGCTTAGATTATAAAATGTTAGAAGAAGCATTAAATCAAGC
>JAQWSL010000099.1 GCA_029243225.1 Flavobacteriales bacterium
AAATGTAAAATACATTGACCATCTATCTAGACTTAAGCCCTATGAAATAGCTAATCCTGGTAGAAACTTTTACATAAAATTAAACTTTATGATTTCAAAAAGTTAATCTTATTCTATAAAAAAATATTGTTTGAAAAGAATATCTAAAGGGTTCAATGATTCTCTTTAAACTAAACCTTAATTAATATGAACCCAAATAAAAAAATAAAAACAATGAAAAAATTAGGAATTTTATTTGCAGCTGTAATTAGTTTAAGCTCATGTAATAAGTGTGCAGAATGTCATGCTGCGGCTGAAATTAATGGCACAGAATATGAACTAATGGAATTAGGTGAGTATTGTGGTGATGAATTAAAGTCAGTTGAAGCAAATGGTTACGCCATCACAGATACACTGTATGTTACAGCAGATGGAGACAGTCTTCCAAGCCCTGTTTACCCTGGAAATGCAGAGGCGCATTGTGGTGAAGATCATTAAATATTTCAATGATTAATAAAGTCACCTTAGCTTTAATTGTTGAGGTGACTTTTTTTTACTTTAAAATTTAGCTTGACTTTTTCTCAAATTTTAATTTCTTTGTTTATATGAATACTACTCAAATTAGAGAATTACTTCAAAAAAGAAAGCTTAAAGTTACACCTACTAGACTTAATTTATTAAGTGAAATGGATAAATATGGCTCTGCTATGAGTCATTCTACAATTCAAAATCAATTGAATCCAATTGATAGGGTTACCTTATATAGAACTTTAGAAATATTAAAAGAAAAAGGGATTATTCATAAGGCTTTTCAAGAAAACAACGAAATATATTACGCTATTTGTGGGGTAACATGTGAAGAACATCAGCATCATCATGAACACATCCATTTTAAATGTATCAATTGCAATATTATTTCTTGTAAAGAAGTAAACAATTCATCTCAAATTTCATTGCCTTACCACGAAATTCATAAAGTTTCTATTAACATTGAGGGAGTATGTGATGGCTGTTGTAAAACTATTTCAAATTCTAGTATTAGTTAATTAGATGAGTAAACAACAACAAGAAATATATATTCCTAAAATTCTATTGGTAGATGATGAATCTGATATTATTGAAATAATTAAATACCATTTAGAAAAAGAAGGTTATTTAGTTAAAACAGCAAGCAATGGGTTAGAATGTCTTTCAGTAGCAAAGTCTTTTATTCCAGATTTAATTTTATTAGATGTTATGATGCCCGAAATGGATGGTATTGAAACATGTATCGAACTAAGAAAAGATAAGGTGCTGAAGAGTTCTATTATTGCTTTTTTGTCTGCAAGAGGAGAAGACTATTCTCAAGTTGCTGGGTTAGATTCCGGAGCAGATGATTACATTACTAAACCTATTAAGCCACGTGTTTTAGTTAGTAGAGTAAAAGCCTTGTTAAGACGATCTAGTTTAAATCAAGTTGTTAAAAGCGACAAAATGTCTCTAGAGATTAATAGAGAAAAATACATTGCTATTTGTAGTGGTAAAGAGATGACTCTTCCAAAAAAAGAATTTGAGCTTTTAGCTTTGCTATTTTCTAAACCCGGAAATGTTTTTACTAGAGAAACAATACTTGCAAAAGTTTGGGGTGATGATATTGTAGTTGGAGATCGTACTATAGATGTTCACATAAGAAAGCTTAGAGAAAAAATTGGTGATCATTATATTAAAACCATTAAAGGCGTTGGTTATAAACTAAATAATTAAATCTCTAAATTCGGAAAGTATTACACCCGTTGCTCCCCAAACGGTGTGGTGGTGTAGATCCATATAGGGAACCTTTATTTTCATTGCATTACCAGTATTTTTACCAACAACCATCTCTTTTTCCTGAATTACATCTTTTCTTAATAATTCATCAAGATCAATTTCTAAGATTTGCTTCACTTCCTTTATTTCTGGAATAAACCTTGGGTTTTCATCCATAAAAGCTATAAAGGGAGATATAAGGAAATTACTTGGTGGAATGTAAACTTGACTGAGCTCTCCAATCACTTGTATTTTTTCTTTGGGTATTCCAATTTCTTCAAAAGTTTCTCTAACTGCAGTCTCTTTTAGTGTTTCACCTTCTTCGTTTTTTCCTCCAGGAAAAGAAATTTGTCCTCCGTGAGTGCCGCTATAGTCTGGACGTTGAATTAATACAAATTTCACTCTTTCATTGTCTACATACAGCAATAAAAGAGTGCTGGCTAATTTGGGGCTAAATTTTTCTAAATCTAAATCAAAAGTAGATTTTCTGTAAGGTGCTAGTTTTAAATGGGCACTTTTTCCAGGTAATGGCTCTCGAACTTTAGAATATATTAAAGTTATTAATTCTTTGAAAATCATTCGTCTATAAATTCTAAAGCAGCAGAATTAATACAATACCTTAACCCAGTTGGTTTAGGCCCATCATCAAAGACATGACCCAAATGCCCATCGCATCTTTTACATATTACTTCTGATCTTATCATTCCAAAAGAATTGTCACTCACTAGTTTTACATTGGTTTTAACCCTATCGTAAAAGCTTGGCCAACCTGTGCCAGATTTAAATTTTGTTTCACTTGTAAATAATGCCAATTGACATCCTTTGCAATAATATGTTCCTTTGTTAACATTGTTCCAATACTCTCCAGTAAAAGCTCTTTCTGTTCCCTTTTCAATGAGTACATAATATGCTTTGTCATTTAGGATTTCTTTCCATTGTTTTTTAGACTTCTTAATTTTGGTAGTGTCATGAGTGTTAACTTCTCCTAAATTAACTGATGATATATTGTTTCCTTCAGCATAATTGACGCAAGAAATAAGTATGGTAAGAATTATAGCAGATATGAAAATTTTCATTATTTAATGTTTATTTACAATAATATAAAACTATGTTGTTAGATTACTTATTGTTTCGTCATTAATCTTTCTAATTTTACTAAAAAAAGCTTGTGAGTGATTTATGGAACGATAGTAATTTTTGGAGAATACTAATTAATGTTATTGGTGGAATATCAATACTTGTTGCTGTTTTCTTAATTTTCATTGGAATAAAAAAAGTGATTCACTTTATATCCTCTAATAATGTTAGGGTTCTTAAAGATATATATGCAAAAGTATATGAGTTACCTTCAAGTGTTTTAAGTAATCAAGTGCAATTTGGTTTTGAATTGGCAATAAAAACTCATCTTACATTCTCTGTTAATGATGATGAAGATAAAGTTTTAGTAGAATTGTATAATGGAGAGCTTGAAAAAGGAGTTCATGTCTTTAAATTTGATTCTAAAAAGCTTGATAACGGAAATTATTTTCTACAATTTAAAAGTGAAATTCAAAATATCAACAGAAAAATTACTATTAGAAATTGAAAAAGTTCTTATTACATATTTTTGTTTTATTAATAATGAGTGTGTCGTATTCTCAGGAAAATAAGTTCTTAGATAAATTTTCTTTTGGCATGAGCTTTAAGCTTCCTAAAACTATCCAAAACACAACTTTTAAGAAAACAATATATGGAGTAGGTGACCTAGATGCACAGTTTAATTATAAATTCATACCCAATTTAGAAATCTCTTTAGGATATAAATATGGGTATTATGATGTCAATAGTGTTGCTTTTCAGTCCAATATTGATGGCCAGTTTGAAGCTCACCTTCCATTTATAAAACTTTCTTGGGTTAATGACATTAATGATAAAGTTTTTATAGATTTTGGTGTTAGATCTGGTTATAATTTTAGTACAACTAAAACAACTAATTGCTCAACTGTTTACAAGCAAAATGCACTAAGAATTGAGCCTGAAATAGGTGTTTCTATGCTGAGTACAGATTTATTATCTTTTGGGTTGGTGATTTCTTATAATCTATGGTTTGCTGAGTTTTCTCCTGAGCACTTTTGTATGACTAGTATTTCAGGTATGAATCCCTCAGAAAGTGTTGGGATTTATCAAACTTTCTGTGCTGGTTTTTCATTTAAAACTTATTTTCCAGAAAGGTCTAGAAATTAGCTATTGTTGTTTTCTTAAGTAATTAGAAGTTCTGTTTTCACCATCATGTGACCATCCAGGTGGGTAAAATAAATATTTTAGTTTATCTGCTATTCTATTAGCTCTTTTAATATCTCTCCATAAATTGACATATTCATGAGTTGCTATTATTGCGGGATTATAAGATTTAATATTTTCAGTTATTCCATATACTGGTAGATCTTTAAGGTCTTCTTTTACAAAAGTGCCAAATAGTCGGTCCCAAATAATTAGTATGCCAGCATGATTTCTATCCAAATATTTATATTGTACAGCATGGTGAACCCTATGATGAGATGGAGTGTTGAAGACCCAACCAATAGGACCTAAATTTCGTACTAATTCTGTGTGTTGAAAAAACTGATAGATTAAGCTAAAAGCTTGCATTATAAAAATATATAAAGGGTTAAATCCTAAAAGGGGAATCCATAAGTAAAAAATGTATTTGTAGAAAGGTTCCATCCAACTTTGCCTTAAAGCGACAGAAAAATTCATTCGAGTAGAGGAGTGGTGCTGAATATGAGCAGCCCATAAAAATCGTACTTGATGGCTCATTCTGTGGTGCCAATAAAAGCTAAAGTCATCTGCGAAAAGTAACAGTATCCACATCCACCAAGTATTTTCTAATTCAATAATTTTAAACTGATATATTAGATGAAAAACAAAGAAGTAAAAGGTTTTTGTAATTAAACCAATGAAAACAACTCCTAATCCCATTGAAATACAAGCTATTGTATCTTTCTTATTGTAAAGATTTAATTTTTTTCGGAAATCAAAATATGCTTCTATAAGAATACAGGCAATAAAAACGGGAATTGCGAATACCGTTGGATCTTGATCTATTGCTTCATTGAACATTAATCAAATTTAAAATAAATAAGGGGGTAAAAAAAAATTAATCTTCTTCAAAGTAAAGTTGGTATACGCCACTATTCATAAAACTTTCATTACACTTAAAGTGAAGAGTTTTGCCCTCTAACTCTGCAGAACACCTACTGAAAATTATTTGCTCTGAATTAATTTTTGTAGAATCATTCGCTGTTATTTCATAAAATTCGATGTGTAGGTATGGAGAAAGTCCCTTGTCTCCAAAAGAATCATTTATTTTATAATTAAACATGTTTAAATTATTGCAGTAGTTACCATTTTCTGCACATTCTTGAACTTTAAAAGCATGTATTTTCTTTTTTCTTTTAAAAGAACCCAAACAAGCATTTCCTGATTTACTAAACCATATATATTTAAATCCGTTAGATTTGTCATCTTCTAAGTATGATTCTCCTACATATAAGCCCTCAATTTGTATGTTTTTTTTGACTGTAATGGTGTTTTGAGAAAGAAAAGATTTTGAACAAATAGTTAATAACAATAGAATTATTGAAATAGGTAGTTTCAAAGTTGATGTTATTTAAAGTTTAATATTAATACTTAAAAAAGAAGAGTAGAGTTTCATTACCTACTTAGTATCATCTTTTTAAGCTTTTCAACAGACATGTCGACTGCATTTTTTATTTCCATTTTAAACTCGTGTTTTCTTTCTTTAACACTTTCGAATTTAACAGATCTGAAAATGGCAATTTCATCATCTAAAGTAAATCCAATTAAGGTGTTAGTTTCCTTAGGGTTGAATTTTAAGTTGTTAAATTGAGCAACATCATAAGTGAAAATTGAGTTTCTGTTTTTCTCAATTAAATAAACAGCTCCAAGTACAATAGGAGCGCCTGCTAAAGATGCAAATGTTGCATTTACAGTTTTTCCTTTAGGCTGCTTTATCGGAGAGTCGCAATTCCATGTCCCAAATTGAGCAACTTCAAAAGACATTACAATAATTTCTTTAAACTTGGCTTGTTTCTTTTTTTGTTTAGCCATTTTTTCTCTTATTACTCTAGCTTCTTTTTGTCTTTTCAGTTCTTCTTGAAACCTTTTTTTAGCATCAGCTAATTTTTGTTCTAACTCTTTTTCTTTTGCAATTTTAGTATCGAGTCTTTGAGAATAATCTGTAAATAATTGTTTTGCTTTAGCTAAATCACCTCCTTTTAAAATTGGTTTAACAAGAAGACTTTCTTTACTGTTATCCCCAAATAAATTAAGTAAATAGACCTGGCCAGGAACCTTTTCTTTAAGAATTACATTTTGCCATTCTATTTCATAAATACTGGAGTTGAAGTTTTCATCTTCTTCTAGTACTTCAAAAATCACTTCAGTGAATTCACTGAGCTCTGGAAACTCTTTTTTATCCACCTCTAAATTAAATTGCCTGTCTTTATTAACAGATTCATTTGGTATAATGGGTTTATTAGCTCTTAATTCTTTTATGTCCTCTATAACAACAGTTAAAGCAGAGCTTATTTGGTTCTTTTGTTCTTCAATGACTTTTGTAGAGCTTGTAAATATTGATTCAATTTTATATGCATCTACAATACTTATGGTGGGTTTAGATTTATTAATTTTTTCTTTAGATCTGTTAACAGTAGGTTTGCCTTTAAAATCCCACTTATTTTCTATAGTGTCTAGCTCATAAAGATTAAACCTAGAAGACGGATCTTGTGTTGGGAAATTAATTTTAATGGATTTTCCATTTTTAATATCTACAGGTAGGTTGTTTTGAAAGCCATAAATTTGAACCATTCCAGCAGATTCTAGTACATAGTCAGTATTTGCAGAATCGTAATGCATGGGTATTCCAGAAAGAAGTATGTCTATCTGATCTTTAAATTCTTTATACCTTATTTCTACCTCACCTTCTACTAATTTACCATCTTTTATAAAAGCATTTTTAGGAATCTCTATTGTTGTACCTGAAGGATGTGTGATGGTTTTTCCTTTGCTGTTATTAACCATATAGCTAGTCCCTTTTATAGAAAGCTTTTCAGATGGAGGCTTAATGCACGGAGTGTCTTCATTGTAGCTAATTAGTGTTGACTCTTCTACTTGCTTTTGAACCTTTTCTATTTTTGGTTTTAATTCAGAGATTTCTTTTTCTTGGTTTATGTAATGAAAAGCGACAAGAGCAACAACAAGAGAAACTCCAGCAATAGAAGTTGCAAACCAACTACTTTTGTAAAATGGTAAATCTACAGGATTAGCCATTTTCGCTAATTCTGAAAAATTCTTTCCTTTAGCAATTTCTTCTGCAGAAATGGAAGGTCTGTTAATGTTTACTTTTCTTTTCATAATCTGTTGTTTTTAAGCGACTGCTTTAGCTTAGCTACTATTCGGTGAATTCTAACTTTAGCGTTGCTTTCAGTAATGTTTAGAATCTGACTAATTTCTTTAAAAGGTCTTTTTTCAAAATACCTTAGCTCTATTAGTTCCAGTTCTTTTGCTGGTAATTCAGCTATTTCTTCAATTACAAGGCTTAATTGTTCTCTTTCAAGTTCAGATTCGTTTGCTACAATGTCTTGAATGTAATCGGTTTGAATTTGAACAGTTCTTTCAGACTTTTTATCTTTATAGAACTGCACAACTTCATTGCTGGCAATTCTAAACAACCAAGCAGAAAATGGTACGCCTTTGTATTTGAATTTTTTAAGATTATTCATTGACTTTAAAAACACCTGTGAGGTTACATCGTGAGCAGTATCTTTAACGTCCATTCTCTGATAAACATATCTAAATATTTGCTCGTAATATTTGTTGTACAATTTTTTAAAGTGCAAAAGGTCTTTTTTGGCAGCTTCAATTATTTCTTGTTCAGAATTTAATTGTTGCTCAGTTTGATGATAAAGGCCTTTATTCCCTTGCATTGATATGGTGTTGTTTGTTTGAATAATCTTGAATTTACCTTTATAACTAATTTTTACTTTTAGGTTACAAATTAGAAGGTGTTCAGATTATGAAATTTTTTTAGCTTACTATTTTAAGAAATGTTTTAAAGATGATTTTAAGATCTTTTAGCATTCCTCTTTCTTTAATGTATTTAGTGTTTAACGCTAGTTTTTGGGGCATTATTTCTTGTATATACACTTTTTCTGGATCTTCAGCATTTCCAAGAAGTTCATTTTCTTTGAAATAGATAATGGAAGCATAATCCGTTAAACCGGGTCTTACTTTAAGTACACTTAATTGCTCTTCCGTATAGAGATTAACATATTTAACTACTTCTGGTCTTGGACCAACAATACTCATGTCTCCAAGAATAACGTTAATTAGTTGAGGGAATTCGTCTAGCTTGTATTTTCTTAAGTAGTAACCTATTGTAGTTATTCTGTTGTCTTTACTTCCAATAGTGAGCTGACCTAAATTTTCTGATCCAGGCCTCATGGTTCTAAATTTTAAAACATAAAAAGGCTTCTTATTTCTCCCAATTCTCTCTTGCTTATAAAAAACTCCACCTTTTCCATCTATCAGAATAAGCACTGTTATTATAATAAAAAAGGGAAACCCTAATAGGACTACCACAATAGAAGATATGATGTCAAATAAGCGCTTCATTTCAAATGACTTCTTCTACAGATTCTACAACTGCATTAATTACAGTTTCTACTTGAGAGTCTGTTAAATTGTAATAAACTGGAAGTGTGATTTCAGCCTTGTAATTTTCATATGTCTGAGGGTAATCATTAATAGCATAACCTTTATTTCTGTAATAAGTAAGCATAGCAAGGGGCAAGTAATGTACGTTAACTGCAACTTCTTTTTCACTTATTTTAGCAATAATAGTATCTCTTTTGTCTTCAGATATATCTTTAATTCTTAGCATGTAAAGGTGGTAGGAAGAAGTTTTATTATTACTTGAAAATAAAGGAACTTTTGCCCATGCTTTTTTACTAAAAGTATTTTGGTATTTTTCAAATATTGTTTTTCTTCTTGCTAAAGTTTCCTTATACCTTTTAAGCTCCACAAGTCCGATGGCTGCTTGAAGATCGGTCATGTTGCATTTAAAACCTGCTTCAACAACATCATATTTCCAAGCACCTATTTGGTTTTTACTAAAAGCATCTTTGGTTTGACCGTGCAATGAGCTTACTTTAAACTTTTGTTGAAGCTCTTGGCTACTAAATTCTTTTAAATTAAAAGTAACAGCTCCACCTTCTGCAGTAGTAAGGTTCTTAACCGCATGAAAGCTAAATGAAGACATGTCTGCCTGATTTCCTGTCCTATTTCCTTTGTAGATTGCTCCTATTGAATGCGCAGCATCAGCAACAATTGCGATTCTATTTATTTTCTCCTGGACTACATTTTCGGGATTGAAAAGTGATTGAATATCTTTATCTCTAACAAGTTGGTGAAGCTCATCATAATCTGCTGGGTATCCAGCAATATCAACTGAAATTATTGCCTTTGTTTTCGGAGTTATTGCATTTCTTACCGCATTAATAGATATGTTGAAGTCATCCTCATTTACATCTACCATTACAGGTTTTGCTCCAGCGTGTATTACAACATTTGCAGTTGCACAATAGGTGTAAGCAGGAACTATTACTTCATCACCTTTTTTTACTCCAAGCCAATTTAATATTAATTGCATTCCAGCAGTTGCTGAATTAAGACATACAACATGTTTTACTCCAATGAATGTTGCTAATTTTTCTTCAAAAAGTTTGGTTTTAGGACCTGTTGTTATCCAACCTGATTGAAGAGCATCAGTAACTTCAGCTATTGTTTTATCATCTATTCGAGGAGGAGAGAATGGAATCATAGTTCAGTTGTTTTTTTAGAGTCAATATTAATTTCATCTTTATATCCTGCAATGAAATAATAGGCAGCAAAGATAGCAATCACATAAAAGAGTAGTTGAATGATTGTAAAAAACCATAAAGTTGTCATAGGAGATTTAAATGATTCGTGTACCCAACCCATGCCAATAAGAACCATTAATAAGTGAATAATATCTAAAATTAATGTTTGCTTTTGCTTTCCTAGCTTAATGTAGATATATGATAAAGAAGATGAAATAAACATAACAGCCATCCAAAGAGCCATTATCTGCATAATGTCAATTAAGCCACTCCATTTTTCACCCAAAAAGAATACAATCAATGAATCTGGAATAAATTGAAGACCAATACTTCCAATTAAACCTAAAACACCCAATCTAATAAACCAATAGGTATAAGTACTTCTAAGCTCTTTTTTAGTTTTAATCTTGGTTATTTCTTTAAAGTATACTTGAGAGAATGAAGAAGAAATTATCGCTATGGAAATCCCTAAATATTGAACTGAAGCAGCGATTTGTCCTCCAAAATGATTTCCATAATAATCAATGAATAGAGCTAGAAAAATAAAATTAATGAGATTTCCAATGAAGAAACCAGGTGTAGTAAAAAATATAAAATCTTTGTGTTTTTTTATTAGTTGTTTTTGATCGTTTGTATTAATTGGTGGTGTGCCAACCTTTTTTAAATAGCTAAATAAAAAGTTGATATTAGCAAAAACGAGTCCTAAAAACCTTCCTAAAATAAGGCCGAAATAATTGAATTTTAAAAAACCAAAAATTAGTTGACTACATACATTTATACTGTTCTGAATTACTTTATTTACACTCATAAGTTTAAAAGACTCTAGCCTTGTGAACCAGGAATTAAAAACTTGAATTAATCCGATTGTAATTACGGTTAATGGCACTAGAATAATAATTCTATAGTCTTTCGCTAAATCATTAATGCCTTTGTTGAAAAAAGAAAATATAAAGAATGAAATAAGGCTAACTATTGATGTGATTGCAATAAGTTTAAGACAAATAATGAACAGTGTTTTAGCATTTTTATTATCACTTTCAAGTACAATCGCTGAATCTAAGCGCAGTGCACTTATTCCTGCAAATATTGCAGTAAATTCAAAAAACAATCTAAATGGTGCAAAATCTTCGGGCCCGTAGAAATATCTTTGTAGAAGAATTAACCCAATCAATGAAATTAGTTGAGCTAAAACGCTTCCAGTAATAAGAGTTATTACATTCTTAATAAAAGATTTGTTGTTGGTATTTTTCAATTCTTAGCTTTAGGATATTCAATTTAAAATAAATCTTGCAAACATGATTTTAATTCTTTAGCTATTTGATTCCTATTAAAGTGATTGTTTACATATGTTCTTCCATTTTCACCTAGTTTTTTTCTAAGCTCATTGTTTTTAGCAAGTTTTAAAACACCATTTTTAAGCTCTTGTACGTTTTCAGGTTCAAAATATAAACCTGAATTTGCCTCATCTATAAATAATCCTTTTGCCTCACCATCCACACCTAGTAGGATTGGTGTCTTCATTGATAAGCATTCAAAGACCTTAGAAGGAATCGCTCCAAGAAAAAGGTCAAGTTTTTTTAATGGAATAATTGAGCAATCAATTGAAGATATGATATGTGGCATTTTAGCTTTTGGTACAGCATCAAAGAAAAATAGATTTGCTAGTTTTAGATTTTCTGTTAGTGTAATTAGTTTTTCTTTTTCAGGACCACTTCCTAAAAGGATGAATTTTATTTTTGAATTGCCTTGTAATTCTTTGGCTGTATGAATTATTATTTCTAGACCTTGTGCATACCCAATTATTCCTCCGTAAAAAAAAAGTAAATCATCCTTTCCGAAGTTGTTTTGTTCTCTCCAATCTTTAGTGAAGTTTGCTGGATTGTAAAAGCTTACATCTACACCATTAGGTAGCCAATAAACTTTTTTGTTAGGGAATCGGCTTGAAATGTTAGCAGTTATTCCTTTGGTTTGTCCTGTAATCAAAGCAGCTTTTTTATAAAGAAACTCTTCAAGTATAGTTGCTAATTTTAGAAATAATTTGTTTTTTACAATCCCTAGCTTTTCAGCACTTTCTGGCCAAAGATCTGAAACATTAAAAATGAATTTAGCTTTTTTCTTTCTAGCTATTAAAAAAGCACTTATTCCTAAGAAAAGGGGTGGTGATTCGCAAAAAACTGCATCAAAATCTCCATTTAGCTTTCTAATTCCATACTTGTATGAGGACCAAACAAACGAAAAATAATTTCTTAACCTCGTTGTAATTGATTTGGATTTGCTTACATAAATCGCTGTTCTGTAAATAGTACAACCTCCAAATTTTTCTTTACAATGCTTTTTACCTATATATTCTTCATGAATTTCCATTTGAGGATAGTTGGGCATTGCTGTAAGTACAGTAATTTCAACACCCTCTTCAATTAACCTTAATGCCAATTCAGATAATCTATTCTGAGGAGCACCAACTTCAGGCGGGAAATATTGAGTAATAAGTAGTAATTTCACATTACAAAAATAAGATTACTTTCGAGTGCTTAATGATACAGCGATTAAGAAATAGCCAATTTGTTAAAAATGTAGCCCTTTTACTATCAGGAAATGTTATTGGACAGCTTATTCCTATTTTGGCGAGTGTTTTACTGACAAGGTTATATTCTCCCAATGATTTTGCTGTATTAGCTTATTTTTTAACAATTACTGGAATAATTAGTGTTATTGCTGGTGGAAGGTATGAAGTTGCAATAATGCTTCCTAAAGAAAATGTAAAGGCAAATGCATTATATGTAATTAGTATAATTTTCACATCAATTTTCACTTTACTTGTTACTCTTTTGTGTTATCTTTTTGGAGAAAAATTCGCTTTAATTTTTAATGCCAAAGAATTATTACAGTTTATCTATTTAATTCCTCTTTCTATATTTCTAATAGGTGTTTATCAGGCTGCTAATTTTTATTCTAATAGACTTTCTAAGTATAAACTAATGTCAGTTACATTGGTTACACGAAGTGTTTTCACATCATCTACTAATATTATTATTGGATGGATGAAGAACTTGCCTGGAGGATTGATTATTGGAACGTTATTTGGTCAATTTGTTGCAGCTGTACTACTTACTTTTGGTTGTTTTAAAGAGATCCTAAAAGAGTTTCCTTCAAAAGATGATCTTTTGCTAAGCATGAGAGAATATAAAGATTTCCCTCTTAAAAATGGGGTTAGTATTTTTTTTAATTTACTAGCTAATCAGGTTCCCATTCTTTTGATTGGGTATCTTTTTCAGAATAACGAAATAGTTGGATGGTATGCTTTAGTTCTCAGAGTTTTAAATTTACCATTAATGACAGTTGGTAAATCTGTTTCTCAGGTTTTTTATCAGCAAACCAACCAGATAGAAAGAAGTAGTCATAAAGTGCTATTTGTTAAAACTTCAAAAGCATTGTTTACTCTGATTTTAGTTCCAGCTCTTGTATTACTTTTTATAGGTCCATTGTTGTTTGGTTTTGTTTTTGGAGATGTATGGGAAGTTTCAGGACACTATGCTCAAATTTTTATTTTATTCTATGTTTTACGATTTATTTTCTCTCCGCAAAGTACACTATTGATTAGTTCAGGAAGACTTAAGACTGAGTTGATTTTCAATATTTCATTTTTCATTTTTCAAATTCTTTCTGTTATAATTGGATATGAAATAGGGGATTACATATATTCCTTTATTTTTATGTCATTTACAGGCTTTATACATTTCTTAATTCTTGGAAGAATTTTATTTAAATCGAGCATTCAATTGGATAATGAGAAGAGCAATTAAAAATATTCTTAGGGTTTTTAAATTCATCCCTTTTATAAATCATTTTTTCTTTCAATGGAAATTAACTAGAGTTCCTTTTCCTATTTTATGGGTGAATTTTTTGTTTCAACGAATTTTCAGAGTCAATTCAAAAGTAAAATTCCCTGTGCATTATAGTTCAAGGGTTATTGGGTTTAAAAACATTAAACTGCATAGAGATAGTAATACAGTTGGAAGTTTTTGTTTAAGTAACAATTGTTATATTCAAGCACTTCAAGGAATCGAAATAGGAGCTAATTTTTTGTTTGCACCCGGAACTACAATAATTTCTGTAAATCATGGGGTTAATAATGAGTTTAAGGATTCGAAAACTAACCCCGTTAAAATAGGTGACAATGTTTGGTTAGGAGCTAACGTAACAATTTTACCACAAGTTGAGCTAGGTAATAACGTAATTGTTGGGGCTGGATCAGTTGTAACTAAATCTTTTCCTTCAAATTCAATAATTGCAGGAAACCCAGCTAAGCTTATAAAATCCTCTTTGGATGACTAAAAAGATTCTATTTATTAGTGGAATAGATTTTAAAGAGAAATCTATACAAGTCATTCGTAAAACTCCAGAAGCATATGTTCACAGGGGATGGGATGTACATTATCTTGTTTTAAGAGATGTATCTAAAAGAGGAAACTATTTTTATGAAAAGCCACTAAATCCATCTGGAGTTAAAGTGTTTAGGTATCACTTTTTTTTCAGTTATTTATTAAATGTTATTCCTATTCAAATTTTAAGAACAATAGCAAATAAGATTATTTCCTACATAGGAGTTTATCAACTACTCTTTCATGCCATAAGGCTCATTAGAAATAATGAGTACTGTGTCTTATATGGGTACGAACACATTGGAACAAGAACAGTATCATTACTAAAATTTTTTGGTAAGGCAAGAAACTGTATTACAGTCTCTAGATTTCAAGGAACTTGGTTGGCCTTGTATTATAAGAGTAAAAGGTATTTAAAGTTGCTGTTAAATGTAGATTTTTATTTAGCTATGCGCTTTAAATCTGATTTATGTATTATGACTGATGACGGGACTCAAGGAGATTTTATTATGCGTAAAATTCAACCTAAGCATCCTGATTTTAGATTTTGGGTAAATGGTGTAGACTTTAGCTCAACAAATAATGATTTTTGTAATCAGATTAAAGCAAATTACAACCTTGAAAATAAAATTTCTCTTATTTCCGTAAGCAGACTTGAATCATGGAAAAGGGTTGATAGAGTAATTAATATTGTGAATCAGTTTTGCAAGAAAAATCCAAATCTTAAGCATAAGTTGGTTTATTTAGTTGTAGGAGAAGGCATTGATAGACCTCGCTTAGAACAGCTGGTTAATGATTTAGACCTTAGGAAACAAATTAAATTTGTTGGTGCCATTCCTAATGACAAGGTGCCAAATTATTTAAAAGTTTGTAAAGTGTTCATGTCATTTTATGATTTGTCCAATGTTGGTAACCCTCTTTTAGAGGCAATGAGAATGAATAAAGTAATAATGACACTTTCTAATGGTGACACATCTAAATGGATAAGTCATAAAAAAACTGGTTTTATATATAATCCTAAAGAAGGTTTTTATGATGAAGTAGCTGATGATTTAGCTCTGCTTGTTAAAGATGATGATTTAATTAGAAATGTCACCAGTAAATTATTGAAGTTTTCAGAAGAAAAACTTTGGACTTGGGAGGAAAGATTTAATGAAGAAGTTAAAATTGTTGAGAGTAAATTAAAATGTTAAAGCTTAAAGAAAATATTGTTTATGTGTTTTTGGCGGCTGCATTAATTGGGTTAGGTCTTTCTTACGGAAAAATTTATGCTTTTCACCTTGTTTTTTTTGTTTCTTTTGCACTTTTCCCTTTCAAAAAAGCAAAGTATTTCTTTCTAAACAAACCTTCTTTTATACCTGTTTTTCCGGCTTTAATGTTTCTGTTTTATTTGCTCTCTATGTTTTGGGCGCCAAACTTCTTTTATTCAATTCAGTATTTAGGATACCTCTTTTTTGGAGTAGCCATAATTTACATCACCTATTTTAGTGTCAATAATATAAAACAATTAAAAAATGTGTTCATTGTTTTAGGTTCGGTTTTATTGGTTGAAGTATTAATTTGTTTGTTAGAAATGTATTCAAGTTTTAGGTATCCAATTTCTCCTTACTCAAAGTTAGTGACCTATTTTGGACATGGATATAAAATAGATCAAAATCTTAGTTCATCAGTTAAGTCTTTAATATTATCAGTTCCTACAGGGTTTCATTGGAATCCAAATAATTTAGCAACACTCCTTAGTTTAGCGATACCTTTTACTTTATTAAGTACTAATAAATGGATTAAATATCTAGGTAGTTTATTATTGCTACTTGTTCTTGGTGCAACTAATTCTAGAGGAGTAATGCTCTCTGTTTCAATAATGATTTTATTTATTTTTTTAAAGGAATTTACTTTTTCAAAAAAAACACTTTTAGCTATAATGAGTTTATGTCTTATTTTATTTATTGTTCCTACTAAACTAAATCCATTTAGTTCTGTAAACAATAGAATTTCTGATTCTATAGATGCAGTGTTTGGAATGTTTGAAAATAAGCAAACTTCTAATTCACTTGGAGCAAGGCAAGAGCTTATGAAAAATGCGTTAGATGATTTAGATGAAAATTTATGGTTAGGTACAGGAGCTGGGAATTCAAAATTTATACAAGAAAAAAATGGAAAAGTAGCAGGCAAATTAACCAGTCTTCATAATTTTTGGTTAGAAATATTAGTGGATGCTGGAATTGTTTTTTTCTTAATTTTTATTAGTTGGTATTTTTTAATTGTAAATAAATTATTTAAGATTTCAAGCATTAATAATCCCTTTCTTTCTTATGTGTCCAAAGCTTCTGCTATAGCTTTATTAGGATTATTAATTAGTGCGGTTAGTTGTAGTTCTATAATCTATTTTTTTCCTTTTTGGATTCTTATATCTCTTTCACTTGTTGTTTATAAAATTTCAGAAAATAAAAACTTTGCTATCTGCTAATTTTGTTTTTGAAGTTTGAAAAAATTAGAAGAATAATAATTAAGGAGAAGAAACATTTAACAAAGTTTTTAATAAAGTTTATTCTTATTTTTTCTATTACAATAGGTACTCCGAAACCCTTTTGAAAAGGAGTGTAGTTCTCAAGAGAAATAAGTAATTGTTGTTTTTCAATTAATTTTTCTGTTAAAGAAAGTTTAGTATTTTCATTGCCAATAAATCCATTGTTCACATTTAATGTGTCTGCTAATAATTGGTTATTTAATAATTTAATAATTCTTATTGTACTATTGGCATTTTCATTAATTGAATTTTTTATTAAAGAATCTGATGTGATATAGTTTAAAAGTTCACTTTCAATTTTTTCAGTAGAACTACTAAACAAATAAAGATCTAAATAAAACCTTGTGCTTAACTTAAAGGTGTCCGATCTCAATTGATGGGTTTTAATGTCTAAATGTTCTTTTGATTTAAAAAAGTCATGTACTATTTCTTTCATTACATCCCTTTTCACAACCTCTTTACTATCTAAAATTGCAGTGCAGGTATATAATGGTTTGTATTGGTAACCAATGTATGTGGCATAAGCTATAGAAAGAATAAAAACAATTAAAATTCCTAACTTGTTATTTCTTGCGAATTTGAGAAAATGAGATGTCACATTTGAAGATTGGTTGTTGTCTGCAGCTTGTTTATTACTAGTCATCTCTTCAATTTTTCTAATTTTAGGCAAAATATGTACTTATCTTTTCAAATCAAAGAATAAAATAGTGATTAATGGTTTTCAAATAATATTTAGAAACTTGTTGAAATGGATGACTTCTAATGGTGCAGCTCTTTTTGCATTTGCACTTCCATTGCATATGCTTGCTTCTTCCTATTCATTAGCAATTTGGTTGTTATTTACTATTTTTTATTTAATAATAGGTGGTTATAGGTGGTCCAATTTCCTTCTTAATTTGAGAAATTCAAAAGCAATATTTTTACTCGTTATTTTATACTTGCTATTGATTTGTGGGTTGTTTATTTCAGATAATATAAATGAGGGAGTAAGTAAAATAGAAGTTTCTATTCCTTTTATTGCAGCTCCTTTTCTGTTTTTAATTAACAAAGATTTAATTAAAATAAATGTGATTTTCAATGCATTTATTACTGGTTTGTCATGCTCGGTTGTTTTGTCAATTATTAATTTATTAATCGAAAGCAATTTTACTGTTGATGGGTTTTATGCTGATTTTGATTTGTTTCATCACTCTTCATATTATTCTATGTTAATGAACATAGCAATAGCTTTGTTTTTATTCTTACATAAGAAAATTAATTTCTCTAATATCTCAAGATATATTTTTATACTAATTCTGTCTGTTTTGGTTTTTTTAATTTCATCTAAAGCAGGTGTAATTGTTTTAATTTCTTTGTTTTTTGTTAAATCAATTCAGGTTGTTAAATCATCTTCAGGTTTATACCCTAAGTTATTTTTTCTTTCTTTTTTAGTCGTTTTTTCAATTTTATTAATTCTTAATAAAAGAGTTCAAAATATGGTTTCAAATGTTGAAAACATTGTTTTTCAAGACACCCCAATTTACCCAACTGAAAGTACTGCAATAAGATGGAAGATTTGGGAGAAATCAGTCAAGCTGATTACAAAATCAGTTGTTTTTGGATATGGTACAGGCGATGCAAATGCTCAATTATTAAAAGCATATAACGAAGAACCCTATCTTTTGAGGCACATTATAAAAAAGAGATATAATGCTCACAATACTTTTTTTCAATTGTGGATAATGATTGGATTTTTAGGGCCCTTAATAATTTTTGCTTTACTGCTCTTTGTTCTCAAAAAACACCAATATTCCTACTTTAGTGTTGGTCTTGTTTTAATTTTCCTGATAAATTTTTGTTTAGAATCTATGCTGGAGAGGCACGCTGGTGTAATGATATTCACTTTTTTTATTAGTTTAACAATTGTTTGTAAAGATTCACCTTTTTTTCTAAACAAGCCTTCTCACTAAATAAGTTTACAACTCTCTTTCTTGCTTTTACTGCTTTTACTTTATAAGCTTTGTAATCTGTAATACAAACTTTAATTTTATTAGCAAGATCAATTTCATTTTCTGGTTTAAAAAATGTTATTGTTTCAGTATTTCCAACTTCATTAAATCCACTTATATCAGATGCTATTACTGGTATTTCACAAGACATGCCTTCCAAAACTGAAATCCCAAAACTTTCTCTAATAGAAGGGATGACTACTATGTCCATTTTTTGATATTGCGGATGTAATTGTTCATTACTAATGAAGCCAGTAAAATTTATGTCATTTACTATTCCTAATTTGTTTGCAAGTTTTATATAGTTTTTTTTCTCCTCACCATCTCCGATAAGTAGCAATTTTAAGTTTGAATAATTTTTGTCTTCTTTAAGTTTTGAAATTGATTTTATTAAGGTTTCAATTCCATAAATCTTTTTGAAATGTTTAACTGTGCCTATTGTTATTGTATTCTTCTGAGTGTTAGTAACAGGTTTGAAATAGTCTATGTTTATTCCAAATTGAATAACATGAATTTTATTCGATGTATATTTTTCAGATTCTGTTTTTAACCCTTGTCCTGTAGCGCAAATACAAGTGGCTCTATTGAGTGAGAATTTTAAAATAAATTTATGTAAGATTGATTTTTTTGGAAACTCAAAAACATCTGACCCCCATACTGAAATAACAAATGGTTTTATTGAGCACAAGGCACCAATAAGGCCATAGCTACTTGCATAAAATGAATGTAATATATCAGGATCATAATCTTTAATTGTTTTTTTGATTTTAAAAAAATGTTTAAGGTTAGTTAGTTTAATGAAATCCAGTTTTCTTTTTCTTTGGACTTTTTTATTAACTATGTAGCATTCACAAGTGACGTTGGGAACATCATTATACAGAGATGTTGGTTTGTCGCTTATTCCAATTAGTAGTATTTGGAAACCTTTTCTTGATAGATTTTTCACCCATTTTATGGTATGTGTTGAGTGTGGGTCAGCAAGAATAGCCAGTTTAGGCATGTTTAAAGGTTTTAGCTAATTTATTAGTCATCATAACCAAAACGTAAACGATTGGTTTTTGTTAGGTTGTTTATTTTGTTTATTTGATTTTTATTTAATTCTTCCTTCCATTTACCTACAGCACTTGTATTTATTTTTTTACTCAAATTTGCGTGAATGTATAACTTTTTAACACCTAGGTTTTCAGCGGATTTAGAGGTGTCAAGCATTTGTTCATTGTATTGAATATTTAAAAAATCGCAAACTAAAATTAAGGAATCTTTAGGATTGGAAACCAAATCTTCGTATTTAATACTTAATATATTTCCCCTATTAAATTTTTTTAAATAATCATAAGTTTCAATACTATCATTCCATTTCCATAGGGCATGGCTCATGTTTCTTGCTGGATGATCTTTTATTTTAGAGTAGGAGAGCACAACATCTCTAGGGTCTCTAATTAGAATTATAAATTTACTCTCGCTAAATTCTTTAATTAGCCTTTTAGAAAAATGTGTGGTAATTGGAGATTGATCACCATAAATGGTAAATGTCTTATTTTTTGATAACGCATAAAAATTGAAAATGCCTCCAATTAAGTTACTGAAATTTCTTTTTTCTTCGCTAGTTGTTTTAACATCAGCTTTAAAAGCTTCTAAAGAAGTGTTCCAGTTACACGTGTTTTTATCTATTTGAAAATCATTAATAATTTCAGATGATATTGCTTCCCATTTTTTATAACGTTTTAAATTCCATTTCAGTAGTGAATATCCTAGAACGTATTGTTCAGGAGGTATAAATACAGTGTTATTTGTATTTAGCATTCCCCCTAACAATGTGCTTCCATTTCTTCCTGAACCAATTATAAAAAAAGGATCATTGTAATTTTTAACATTATTTGATTTAGCTCTTTTACCAAAAATTAAATTTTGTAACCATATAACAATAGGGTAAATTACTCTAAGCTTAAATCTCTTATATGAAGTGTGCATAATTTGTTAACATTAATTACTCAACTTATGTTATAAGTTATCCCAATACCATTGTATTGCTTCTTCTAAACCTTTGTTAACATCGTGAGTAGGATTATATTGAATTAATGTTTTTGCTTTTTCGATTGAGGCAAGAGAGTATTTAACATCACCAACTCTTTCTGGTCCATGGTTAATTTTAATTCCTTTAATTTTCGGATCAAAAGAGGATAATAAAGTTCTTAATTTTTCTACCAATTCAATTAAGATGGATTGATTTCCACAAGCTATGTTGTAAACTTTATTTAATGCTTCTTTATTTTTTGTAGAACCAGCTAATAAATTGGCTTGAATCACATTATCTATATATGTGAAATCTCTTGTTTGAGATCCATCTCCATTTATTTTTGGTGATTCATGATTCATGAAAGCTTTAATAAATTTAGGTATTGCTGCTGCATATGCTCCATTAGGGTCTTGTTTTCTTCCAAATACATTAAAATACCTTAGTCCAATTGTTTCTAAGCCATGAAGGTTAGAAAATACATGGGCATATAACTCGTTCACATATTTAGTTACTGCGTATGGAGATAAAGGCATTCCAATGTTCTGTTCAACTTTAGGCAGTTCCTTAGAATCACCATAGGTCGATGAGCTTGCAGCATATACAAAACGTTTAATCCCTTCATTTTGAGTCGCGATAAGCATGTTAAGGAATCCATTTATGTTAATTTCATTTGTAGTTGATGGATCGGCTATAGACCTAGGCACTGAACCTAAGGCTGCTTGATGTAGCACAATTTCATTTCCTTTAACAGCAGCTTCACAATCTTTTAAGTTTCTAATGTCACCTTCAATCAGTCTGAACTTTGGGTTTTCTAGTTGAGAAGCAATGTTTTTTTTGTTTCCAGTAATGAAATTATCTAAGCAAGTAACAGAATTGTTGTTTTGTAATAAAGCTTCACATAAATTACTACCTATGAACCCAGCTCCACCTGTGACTAATACATTTCTATTGTTAAGCATAAAATTTATTTATTTAGCAAATGAAACAGCTCTTTTTTCTCTTATAACCGTAATTTTTACTTGTCCAGGATATGTCATTTCAGTTTGTATTTTTTGAGAAATTTCAAAAGAAAGTTCATCCGCTTTTTGATCTGATACTTTTTCACTTTCAACTATTACTCTGAGTTCTCTTCCTGCCTGTATTGCATATGCTTTAGTTACTCCTTTATACGCAAGGGCTAAATTTTCTAAATCTTTAATTCTTTGAATATATGATTCAACTATTTCTCTTCTAGCACCAGGTCTAGCCCCAGAGATGGAGTCACATACTTGAACTATTGGAGAGATTAGGTTAGTCATTTCAATTTCATCATGATGCGCTCCTATTGCGTTACATACATCAGGTTTTTCGCCATGTTTCTCTGCCATTTTCATTCCAAGTAATGCATGAGGAAGCTCTGGTTCGTCTTCTGGAACTTTACCAATGTCATGTAATAAACCTGCTCTTTTGGCTATTTTTGGATTAATACCCAGTTCAGATGCTAAAGTAGCACAAAGGTTGGCAACCTCTCTAGAGTGCTGCAGCAAGTTTTGACCATAAGATGATCTAAATTTCATTCTTCCAACCATTTTTAATAATTCTGGATGAAGTCCATGGATTCCTAAATCAATACAAGTTCTTTTACCTGTTTCAATTATTTCATCGTTCAACGATTTTTTAGTTTTAGCCACAACTTCTTCAATTCTTGCAGGGTGTATTCTCCCATCTGTAACTAATTGATGAAGCGCAAGTCTAGCGATTTCTCTTCTAACAGGGTCAAAACAGGATAAAATTATGGCTTCTGGGGTGTCATCAACAATTATTTCTACTCCTGTTGCAGCCTCTAGGGCTCTAATGTTTCTACCTTCTCTACCAATAATTCTTCCTTTTACATCATCACTGTCAATATTGAAGACAGAAACAGCATTTTCTATAGCATGTTCTGTTGCAACTCTTTGAATCGTTTGGATAACTATCTTTTTTGCATCTTTTGAGGCATTTAATTTTGCTTCATCTTGAATGTCTTTGATGTATGCCATTGCGTCTGTTTTGGCTTCATCCTTTAGTGATTTCACAAGTTGTTTCTTTGCTTCTTCTGCAGAATAATTACTCATTTTTTCAAGCTCTTCTATTTGTAGTTTCGAAGATTTAAGAATCTCTTGGTCTTTTTTATCTGCTAATTGAATTTGTCTTTCTAGAGATTCTTTTGAAAACTTTATTTGCTTTTCTTTTCTGTTGTATTCTTCTATTTTTTGGGATAGCGTTTTTTCTTTTTGCTTGTAAGAAATTTCTTTTTCTTGCATCTTTCTTTCCCTTGTGTTGATAACCTTTTCGTGGTTTTCTTTAAGCTCAAGGAACTTTTCTTTTGCTTGAAGAATTTTTTCTTTTTTTATGCTCTCTCCTTCTTCTTTAGCAGTTTTTAGTAAACTTTTTTGTTTAGATTTATTCGCTTTAGCTATGATAATGTAAGCTAGAACTAACCCTAGAACAGAACCAGCTGTTAACCCTGTTATAATACTTATTGTGTCCATTTTAAAATTTAGTTTTGTTTAAAAAAAACACTGAAAATGAGAAAAATTAAGAAGATGATTCTTCAATATTGAGTTCATTATTTAACTGAATAATTGCTTTAGTTAAATTCTCATATTCTACAGAATCAATTTCTTCAACATTTTTTGTTGCAAACTGTAGAGCAGTCATCGCTAACAAGTCTTGATTATCTTTTACGGCATAGCTTTGTTTAAGAATATCAATGTTTTTATTGATTTCGGCAGCCGCTTTTCTAATCATTTCTTCTTCTTCTCTTGCAATTGTAAGAGGGTATGTTCTACCAGCAATGTTAACTTTTATCGAGAGTGAACTCATAATTTATTTATTGAGTAGTGCAATGCATTTATCAATTTCTTTTACCATTTCGTTAATCTTAAGCTTGAGTTCTTTACTGTTTTCGTTTTGATCTCCATCAAGCTTTCTTGACATTTTCAATATTTTATATTTATCTTTTAATTCATTTATTTCATTAGCCATCAACTGATTATTACTTTTAAGATTATTAATCTCATCTTGTAATGTTTTTTTAGAAATAGAGAGCTCATTATTCTTTATAACTAAAAGACTAAATTTTTTTCTTATTTCATCAATAGCATTGAGGCCCTTCACAATTATGAATTTAAAGATGTACCACAAAGTTAGTAGGGAAACTCAATTAATCAAATTTTAACGGCCTCCTGTTTAAATGTTATTGGATTTTATGGTATAAAAATTGAATAGTAACTTAATTTTAACTCAAATTTTAATCCTTTTGTAGACTACTTATGAAATCCCCATTATTTTTTATTTTTTATTTTCTGTTTTCTTTGAGTTTTGTTTCTCAGCAAGAATATAATTCCTGCGATTTTAGATCTCCTTTAGGTATTCCTTTATTGTTATCAGGAAACTTTGCAGAATTAAGGTCAAATCATTTCCATACAGGTGTCGATGTTAAAACAAACGGAACTTCTGGCTATCGAATATATGCTGTTGATAGCGGATACGTTTCTAGAATTAATATTTCTCATTGGGGTTATGGCAAAGCAATTTATATTGATCACCCAAATGGTTATACAAGTGTTTATGGCCATTTAAGTAAGTTTTCTGAAAAAATTGAAAAGCTTATTAAAGCAGCTCAGTATAAGTATCAATCTGAAGTAGTAACAATTTATTTAGATAGTCTAGATATGGTTGTTAGCAAAGGTGACGTTGTTGCTTTGTCTGGTAATTCTGGTAGTTCAATGGGCCCACATTTGCATTTTGAATTAAGGGAAACAGTTACTGAATATCCAGTAAATCCTTTATTGTTTAATTTTAATGTGAAAGATAATATTCCCCCATCAATTTATAATGTTAAGTTTTATCCAATTGGAAAGAGTGTAATTAATAAGTCACAGAAAGAGCAGTTTCAATCAGTTGTTAAATCTTCAAACGGTTATATTTTAAATGAAAAAGTAAGTGCTTTTGGGGAGATAGGTCTTGGCTTACACACAATAGATAAATTAAATGGCTCTAATAACATTTGTGGTATTTTTTCGATTGAATTATATGTAAATGATACGCTTCATTATTTTCAAGAAATGGAAAAGTTAGACTTTTCCACCAATAGATACATTAACACTTATAAAGATTATAAAGAGCATAAAAAAAACAAAAGAAGTATTCATAAATCTTTTGTTTCTGATAATAATGATTTAAGAATTTATAAAAAATTGATAAATAAAGGGAGGATTATCATATCACAAAACAAGGAATACGATATAAAATATGTTGTAAGAGATGTAGCAGGAAACGTTAGTAAATTAGCTTTTAAAATTTATGGAGATTCAGCACAGTTAGGTTTCTATAAATCAACAATAAATCAACAACAATTGAATGCAGTAACACAACAAGACTCTTTAGTTACAGCTCAAATGGCTGCTTTTTTTCCAGAGAAGAGTTTATATGAAAAAGAAAACATTAAGATCAGTAGTTCAGATTATCCTTCAGCTCTGTCTTCTTTAATTTCTATTATGGACCAAGATATTCCGCTGCAAAAAAAATTCATTCTTAAACTAAAATTAAAGGATAGCTCTTCATTATGTAATGATAAAGCTGTTGTTGTTTCAGTCAGTGATGATCAAAAAAAAATTATAGCTAAGGGTGGCAAATGTCAAAACGGTTGGATGACCGCAAAACTTAAATCTTTTGGAAACTACACAGTGTTATTAGATTCTATTAAACCTGTAATTAAATTAGTAAACGTTAAAGAAGGGAAAAATATTAAGGCATTAAAATACTTACACTTTAAAATTTCAGATAATTTAAGTGGAATTAAAAAGTATAATGTTTTTATTGATGATAAATGGGTACTTGCTAATTATAGTCCTAAAAATTCTAATTTAAAAATTTACTCTAAAGAATGGAACCATTTAAAATCTGGAAATCACATTTGTACAGTTGAAATTGAAGATGAAAGAGGTAATGTAGCCTCTGAGAAAATTAAAATTAGTTATTAATTTTTGATATTGTTTATAACTATACAAATCTCGAATTGTATAAATTGTTTTATTTGAACAATAAAAGTATTAGAACGATAAACCTATATGGCGAAAAAGAAAAAAGTAAGAAAGATTTTTGTGTTAGACACATCAGTTATTCTGCACGATCACAATTCAATCAAATGTTTTGATGAACATGACATTGCGATTCCTATTACAGTTTTAGAAGAGCTAGATAACTTCAAAAGGGGGAACGACACTAAAAATTTTGAAGCGAGAGAGTTTATTCGAATTCTTGATAGAATTAGTAAAGAATTTACGTTGCAAGAGTGGATACCTCTTAATGGTCCAGAAATGGGTAATTTCAAGATTGTCATGGAAAACGATGAGCTTGAAAATGATGCGGTAAAGATATTTGGAAATAAAAATGACCACAAGATCTTAAATGCAGCTTTATGTCTTACTAAAAATGAAAAAGGAGCAAAAGTAATTTTAGTTTCTAAAGACATAAACCTAAGACTTAAAGCGAAAGCATTAAACATTGAGGCAGCAGATTTTGAAACTGGAAAGATTGATAAAGAAAGCGCTCTGTATGCTGGGAAAAATGTTGTTGAAGATGTTGATTCAGATGTTATAAATAAATTATATAAGCAAGGCCAAATGGATGACACTTCTTGTTTAGGAGATAATGTTACACCAAATGGTTTTTACATTCTTAAAAATGGAAAAACTTCTATTTTAAGTTATTTCAATTCATTTGACAAAGTAATAGAAAGAGTAGAAAAGCAATATGTTTATGGTATTAAACCACGAAATGCAGAGCAAACTTTTGCACTTCATGCATTAATGAATCCAGATGTTCGATTAGTTACTCTTCAAGGTGTGGCAGGAACAGGAAAAACATTACTTGCTCTTGCTAGTGCATTGGAACAACATAATTTATATCATCAAATAGTTTTAGCTAGACCGATTGTTCCGTTGAGCAATAAAGACATTGGATATTTGCCTGGAAATGCAGAAGACAAAATTAATCCCTACATGCAACCACTTTTTGATAATTTAAAATTCATTAAAAATCAATTTGGTGAAAATGAAAAAAAGTATAGGAAAATTGAGGAAATGGAAGAAGATGGAAAGCTTAAAATTTCGGCTTTAGCATTTATTAGAGGGAGAAGTTTATCTAATGTTATGTTTATTGTTGATGAAGCTCAAAATCTTACTCCTCATGAAATCAAAACCATCATTACTAGAGCTGGAGAAAATACTAAAATTGTTTTCACGGGTGATGTTTTTCAGATAGATACACCTTATCTAGATGAACAAAGTAACGGGCTGTCTTATTTGATAGATCGTTTGAAAGGGAATGATTTATTTGCTCACATAACACTTGAAAAAGGTGAGCGTTCAGAATTGGCTAATCTAGCAAATGAGCTGCTTTAGTTTTTTTTAGCTTCAACCTTTACTATTTTTATACTAATTTATTTTCAGTATCGTTATTTGTAAATGAGCAGTATAAACCATAAAAAAGCAAGAGAGTTTGGTGCCTTAGAGTTGCTAGCCAAACAAGTAGTTGAGGGCTTTATCACTGGTTTACACAAAAGCCCTTTTCATGGGTTCTCAGTTGAATTTTCTGAGCATAAAATATATAATAAGGGAGAATCTACCAAACACATTGATTGGAAACTGTACGCTAGAAGCGATAAGTTATATGTTAAAACATATGAAGAAGAGACCAATCTAAGGTGTCAAATTGTTATAGATACTTCCGCATCAATGTATTTTCCAACAGATAGTGAGGAAAATAAGCTTTCATTTTCTATAGATGCAGCAGCAGCTTTAATGTACTTAATGCGAAAGCAGAGAGATGCTGTTGGACTTTCTTTATTTAAACAAGAGCTAGATTTACATACAAAGCCAAAAGCATCTATTGTAAATCAACGTTTTTTATTTTCAGAGCTGGAAAAACTTCTTTTTAAGTACGTCCCAATAACAAATGATTCCTCAAAAATAGTTAGTGCTTTACATAAAATAGCAGAAGCATCACATAAGCGATCTTTAATTGTAGTATTTTCAGATTTTAAGGGAGATGATGATCAAGAACAACTTTTTAGTGCGCTGCAGCATTTAAAGCACAATAAACACGAAGTTGTTGTTTTTAATGTTTCAGATTCAGAATTAGAAGGTCAATTGAATTATGATAATCGTCCACATACTTTTGTAGATATGGAAACAGGTGAGCAAATAAAATTAAACCCATCTCAAGTTAAAGATCACTTTACAGCTTTAGTTAGAAATAGAAATACTGCACTTAAAAACTGTTGTGGTACCTATAAAATTGATTATGTAGAAGCAGATATAAATAAAGGATTTAACCAGGTTTTAATGCAATATTTAGTAAAAAGACAAAAAATGATTTAAAAAAAAGAATTATTTCTTGCTGCTAATTGAAAAAGAATTAAATTTGGCACCCCAAAGGGATAAGTTCAAAACTTATTGGACCGGTAGTTCAGTTGGTTAGAATACCTGCCTGTCACGCAGGGGGTCGCGGGTTCGAGTCCCGTCCGGTCCGCCAACATCAACCGCAATTCATTGTTAATCAATTAGTTGCGGTTTTTTTTGTTTTTAGACTCCCCATAAACCTGTCATAGAATCGTATAAAACTCCAAAAAACACAATCGCTAATCGTAAATATTCCTAATAGTCTGGGCTATGATTTTTCCAGAAGCTTCAATTTCCCTGACTAATTTTTCAATGTCATTTGTGGGGGCTATTGTGTATTTCTTAGCTTAAGCGTATCTTTAAAAGATGGGCGAGTTTTAACAAGGAAATTAGTAAGCTAATAGTTTAGTAATATTAGAGTTCAATCAAAAGAACCCATAAGTGCATATTGTAAAATGTTTGCACCCATTTGCATAGCTTTAATTCTTGTTGGTTCACTGTCATTATGCACTTCAGCATCTTCCCATCCATCACCTAAATCACATTCATAATCATAAAAACATATTAATCTGCCTTCATAAATGATGCCAAATCCTTGAGGAAACTTTGCATCGTGTTCATGAATTTTAGGTAGTCCTTTTTCAAAATCGAAAGATTGATGATATATCTTGTGGTCAAAAGGGAGTTCAATAAAGTCTAATTCAGGAAATACTTTTTTCATTTGAGGCCGAATAAATTGATCTAACCCATAATTATCAGAAATGTGAATAAACCCTCCAGAAAGTAAATATTTTCTCAAATTTTCGGCCTCTTGATTGTTAAATACAATGTTTCCATGACCAGTTAGGTGAACAAAAGGATAATTAAATAAATCAATACTACCAACAGCTACTTCCTCGTATTTTTCATTAATGTTCATATTTAGCGAACTATTGCAAAATTCAATGAGATTTGGAAGGGCAGTTGGGTTTGCATACCAATCACCACCACCATTATACTTTAAAACAGCAATTTTAAAGGTTCCGTTTTGAGCAACTGATGTGCTAAAAAGTAAGCAACTAAATAATAAGAGTAAAAGTCTCATGTTCAAAAGTAATTAAATCATTGTATTGAAGATAAGATTACAATGTAGATATTTACAAAATGTAACGAAAGTGCTTAAATTTGAAGAATTAAAATTTATTGCAATAAATTCAAAAAGTATGGAAAAAGAAGGTTTAAAAGTCTGGTCAAAAGAAGAAATTTCAACGCTATACCATAAGCCATTAATTGAATTAATTTTCGAAGCTGCTAAAGTTCATCGAAAATACAATGACCCAAGAGAAGTTCAGATAAGTAAATTGTTGTCAATTAAGACAGATGGATGCCCTGAAGATTGTGGTTATTGTCCACAGGCTGCTCGTTATCATACCAATATTGAAGGCAATAGTTTAATGAGTGTAGATGAGGTTGTTAAGCTAGCCGATCAAGCAAAAGAAATGGGCTCAAGTCGAGTATGCATGGGAGCTGCATGGAGGAATGTAAAAGATGATGCAGATTTTGATCAAGTTCTTGAAATGGTTAAGTCTGTTAACAAGATGGACATGGAAGTTTGTTGTACTCTTGGGATGATTACTGAAAATCAGGCTCATCGTTTAGCTGATGCTGGACTTTATGCTTACAATCATAATTTAGATAGTTCAGAAGAATATTATAAGGAAATTATTTCAACAAGAGGATATCAGGATAGACTCCAAACAATTGATAATGCTCGAAAAGCTAAACTAACGGTTTGTTCAGGTGGTATCATTGGAATGGGTGAAACTGATGTAGATCGCATAAGTATGTTGCATACATTTTCAATCATGCGTCCACATCCTGAATCTGTTCCAATTAATTCTTTAGTTGCAGTTGAAGGGACACCCCTAGAAGAACAAAGTCCAGTTTCAATTTGGGACATGGTTAGAATGATTGCTACAACAAGAATAGTGTTGCCTCATTCTGCAGTACGTTTGTCTGCAGGAAGAACCAATATGAACGATGAAGGTCAAGCATTGTGCTTTTTAGCTGGTGCTAATTCAATTTTTGCCGGTGATAAATTATTAACAACTCCTAATCCTGAGTTTAACGGTGATTTAGAGCTTTTTAATAATCTAGGATTGGTTCCTATGAAGGCATATAAAAAGGGAGACAAACCCGAAATTAACGAAAGGTATAAAGACAAACCAGATACTTCTGAGAAAATAAAATGGTCAAGACCAGGGCATAAAATTGCCAGAAATGAAGAAGCTAAACAAGTTGGTAAAGAAAAAAAAATAGAAGCTTCTCAGAAAAAAGTCTGTAAAGCTAAATAGTTGTTTTAATTAGTAATGTAATTTAAAATGGAAAATTTTAATCAATACATGCTTGATGAAATTAAACTAAGAAAACAAAATTTTAATTTAAGGGAATTATCGGTTTATAGCAACCTTACAGATTTCGCCTCAAACGATTATTTAGGAATTGCAAAAAAGCACCAAACTGGAAGCACTGGTTCTAGATTAATTAGTGGGAATAATCAACAAATAATTGATTTAGAAAAAAAATTCTCAAATCTTACTTGTTTTGATTCTTCTTTGTTTTTTAACTCAGGGTTTCAAGCAAATATTGGTTTAATACCTGCTCTTACAGACAGAAATACTACCATTTTTTATGATGAGCTTATACATGCTTCTTTAAGAGATGGTGTTAGGTTATCAAATGCGAAAAATTTTTCTTTCAAACACAATGATTTATCTCACCTTTCTAAAAAGTTAGCAAAAATTGATGGTAAAAAATTAGTTTTAGTCGAAGCAGTTTACAGTATGGATGGCGATTCTCCAGATCTTATTGAATTACTGAAAATTACTAAAACACACAACGCTTCAGTAATTGTAGATGAAGCTCATTCATTTGGTCTTATTGGAGAAAAAGGATTAGGTTTAGTTAATAAGTTAAATCTAAATAAAGAGATTTTAGCAACTATTTACCCCTTAGGAAAAGCTGTTGGATCTTCTGGTTGTTTTATTTCTGGAAGTACTCTTTTGAAAGATTTTCTGATCAATTTTTGTAGAAGTTTTATTTATTCAACAGCACCTAGTAAGACAGTTATTAAAGAAGTCGATTTTCAGCTAGCTGAACTAAATTCTTTTACTATGAGAGCTGAGATTTTAAGGTTGAAAAAATATTTCTTGGACAACTTAAGAAATGAATTGCGTGTTATTTCAGGAAAAGATAGTGCAATAGTTTCTATTTTTTATTCAGACACCATTGTTTTGAAAAAAATTGAAGCTCTACTTTTTGAAAAAGGTTTATTTGTGAAAGCTATTTTACATCCAACTGTTAAAAAGGGTGAAGAAAGATTAAGAATCTGCATTCATGCTTTTAATACAATAAAAGAAATAAACTTGTTGTTGGAAATTCTAAATAATAAAAAGTGAAATATTTTATAACAGCTATTGATACTAATGTTGGTAAAACTGTAATATCTGCAATTATTGTAAAAGCTCTTAATGCAGCGTATTGGAAACCAATACAGTGTGGTGATTTAGATTTTTCAGATACTATGAAAGTTGAAAACCTGGTAAAAAACGTTGTAACATTTCAAGAAACACATGCTCTGGAGTATCCATTGTCTCCTCACGAGTCAGCAAGGCTTTCAGGTGTTGATGTATCTCTTAAAGATTTCAAACTGCCTTCAGAAGAAAATTTGATAATTGAAGGAGCTGGTGGTTTAATGGTTCCTTTAAATGAATCTGGAGATTTAGTCATTGACATTGCTAGGGAAATAGAGGCTGAAATTATTGTTGTAATTAAAAATTATTTGGGAAGTATTAATCATTCACTTCTAACTATCGATTATCTTAAAAGAAATAATTTTAAAATAAAAGGATTAGTCATTAATGGTCAAGTTACACCTTCTTCTGAGAGAGTTATAGAAAAAGTTTCTGGATGTAAGATACTATTTAGAATTCCTTTTACTGAGGGAATAAGCTCAGGTTTTGTCAATGAACAAGCTTTAATAGCTAGAAAAGCACTTACTTAAAGACTTCATCGTAAAGAGCAATGAAATCTTCATTGTCTTCTAACTTGCAATCATCTCTTTTGATGTAAAAAAGCTCTTTACCTAAATTCAGCGTTGTTTGAGCTGTAATAACATTTTTATTTTTTTGATATTTTGCCATTTCCATAAGCGCAAACTTTAAGTAATGCTGTTGTGAGAAAGTCATGTTCTTAAAAGTGAACTTTTTATCTGGAATAGAATCTATAAATATTAAACTAGGCTTAATGTATTCTTTTGCAGTAGCTCTATTTTTTGTTAAGTTACAAAGGTGCCCATATAGAAGTTTACTACCGAAATCACTTGGGTCAATAGAACAAATTTTCTTGGTTATTCCAGCTGCTTTTCCATAAGTAGATTCGGTGCCTTCAGTCATGTAATTTTCTATTTCTTCGGCTATAATCATTTTAATTTTTTCAATGAAATCTTCAGAATCATCTTTATATTGAAATCCTTTGTCTTTTTTTCTGTATTTAGAAAGGTAAGACAACGAACTTTTAAATGCTTTAGGGTACATGTTGGTGTACTTGTGATCTTGACTCATTTCAAAAGAAGCCATTGAACAGTAGAGGTAAGGAAGAGGGTGTTTTTTTGTTTTGTCTTTTTCGGTGTATTTAATTGCTTTGTGAAAACAAACATCGTATTTCTCATCAACGTAGAGCAATAGTAAATCCATAAAATCTTCTTGGCTAGTAGCTTGGGTTGGAGCTAAAAGGTGAGTATAGATGAAAATAAGGGAAATAAATTTTAAAATACGCTTCATAAAGTATTCATTTCAATGTCGAATTCAAAATTCATGCCTAAAATACAAAATATTGTAGCTTAGACAAATTAGATAAATTCTTATTTATCTCAAAAAATATTATTTATTTTGAAAAAAATAGAAAGGTATTCAACTAAAAGTAACGTATGAAAAAAATAGGTAATCGTGTTTCATTTGAAAAACATGAAGATTTTTTCACCATTATTATTACATCTAAAATAGAAAAATGGAAAGAAAACGCTATGCTAGTATGGTTAATTTGCTGGTCTTTTTGTGGTGCTGCATTTTTATATTATTTATTTTCTGGTGATGTTTTATCTCAGGAGAAAATCATTTTAGCTGTACTTGTATTGTTTTGGATTTACTTGGAAATCAGAATATTTAAAGCCTATATGTGGAGAGTTTCTGGCATTGAATTTATAAAAATTGATGCTGATCGATTTACACATAAAAAATCAATTAAAGGATATGGAAAGGCCAATTATTTAAATTCTAATCAAATAATTAAAATTAATCCTATTGCTTTAAAGGATAATTCAATAAATAAAGTTTTTAATGATTCTTTTTGGTTGATAGGTAATGGGGTTGTTCATGTTGAATCTTCTCAAAATAGTCTATATGTTGGTTCTCAGCTTAATTCATTAGCTGCAAAAAAGCTGTCAATTGAGATGAATAAAATGTTGAGAATAGTAGCTGGAAAATAAAATATTAAAGTAATGCTAATTTGTAATTTTAAAAGCTATGCTTGCTACTCTTTTGGTTATTTGTCCATTTACATTTTCTTTTAAAATCATGTTTTGAGCAGCAGTGCTCTTAAAAGCATTTTCTATCGTATTTATTTTACCAATAGGGATGTTTAATTTTATGCAATTAGATGAAAATTCAATTGCAGAAATTTGAGATACTCTTTTTTGAATTTTCTTAATAAGGTTCTTTCTATTTAAAACTCTTTTCTTATTGTTTTTGTACTCAGACATTGACTTTTCTGATAATCCTATGTAAGACGAAAATTTTAGAAATTGCTTATCAGTTCCTATTGCCAGTAAAAATGATTCTTTATCTTTTGTAATAACTTTCTCACCATATGGAGCAATGTTTGGGTGAAGAGATCCCATTTTTCTTGGAACAACGTTAGTCATTAAATAATTTGAAGCTTGGTTGGCTAATGATGCGTATCCTGTTTCTTCTAAGGTAGTTGAAACACAATATGCTTTACTATTTTCTTTTCTTTTTAAAAGTGCTATTAAAATCCCTTCTTTTAGTTGATGTGCAGCTAAAATATCCATCATAGCTACAGGCATTTTAACTCCTTGCTCACCACTTTCTCCATTAATAGACATGAAACCTGTCTCTGCTTGTATAATGGCGTCAAAAGCAACTCTGTGTGGATTAGTTTTAAACCCTTCGATCTTGGCATATATGATTTTCTGATTAATTGATTTACAGAATTTAAAAGTTAAATTAAATTTCTCAGCATCTCCATGCTTGAAATTTGTTATTAAAATATCTGCAGCTTTTACAAGTTTAATTAGTTTTTTTTTGTCTGAGGAATTATTGAAATCGAGGAAAATATGTTTTTTTCCCCAGTTTGCACTCGAGAAATATGCTGATTGTTTATCACTGTCTTCCATTGTTTGATGCCATTTTCTAGTAATGTCACCATTAGAAAGTTTGTTTTCAATTTTTATAACTTCGGATCCTAGCTCAGCAAAAAACATTCCTACTGATGGACCAGCTAAAACTGAAGATATTTCAATAATTTTAAGGTTCTTCATCATTTTAATAAACTTATTGCAAAATTATTAAATCCTTTTTAGCATATTTATTAAGTCTTGACTTTATCTGATATATTTGAATAGATGAATCTACAAAAGAAATTTGGAACCTTTGGTGGCGTGTTTACCCCATCTGTACTTACAATACTTGGGGTAATTATGTACATGAGGTTAGGTACTGTAATTGGGAATTCCTCAAGTATATTCATGTTTGTGGCTATAATTTTATTTGCCCATGTTATTTCTATAACTACAGGATTTAGTGTTTCATCCATTGCTACAGACAAAAAAATAAAAGCTGGTGGTATTTATTACATGTTAACCAGGTCACTTGGATTCCCTATTGGAGGTGCTATTGGAATTACGCTTTTTGTAGCAACGGCATTAAGTATTTCTCTTTATTTAATTGGTTTTGCAGAAAGTATGTTGCCAGTTATTCAAAACATTTTTGGAATTCAAGAGGTAACCATTAATCATTTTAGAATTGTAGGCTCAATTGCGTTAATGGTGGTTTTATTTGTTGCATATGTGAGTACGAGTTTTGCGATTAAGATTCAATATGTAATTCTTGTATTAATAGGTCTTTCTTTAATTTCAATTTTCACAGGTTCTAGCGATGGACTTAAGAAGGGAACGGATCTTGTTACCAATCCTAATTTTGCTGTTTTATTTGGTATTTTCTTTCCTGCAGTTACTGGCTTTACAGCTGGTGTCGCTATGAGTGGAGACCTTAAAAATCCCAGTAAATCTATTCCATGGGGAACTATGTTGGCTATTGTTACAGGTCTTGTGGTTTATTTAGCATTAGCATTCTTCCTAAATGCTTCTATAGACAAAGATATTTTAACAACAAACAATAATGTTCTGATTGAATTTGGATCAATTGCATTTTTGGTAATAGCTGGTGTTTGGGGAGCTACACTTTCATCTGCATTAGGTGGAATTCTAGGTGGCCCAAGAATTCTTCAAGCAATGTCTTTAGATAACATCGCGCCTAAAATTTTTGCTGTTGGTCATGGTGTGAATAATGAGCCTAGAAATGCATTAATTCTAACTTTTATTATTTCTGAATTAGGGATATTAATAGGTGAATTAAATGTAATTGCTGAAATAGTAGCTATGTTTTATATGGCTGCGTATTTATTTATAAATATTTCATGTTTTTTAGAACAGTGGGCCAGTCCAGATTTTAGACCGAAATTGAAAATCCCTTTGTGGGTTTCTTTTGTTGGTGCCATTACCACATTTCTTTTAATGGTTCAATTAAATTTAGGTGCAACATTGTTAGCTGTTGTTATCATGATTTTAATTTTCTTTTGGTTAACCCGTAAAGAATTAGTTTTAGGATCAGGAGATGTTTGGTTAAGTGTTTGGTCCAATGTTGTTAAGATTGGACTTCGAAATTTATATAAGAAATCTGCCCATAAGAGAAACTGGCAGCCCAATATTTTATTATTTAGCGGGGCAACTAAAGAAAGACCTCATTTGATAGAAATGAGCAAATCTATTAGTGGTCGAAATGGAATGGTGTCAAATTTCGATTTAATAGAAGAGAAATCAGCAACAATTCTTTTTCCAAAACATCATCAAACAATTGCTGATGACGATGAAGTTGACGAATCTATATTTCATAGAAGACTTTACTGTCAAAATATTTTCAAAGGAATTGAGACAATTGCCAACACATATGGGTTTTCCGGAATTGACCCTAACACAGTTTTAATGGGTTGGGCAAGGAACACGGTTGATCCCCTTTGGTTTGCACAAATGACCCAAAAGCTTACGCAGCTAGATTACAATATTTTGTTTTTAGATTACGACAAAAAAAGAGGATTTGGAAACTATAAAAAAATTGACATTTGGTGGTCTTCAATAAATAGCGAAAGTGATCTTTCTCTGCAACTCTCAAAATTAATCCTTCATTCTGCTGAATGGTCTAGTGCTAATATTCGAATTTTATTTGTAAATGATATAAACGAAAATCAAGCTTTAGTGCAAGATGTAATTTCTAGGAAACTAGAAAAATTAAGGATTGATATTTCATTTGAAATAATAGAGAATGAACTAGAACAAAAGCCACTGTATAAGCTTATCCAGTTGTATAGTCATGAAGCAGATTTAATAATGATGAATTTGCCTGAGATAAATAATCATTCTGAAAAAGAATATGTTGAATCTACAAATTCATTGATGGATGTTATGGGTACTACATTAATTCTTAAAGCATCTAGCAGTTTTATCGAAGAAGATTATCAACATTCTAAGTTGGGTGAGGTTTATAAAGAAGCTGTAGAATTAAAAGAATATGTTTCCTACAATGATTTGCAAATTAAAAAAACTAGCATTTATGATTTAGATAAATTAATGCTAGAACTAGATGAAAAATTAAATCAGTATAGCTTAGATTTCAGTTCTAGGTTATATGGAGCCTTTTCAGATAATTACATTAGTTTTTCAAATCTGCTGGTCAATCGCATGACGAGTAGTTTAAATAAAGCTGACTTGTTGAAATTCTACTCTGATGTGACAAAGCATGTAGAATACTTCAAGGAAAACAGAATTAATAAATTGCAACTTGCTTTGGTAGCTTCACTTGCTGACTATATAGAATCAGTCGAAAGTTTAATAAACAAATTACCTGCTGAAACACCTATTCCAATTTTTGAAAACGAAATTCAAGCTAAAAAAACTGACTCTAGATTAATAGCAAGAATAAAAGCTAGATATAGAAGGAAAATCAAAAAAGGTAATGAATTAGCTCCTTATTATGTAGACCTGAAAGAATTGGCTTCTTATCATTTTGAAAATAGTTATCTAGATGAGTTTAATACTTTGATAAAAAGTTTAGGTGTTTCGGGCTTCTTGCTAAATGAAAAATTAAAAGAGATATTAAATATTCCAGATGAATCAAGTTTTGAATTTAAGCAAGATTTTTCTACGGTTGAGTTGTCAAATCAAATTGAAAATTCTCTTGAGAAGGAGCAGACTAAGTTTCTAAGTAAACTTTTTGCACTTACAAATAAATTTGTAAATAATATTGTTGATGATAGTGTTAGTTTGGATGTTAAATCTTTGGTTACAGACAGGCAAGAGGAATACTATACCTTTAAATTAACTAGCAAAATAAATAAGATAAAAGAGTACCCTCTTTTATTTGGCGTTAATCAGGGTTTAATTTTAAACCAATTAATCACTTTTGTTGATATGAAAGGCTTTAGATTAGGTGTAGTTCCTTTTTTAAAGACAAAAGAGGAGTTATTTGTTGATGCTCATTTTTATCAGCCAGCTAAAGTAATAAAAGAGATAGGTGAAGATTTTGACAAGTTGAATGTTAGCCAACTTAATTCTTCTATTAAAAAAATTGAGAAATTAACTTTAAGCTTTAATGTTAAAGATGAATTATTCGATTTAAGGAAACATGTTAAAGCACAAATAGAAAATCTATCTTTTGATTCTGAAACAATTGCAACAGGTGGTGTTGGTTCGTTTGTTCAATCTCAAAGCAAGGTGCCTACTATTAAAATAGATTTAGCGACCGTTGTTGAGAATTTGTTTGACAATCAAATTTTGGAAACTGCAGACCTTCTTTTTGATAAAACAAAGCGCCAAGTAATGAATGAGCTTCAAATTTTAGAAAATGCGTTAGAGTTAAATAAATTCACAATCATTAATCAAGCTGATGATAATCTTCTTAAAGATGTAGTTGATAAATCTTCAATTGCTTTAGCAAATTGTGAGTCTAAATTAGGTGCTATCAATGAGCGATTTTTAATAGAATTCAATAAGATATTTGATATAATTGAAGATGTTTTTGTGGAGGATGTAGTAATTGAAAGAGCTAAAAATCATCACTCTAGTGTCACAAATGAAAAAAATAAAGGTTTCTTAATTCGTAAAATTAATGGACTTTTTGATTTTGTGAAATCAAAATATTCTAAAACAGATGATCTCTTAATTCAAGTTCAAGATTATTTGACGTTTTCTAAATATTTTAATAAAGAAAAATCTGTTGAAACACCTATTTCTATTTTAAAGAAATTCACTGACGAAGTTCTTCCAAATTCTTCAATAATAAATCAACTGCCATTTTATTATAAACAGCTTTTTATTGGTAAACATGTATCACCATCTGAACCATTAGAAAACAGGTATTCTGAATTTAATCAGTTGAATAATGTAATTACTGATTTTGAAAATGGTAATCCAAATGTTGTCTTTGTATCAGGTGAGTCAGGTTCAGGTAAAAGTTTTTTAATAAATAATGTTATAAATTGCTTGAATGACAAGCATGAAGTCTATAAAATAAAACCAAATACTTCGTTTAATAGTGATGGTGCTTCTTTGATTAATCAATCCTTAAAACTAGCTACTAATTTTAAAGGTTCTAATGCTGAAATATTATCTAATTTTGGGAAACAAGCTATCGTTTTTATTGAAGATTATGAGTCGTGGTGGAAGCGAACTGAAGATGGATTTAACACGCTAAATGAATGGGAAATTATTTTCTCGAGTTTTTCAAAAGATATATTGTTCATTGTTGAATGTAATTTGCATTTTTTGAAATTAATTAATCAAGTGAAATCCGGGAGTAATTTAATTTTTTCAACTGTATTTATTCAGCCATTAAACACTTTTGAAATCCAGAAAAACATCATAGAAAAAAATAATATTGGAGGTGTTGTTTTTAACTGGAAAAATAAATCATCTTTTAATTCATCAAAGAGACATTTTAATCGATTGTTTTCAAAGCTCAATCGTATTTCTCATGGTAATATTAAGTGGGCTTCGTTAAATTGGATGGCTTCAATTTCAGATTTAAACGACAACAACATTACGATTTCATATTTTAAGCAAAGAAATATTCCAGATGTACTTAGTACTGACTGGGATTTAATTTTACTTCAAGTTGTCATACATAAATCAATTAACATTAAAGATTTATTTGTTGTTTTTAGCGACTATTCAAATGAACAACTAAATGAAAACGTTGGTTCACTTGTAAGAGTGAAATTATTAGATTCTGATCATGGTGTTTTAACAATTAATCCTTATTTACAACCTTTTGTTGTTCAATATTTATACGATAAAAAAATATTATTTTGAATGATTATCAACACATATCTCTATTACTAATTTTTAGAATAATTTTTGAGATAACATTTTTTGTAATCTTTTTTTGGGTTTCTAGGGAATATCTTGTTAAATTTTTAAGAGATCTTAAATGGAGGAAAAGATTAATTTTTTACATACCTATAGCTAGAAATATATTTTGGTTTTTTTATGCGTTCTATATTTTTTCCTATTTAATAAATGTGAATGTTATTTTGGCTGGAATTACATTCATTTTTTTAATGTTAATATTCTGGAAATCTATAATTAATTTAATTTATGGCGTAGTTTATAAAATTCAAAATGGAAATGTTTTCGGTTCACAAATCACCATTAATGAATTTTCGGGCATAATAGTATCATTGAAAAACACAAAAATGGAAGTAGAGACTGAAGCCGGTAAGATATTTCAATTTCCTTATGTGAGTTTGTTTGCACAAAAAGTTTCAATTCCAACTGTAGGCAAAAGCTTGTTAGTTAATTTTAAATATGAGCTTAAAGATCAGCTTTCACAACAGGATGTGTTTAATTTAAAAAAGCAAATATTATGTTCTCCTTATGTTATCAATCCATCTGCATTGTCTGTGGAAGTATATAACATTGAATTAAAGAAAATGCTTTCTATCAAGTTATTAGTTTTAAACTCTAAATACATAGATTCGCTTAAGTCTCATGTAGATGCTCAGTGTGAAAAATTAGTTAATTAGTTTTTCAACAAGGCATAGTATTTGTTAAATTAATCACTAATGTTATTTTTACTTAAATAAAAAAGTTAAATTCTAAATAAATGAAAAGTAAAATCCCTATTCATTGGCAAATTATTATAGGTCTAATTCTAGGAATTTTTTGGGCAATTACTTCATCTTTTTTAGGTTGGAGTAATTTCACACTTGATTGGATTGATCCTTTTGGTAAAATCTTTATAAAGTTGTTGAAAATGATAGCTGTTCCAATTGTTCTTTTCTCTTTAATTAAGGGTGTTTCTGAATTAGCAGATATATCTAAGCTTGGTAAGTTGGGTTTTAAAACTTTGGGTATTTATGTCATTACAACTGTTATCGCAGTTACGGTAGGTCTTTCTTTGGTGAACATTTTTAAACCTGGAAACACTATTTCTGAGCAGCAAAAAATTGAAAATAGAATTCAATATGAGTTGTGGTGCAACGAATCGGGTAATGAAATAAAAGATGGTATATCATTTCTTAATGATCCAAATAATAGTTTGCTAATTGAAAATGCAAAAAAGAAATTTGATAAACAAAAGACCGAATTTGACAGCAATCAATCGTTGCTTACTAAGAAAGAAAATGTAAATAAGCAAAAAGATGCTAGGCCGCTACAGTTTTTAGTTGATATAGTTCCCTCCAACATTTTCGAATCATTAACCAATTTAAAATCAATGCTTCAAATAATATTTTTCGCGGCATTTTTTGGAGCCATGTTGTTGTTGATTCCAAAAGAAAAAGCAAATCCAGTCAATGCATTGATTGATGGGTTAAACGATATTTTCTTAAAGATGGTTGACTTGATTATGAAAGCTGCTCCATTTTTTGTTTTCGCTCTTTTAGCAGGAAAACTTTCTGAAATTGCTAAAGACGACCCTTCAATTCTTTTTGAGGTCTTTTATTCACTAGGTGCTTATTGCTTAGTAGTCTTAGGAGGTTTGTTCTTTATGGCTTTTGTTTTTTACCCTTTACTTGTTATGATTTTCGCAAGAAAAAAAATAAGTTATGCCAGTTTTTTCAAAAGAATTTCTCCTGCTCAATTTTTAGCATTCTCTACAAGCTCTAGTGCTGCTACATTGCCAGTTACAATCGAGTGTGTAAGAGATAGGTTAGGTGTATCAAAAGAAATATCAAGCTTTGTTTTACCTATTGGAGCAACTGTTAACATGGATGGCACAAGTCTTTATCAGGCTGTAGCTGCTATTTTTTTAGCTCAATACTTTGGAGTTGAATTGGATATTTCACAACAACTCACTATCATTATAACGGCTACTTTAGCTTCCATTGGTTCAGCTGCTGTCCCTGGTGCAGGAGTAGTAATGCTAATGATTGTTTTGGAATCTGTCGGTCTAAATGCAGAATGGGTTGCTCTTATTCTACCCGTTGATAGAATTCTAGATATGTGTAGAACTGTGGTGAATGTGACTGGTGATACAACAGTTGCTACTGTAATTGCAGCTGGAGAGAATAAATTAAATGTAGTTCCTGAAGATAAAATGCAAACTTATTGATATGTTCAAATTTTATTCTTTTTTCTTTCTTTTATTTATTGTTATTATAATTAGTGCTCAAGACGAAAATATTTGTTCTGATATATCGGAAGATAAAGTTTTGAAATTGTATGAAAAGGCTAAGAATTCAAAGAAATATGATTATAAAGAAAGAGTTTCTTTTTTTAAAGAGGCAATTGAGTATGATGAAGATTGTGTGCAATGCATGTGGGAATTAGCTAAATTGACCTATCGTAAGGCTTCTTCAAAAGGAGCTAAAATGGATGTTCCTAAAAAATATTTCCATAAAATAGAGTCTATATGCCCCGATTATCATGCAGATGTATATTATTATTTGAGTTTAATTTATTATTCAGAAGTGAATGATTGCGAGTCAAAAAAATATTTCCAGAAATTTTTAGATTTCTCAACCGAAGATTATGATAAATTATCCAGAAATTATTCAGATCAAGTTTCTTCAGTTGAGCTAACTCTTCCTGTTGCTGAATTTTATTGTGATTTTTATTCAAACCCAGTAAATTTCAATCCATATCTACTGCAAAATGTTTCAACTGCTACAAAAAATGAATTTCTTCCAACAATATCTCCAGATAATGAGCAACTTTATTTTACTAGAGAATACATGTATAAAGCAAAAGGAGATGTGATTACACAACTTAAACAAGATTTTACTTTGAGTGAAAGATTAAATATTAATGAAGAGTTTAATTCTGGTAAAGTTATGGATGCTCCTTTTAATGTTGGTCCAAAATATGGTGGAGCTACAATTTCATTAGATAACAAAGAATTGTACATATGTGCTTGCAGTAAAAACGGAGCTTATAATAACTGCGATATATTTGTTTCTCATTTAGAGTTTGTTGAAAAAGGAGAGATTACAGATACTGTTGTTTTAAGGTGGTCTGAGTTAAAAAATTTAGGGCCAAACATAAATGGACCTCAAACATGGGAAGCTCAGCCGTCATTATCTGCAGACGGAAAAACATTGTATTTTGCTTCTGCCAGACCTGGTGGAAAAGGCAGTGTAGATATATATTTTTCTAATAGACAACCCGATGGTTCTTGGGGCAAAGCTGAGAATATAGGGTTTCCAATAAACACACCTGAAAGTGATAAATCTCCATTTATACATACGGATAGTAAAACATTGTATTTTGCTTCTAAGGTTTCAGAATATCGTTTGGGTGCAGGAGAATTTGATATTTTTTATACTAAGCAAGATAAAAAGACTGGTAAATGGTTAGAACCTCAGAATATTGGTCATCCAATAAATTCAGAGGGAGATGAAGAGGCAATAATTGTTACTACAGATGGTGAGTACGCTTATTATTCTTCTGAACGTTCAGATATAGGAGCTGGAGGAAAAGATATATTTTATTTTTCTATGCCTGAAAAAGCTAAGCCTGATAAGGTCGTGCTTATGAAGGGGAAGATTGATGCTGAAGACCTACAATCTTTAGAAGACACTAAATTAGAGGTCAGGTTTAAGTCAGGAGAAACTTATGAGCAAAAAATAGATATTGAAGATGATGGAAGCTATGTTGCTATCGCAAACATTGGCAGTGGTGAAGAGGATGTGGTTTTAGAAGTTAAAAAGGAAGGGAAAGCATTTGAATCTAAATTGATAAAGAAAGAAGATGCTAATGTGACTTTTATAGAAGGTCAAGAATTAGAAATAAAGAATATAGAAAAGGGGAGTACACATACTATTCAAGATATTCTTTTTGAAACAAATTCATCTAAAATAGATCAATCTTCTGAACTTGTTCTAGAAGCATTTGCTTCTTGGTTAAATCTTAATAGTGATATAGAAATTGAAATTCAGGGGCATACTGATGATATAGGTGGAGAGGGTGATAATTTAGCTCTTTCAAAAGATAGAGCTTTTTCTGTTATGGAATTTTTAATAAATCAAAATGTTTTAGCCTCAAGAATGAGGTTTAAAGGATATGGAGAGCTAAATCCAAAATTTAATAATGACAGTAATATCAACAGAACTAAAAATAGACGCACAGATTTTTTAATTTTATAGTATAAATACTATTGAATAAGTTATCATACATATCACTTTTGTTTTTATTAGTTGCTTTTGGCTGCAGTAATGATGCTGATTATTTTTTCAATAAAAAAATCTCTAAAAACGTTATTGAAGGTAATAGGGCGTTCATGTCCAAAGATTATATAAAAGCTAAGGAATTATATAAGCTTGCTTTAATCGAAAACCCTAACGATCCTCTTGCATTAAATAATTTAGCTGAGTTGTTTGAGATCCAAAATAAATATGACAGCTCTCTTTATTTTTTCAATCTTTCAATTAAGTATGATTCAATAAACCCATATACTTATAATAATAGAGGTGAATTGTTTGAGATTATTGGAGGTAAAGATGCTGCATTAGAAGATTTTAATAAAGCAATAGAACTTGACAGTTTATTCTCATTAGCATTTTTAAATAGAGGTGAGCTTTTTTTAGAAATGTTTCAAATTGATCAAGCAATGGATGATTATAACAAAGCTATTTCTATAGATCCCTTAAATCCAATATTTTATAATAATAGAGGTGATTTAAAGGATATTAATGATGATCGGTTGGGTGCAATTGAAGATTTCGATAAAGCTATTGAGCTGGATTCATTATATGGTATTGCTTATGTTAACCGAGCATTTTCTAAAAAATTAATTCATGATTTCAATGGTGCTATTTTAGATTATGATAAAGCCATTTCTATTGACCCATTAAATCCAATTTTTTATTACGATAGAGCGGAAATTAGAATGGAAATGGGTGATGCAGCAGGTGCTTGTAGTGATTGGTTAATTTCACGTGATCTTGGTTTTGATATCCCTGAATACCACGATTTAATTGACAGTTATTGTGATTCTAATTTGAATTACAATTCCAATTAACATAGGTCTATTTTTTTATTGTATTATATTTTATATGATTGGATTGTTTTTGACATTATTGATTTGTGCTAATTTTCACTCTGAATTGGATGAGTTTAGTTTTAGTAAAGATTCTGTCAAAATTGGTAGCCAAATTTGGACGAAAAACAATCTTGACGTAGTTTTTTATCAAAATGGTGACTCTATCCCACAAGTTCAAGATTCTCAAAGTTGGTCTAACCTTAATTCTGGAGCTTGGTGCTATGTTGATGAGAATGTAACTAAATATGGTAAACTTTATAATTGGTATGCTGTAAATGATTCTAGAGGTCTGGCACCTCCAGGTTGGAAGGTTCCTAGTAACAATGATTGGCAAATATTAATCGATTATTTAGGTGATGAGAATACTGCAGGAAGGTCAATGAAAAGTAAATACGGTTGGAAAGATGGTGGTTGTGGAACTAATTATTCAAAACTTAATTGCTTTCCTGGCGGGGGCAGGGCTGGAAATGGTGATGTGTTTGGTTCAATTGGTGGAAATATAGGTTTTTGGACTTCAACAGAAATTCAAGTAAATAGTGGAGAATCATCAAGTGCTTTTAGTAGAAACCTTGATTACTACAACAACAAAGTTTATAATTATAAAGTAAGTAAGAGGAATGGTTTTTATGTAAGATGCTTAAAGAACTAATTTATTTATTCATGATAAAAACAGGTACAGCTTCAAAAAAATCTTTTCCTTTATATGAATGAATGTTGACGTCCATTACTTCTGAGTTCTCAATTTTAACACTAATAGTTCCATCTTCATTTAGGGGTATAATTCCATAATTTTGTGGAAGTAGTTCAGTCTTCATGTTGTTCCCATAAGTTTTGGGAATAAAATCGAGTTGGTTTAAAGTGATAATACTTAAGTTTACGGCAATAATAGCTAGTAATATTTTTATTGTTTTATCCTTTATCATTTTTAAATTTTTAAAGTGTTATAAAACAAAATTATTTAATAAATGGATAGTTTGTTTTTTAATTGGGATGAAACACACTTAAAATTGGTTAAATGTTAACTTCTTTTGGAGAAATAATTTCGATCTCTCTGTCTTTTTGTTCTTTAATCATGCATATTGTTGCTCCAACAACTGCGATTACTGAGACAAAACTTGCGATAATAGATCCTAAAAAAGGAATTAAAAAGCATAAAACGAATATTGATCCAGTTCCAGTGGCTAATCCTTTATTTTTTTTGATGTGAAGAATACTTTGCTTTATGTTGAGTCTTCTTCTTTCATTGGTGTAATCCATGAATGAAAAACCATAGAAATATGAGGATATTATTAAATTTCCTAAGAAAGAAACTGTCCAACCTATAACAGGAATGAAACTTATTATGAAAAATAAAACAACCCATAACGATTGAATACACATGTTTCTTATTACTAGAAGAATGGCTCTGATTATGTCTCTTGTAAATTGAAAAATGTCAAATTTTAGTTTTTTTCCTGTAATTATCTCTTCAGTTTTTTCAGAGAGAAAAGCTAAGACAGGTGAGAGTACTATTAATGATATGTATCCTCCAAATAAGAGAAAAATGTAGAAAAAAGCAATTTTAAAAACAATCCAGATTGCCCAACTCAAACTTTCTTTAGACCATTCAAGTAAGGTTCCCAAAAATCCAGGAGGATCTAAGGAGTGAAATTGACCCATGGTCCATTCAATAGATAAGTCGGTTGCTGAATTTATAAGGGAAATTCCTCCAAAAAAAACTAATAAATTAAAAAGTAGCGGAAAAATGAAATAATACCATAGACCATTTTGAAAAATGAAAGTTAGGGCAGTTCCATAAGATTTAAATCCAGTGCTGAATTGTCTAAAATTTTTTTTCATTTCAAATTGAATAGCTTTTTGTGAAAAGCTTTATTCTTTTAGTTTATATTAATTCTAAATAGGTCCTATTGGATTCTAAAAATATTAATTTATAAAAATAATTATAATATATTAACTTGAATTTCAATTATTAATTATGTCAATTGTGAATTGTTTTAAGGGTTTAGTTTTATTTTTTCCATTGTTTTTTTCTCTAAGTGTATTTTCTCAGATTGATGATAAGTCTATAAATGATAGTATTAAGGATGTAACAGAAATTAATTCTTCTAGTAAAGAAAAGCTTAATCCTAAAGAAAAATTTGCTTTAAATATGTTGAAAAAAGGGTATGATGTAAAATCAATTGCTTTGCAAACCAATTTGGAGAAGAAGCAAATTAAACTGATTAAAAAGAAATATATAAAATGAGATTATTTATAAAGCATTGTCTTACTAGGTCTAATTTAATTTTTTATTAATTGATTATATTAAAATAGCTATTAAATTTATAAGTTAGTGATTAAGAATTTATTTTACTTTTTAGATGGGAAATTATAGTGAATGGGAGGAGTTTAGGACTGGCTTTTTAATGAATGCTTATACAACAGAATTTAACGATTGTTACAATTCTAAATTTACAAGATTAGATAAAGCTTTGGATCAAGAATCTAAAGTTCATGAATACTTAAATCTTCTAGATAATCTTAAAGCAAGGCAAAATTTAATCAAGGGTTGGCGAAATTATATTTCAGATAAAATGTATAATTTGCTAAAATCATTTACTGTTGATGGATATTCTGGTGATTATGAACTCTATTTGGAATACAGTAATTGCCTTAAGAAGTTAGATGATGACTCTGAAGCTTTTAAAAATCAGCTCAATTAATTCTATGTAGCTATAAGTTTCTTTTAATTATTGTATTTTTCTAATTCAAGGTTTTCTTGTCCTAGACTTAATGTCATTAATTATGTTTTTTGTTTCTATTAAGAAATGAAGTATGGAAGTTTCTAATAAGAAAATTGATTTTCAAACTTTTATGTACCCAAGGTGGGAGTCGAACCCACACGCACATTGTGCACTACGACCTCAACGTAGCCCGTCTACCAGTTCCAGCACTTGGGTATTAAAAGAACTTTACAAAAGTACATAAACTTGAGTAAAAAAAAAGCCTTCAAAAGAAGGCTTTTAGTGATTCGTCTGGGGTTCGAACCCAGGACCCCATCCTTAAAAGGGATGTGCTCTACCAGCTGAGCTAACGAATCATTCTCGTTTTCGAGATTGCAAATATACAGTCATAAATTAAATTACCAAGGACTGTAAAAAAAAAAATTAATAATGAATTAACATTTCTTGTTTGAAAGTAAAAATCAATGCTTTTATTTCATGTTAAAAATTAACATTACTTAGCAAAAGACTTATTAAAGCAATAATGCAATACAATAAAATAAATAAATTATTACTGGATTGTCTTTCAGATATTGTAGGAAATGATTTTGTGTTTGTAGATGAATCTACATTGCTAGATTATGGTGTGGATCATACAGAAGATTTAGTTTTTCCACCAGAAGTTTTAGTTAAGCCAGCTACTAAAGAACAGGTTTCTGAAATCTTGAAATTATCCAATTTGCATAAGGTTCCAGTTACTCCAATTGGAGCTAGAACAGGATTAAGTGGAGGTTGTTTGTCTGTTCATGGTGGGATAGGTTTGTCTATGGAGCGATTTAATAAAATTGTTAAAGTAGATAAAGATAATTTTCAAGTTTTTGTTCAGCCAGGAGTAATTACTCAGCTTTTACAAGACGAGTTAGAAAAGGATGGATTGTATTACGCTCCAGATCCAGCTAGTAAGGGGAGTTGTTTTATAGGTGGAAATATTGCTGAAAACAGTGGTGGCCCTAGAGCTTTAAAATATGGAGTTACAAAAGACTTTGTTTTAAACTTAGAAGTTGTTCTGCCAAATGGTGAAATTATTCAAACAGGAGCAAATACATTAAAAAATGCAACAGGATATAATCTTACTCAATTGATGGTCGGAAGTGAGGGTACTCTTGGAGTTGTGACTCAAGCAACATTAAAATTAATACCAATTCCAAAACTTAATAAATTAATATTAGTATGCTTTAATTCTGCAATTGATGCTTGTTCTGCTGTTGCTTCTATATTTAAAGCAGGGATAACTCCATCAGCTTTAGAATTTATGGAGCGTTTTGCTGTAGATTGGACTATAAAAAATATTGAGGATGCTCATCTAGATATGAATGATGATGTTGAAGCATTGCTTTTAATTGAGGTGGACGGTAATAATGAAGATTTATTATTTGAAGAAATTGAACAAATTGTTACTGTTTTAGCTAAACACAATTGTGATGAAAATATTCTTTTTGCAGAAGATCAGGCTCAGAAAGATCAGCTCTGGTTTATAAGAAGGAGAATAGGAGAGGCTATAAAAGCAAATAGCGTTTATAAGGAAGAAGATACTGTTGTGCCTCGATTTATGCTCCCTAATCTACTGCAAGGAGTAAAAGAAATAGGAAATAGGTATGGATTTAAGTCTGTTTGCTATGGTCATGCTGGAGATGGAAATCTACCTGTAAATATACTTAAAGGTGAACTTACTAGCGAGCAGTGGGAAATTGAGCTGCCATTTGCAATTAGAGAAATATTTGAATTAACAGTATCATTAGGAGGAACACTTTCTGGTGAGCACGGTATAGGGTTAGTACAAAAGCAGTACATGAATATTCCTTTTAAATCTGTAGAGCTGGAATTAATGAGAAGTATTAAAAAAGTTTTCGATCCAAATAATTTATTGAACCCTGGTAAAATAGTATAAAAAAAAGCTCCACATTTTGTGGAGCTTTTAATAGTGTTAAAATTATTAATTAACTAACTCCATGCATTAATTTATTAAGTGGTTTACTTAATAGGGCAATTAGAATAGAGAAACCAATTAATACAAAACCAATAATTGAGAAAATATCAACATATTTATTTAACCCCTTTTCAAGAACAACGCTTTTGTGTTTAGCAAAAGCATCATTTAAAGACCCAGCTGTATTTACAGAGCTTAGATCTTTATTTTCTTTGGAATCATAAAATCCAGTTCTAAAATACTTCCAAGCATCAAAGCCTATGGCATCAGCATTGTTTTTATCTTTTTTATTAAGATCTTTTAGTTTAGCATTTAAATTCACCCAATTTTCTTTGTTTAGCCATTGATCTGTATTTTTGAATTTTGAGTTAATTGACCTGGATTTTACCCAATCATTTAAAGGTAATACTTCATCGTAAGAAGATCTAAATTCTACCCAATCTCTTACATCAGAATATACGTTCACATTAATGTTCTTTTTTCTATCACCAAACTCTAAAACAATCCAATCTTCAAATTTTGCATCATTATTCAATCCTTCTTTTACAGTTGTTGTCATAGTAAGTCCAGTTTCTTCTTTCTGCTCATGATTCCCACCTTCAGCTCCAGTTAGTGCGGCAATTTGACCACCAAGGAAATTTGCAATAGCAAAACTTAAAAACCAACCTCCCATAGCAGTTCCCGCAATGTGTTTTGGAGCTAATTTAGTCACCATAGATAGTCCAATTGGTGAAATGAATAACTCGCCTGTAGTGTGAAGCAAATAAAGAAACACTAGGGTTAGAAGTGGTACCATAAACTCTGTTTGTAATCGAAAACCAATCATTGTAACAAGAAAGCCTAAGCCTAATTGTAATATTCCAAAAGCAAATTTCATAGGAATACTTGGGTTTTTGCCAATTTTAGAAAGCTTAACCCACATCATAGAGAAAATTGAACCAAATACAATTATGAAAAATGGATTAAAGAATTGAGTCATAGAGGCAGGCATTGTCCATCCTAAAATTTCTCTAGCTACATTTCTATCGGCAAAAAGTGTTAAAGATGTACCTGCTTGTTCAAAACATGCCCAGAAGACAATGTTAATTAACATAAAGATCACTAAAGCAATCATTCTATCTCTCCATTTTTTACCTTCTTTGCTACCTGAAGAAATTAATTGATATGCAACGATCAAAAACAACCCTAAAAAGATATATTGTAAGATGTCATTTTGATTTATAAGTATATAGCAAAGCGGTATTAAAGCTAAAGATCCTAATGTAATGGCTTGTACTTTTGTTAAAGGACCAATTTTTTCTTTACCAGCCTCTCTAATGTCTAGCCCTGGTGTTCCCTCATACCTTTTTCTACCGGCCCAAAAAATAAACATTCCCAGCAGCATTCCAACTCCTGCAAGTCCGAATCCCCATTTGAAACCGTAAACCTCTCCAACATATGCAACTACAGTTGTTGCAAGAAGAGCACCTACATTAATACCAATGTAGAAAATGGTGAAACCTGAATCTCTTCGCTCATCTCCATCTTTATAAAGTTTACCAACAATGGTAGATATGTTGGCTTTGAAATAACCATTACCTATAATAATTGCTCCCATTCCTATAAGTAAAAACTGATCGTTTCCTCCTAGAATTAGAAATTCTCCAATAGACATTAAAACAGCACCAAGCATAATCGCATAACGGTAACCTAAGAACATGTCGGCCATTTTACCTCCTAGAACAGGAGCTGCATATACTAAAGCACAATAAGCGCCATAGATTAAACTGGCTTCATGATCTCCTTTCATTAAAGATTTTGTTAAAAACAAAATCAATAAAACTCTCATTCCATAATAACAGAAACGTTCCCACATTTCTGAGAAGAAAAGGACAAATAATCCTTCTGGATGCCCTAGAATAGTTTTTTCTTGATTATTAGACATATTTTAATATTTAAAAAATTTGTATCCGAATGTAACATATTTTTTCTGAATGAAAAAAATGTTATTCAAATACATATTAACATGCTAAAATATTGCGTGTGTTTGATTATTTAGATTTTTTGTATTCTCATTCAGAATAGTACATTTGTGTTTAATTAACACTTTCTATGAAATTTCTTACTAAATCTTTTCTTTTAATCTGTTTAATTGTTCTTAGTGCTTGTAGTTCTAAAGCAACTCAACAGGATGTCTCAGAAACTATGCCTTCAATAGACTCAACTATAATTGACATGCACACTCTCTCAAATTATAAATCGGTTTCTTCTTCGCACATACATTTAGATATTGAAGTTGATTTCACAAAAAAAATAGTATCTGGTTCAGTAACTCATGAGATTTTAAATCCCAATAACGAAGATCAATTTATTCTAGATAGTAAAAATTTATTCATTAAGCACATTGAATATGATAATGGAGAAACTGCTTCTTTTGCTTATGGTAAGGTTGATGAGTTATTAGGAACTCCATTAATTATAGATATAGACTCTGATGTTAAATCTGTAACAATTCATTACAATACAACTGATAAAACTGAGGCTTTAGATTGGTTGATGCCTGAACAAACAGATGGTAAGGTTTCTCCTTTTATGTATACTCAAGGGCAATCTATTTTCACTAGGAGTTGGATCCCGATTCAGGATAC
>JAQWSL010000061.1 GCA_029243225.1 Flavobacteriales bacterium
CCCCAACGGCCGTAAACATAGAGCTCATAATTTTCGACACCTTCACCAACCACACTCCAAGTGTCGTTTATACCATCAGCAAAAGGAGAAAACGCGTTAGGAACAAAGAGTGTTACAGATGCTTCGTTTTCAACAACTGTAATTGTATCTTCATAAGAACAGCCATTAAAATCCATGTATTGCACCCAATAGTCTCCACCATTTTCAACATAAACAAGTTGTGATGTTTCGTTGTTAGACCACAAATAACTTTGAGCTTCACCAGCATCTAGAATTACCATTTCTCCAATACATATTTCAGTACTATAAGCTCTTGATACGTAGTTAGTAAAAGAAAGTGAAACTGTGTCTGCTGTTTCACAAACACCATCAAATACTGTTACACTATAATCTCCAGCTGTTAAAGGCGAAATTGTTTGAGTAGTATCTCCAGTATTCCATAAATATGTAAACCCAGGGCCAGCATCAAAAATTGGCTGGTCATAAGGGCAAATTACTTGATCGGCTCCAATATCAACATTAATAGATGCTTGCATTGTTATTAATGCGGTTGCTGTATCGGAATTATTACATAAAGAGTCTTGAGCAATAAGAGTTACTAAATATGTGCCCATGCTAGAATATTGATGTACCACATTTGAGTCTGAATAAAGAGACGCGTCTCCCATATCCCACTGAAAGGTTAAATTATCACCTGAAGATAAATTGGTAGTATTAAACTCAAACAAATCACAATTTGCATTTTGTAAATGACTGAAATCCGCAATTACAGGGTTTCCTGTTCCTACAGTAATGTTAATATATGTTGTATCAGAAATATTGCATGTACTTGAATCTGTAGCAATTAATGAAACATTGAAACTTCCCGTACTTGTGTATGTGTGAGATGGCGATGTGACATTACTTATAGCGGATCCATCATCAAAATCCCAAACATAAGATACCCCATTACTATTATTTATAAATGTCAAATCGAATGGAATACACCCTACAGAATCTGGAGATGCAGCAATATCTGCACTAACTAAAGGTGGTATATTAATTATAGTAGATACCGAATCTATTGTACCACAAACAGTATCGGTAACAATTAACTGAACAGTGTATTGACCAGAACTTGTGTAGGAGTGGCCAACAGTAGAATCTGAGTAAACACTTAAATCACCCATGTCCCATAAATAAACCAATCCAGAAGTTCCTGTGTTTTGAGTTTCTATGGACATAGTTGAGCAATCAACTGTGTGGTTAAAACTAGCCGTTACAGGTATTCCGCTACCAACAGCAATCGTAAGATAAGTTGTATCAGAAGTAATACAAGCACTAGAGTCAATGGCTACTAATTGAACATCATAAACACCAGGATTGTTAAAAGTATGTGTAGGTTGAAATGCGGTGTCAATTGGGGTTCCATCATTAAAATCCCATTTATAATCTACTCCTTGACTAGTATTAACAAAATTTACGGTAAAAGGAGCACAACCGGCAGAAGAAGGTTGAACAGATGCTGCGGCATCAATAGAAATAACTTGAAAGTCAATCTTAAAAATTCCAATGTCATATCCTGTCCCCCCCCAACTGGAAGTAGGATATGTAGATGACCAAGCACTGGGTGAAGTATTGAATCCTGTATTACTACAAACGGCCTGATACACAATTCCTTGAGGGTCAAAACGAGAGGTTCCTCCATCTACATGATCTCCAAACCCACCGTAGTGAGTAGCATACTCTAACCCTATTCCATCAGGTTGCAAAGCTCCCAAATAAAACCCACCACTAGTTTGCAAGGCATTGGCGGTTACGGGAAGTTGATTCGTAGTGGAATGTCCAGACCAGTATACGTATTCACACTTATCAACCATAAATGCTATAGGAACAAAGTCGTATCCAAACCCTAAAGCAGCACTTCCTATAACAGTGGAATAAATATTAGTGGTTAATGTAGGGTCAAGCTTTGCAATAAATTGTGGAGCATTGGCATTGTTATATACTCCAGTCGTTACTGGAGATGTACCTCCCTGACTATGACCATAAATATAAACGTCACCATCTAAATCTATATCTAGAAAAAATGCTTGATCTTCATCTGAAGTCCCCCAATAGCTGCTTGCTGCCAGCGTAGAACCACCACTAGAAAATTTAACAACATATCCATCTCTATTTCCCTGGTAAGTTCCCATAAAACCTTGAGAGGGTAAAAACCCATCTTCAGTAGACCCACAAACATATACATCTCCAGCAGCATCTAATCGGATTCCATAACCACAATTGTTGCCAGAACCACCAAGATAGGTACTCCAAAGTAACGATGATAAATCGGTATTCATTTTAAAAACAACTCCGTCCTGCATTCCTCCAAAAGAAGATTGAAAGGGACCGCCCGCTACTGGAAAATCAGAAGAGCTAGTTACGCTTGCAACATAGGGGTTTCCCAAATCATCGACTATAATCTCTCCCCTGTACTGATCACCATAATTCCAAGAAAATTGATTTTGACCATCATCACTAGAGCCTCCTACGTAGCTTGATCCAAGTAATACTGTTCCTGTTGGGTTAAGTTTTGATATAACTATATCAATAGAACCATTTAAGCTAGTAGAAAAACCAGTTGAACTAGTTGGGTAATTAGCTGATGAAGATGAGCCTAAAACAAACAATTCATTATTATTTGAAACTACCATACTATGGGGGTAATCATCGCCACTGCCTCCTAAATATGTTGCATAAATCAAGGTTGTTCCATCAGAGCTTATTTTACTAACTGAAATGTCATTCCACCCTCCTCCATAGTTTTGCTGAATAGAGCCAACAGCCGTAGGGTAGCCTGTGCCAAAACAGATTCCAGCGGTATACATGTTACCAGCAACATCATAAGTTGCTGAGTGCCCATAATTTTCAGTTCCATTAGTTCCTGAAAGCGTAGCAGCTACCAAAACAGGATCAATAATTAACTCATAGTTGTGATTCCATCCCTCAGGGAAAGAAAAAGAAATTACATTGTCTGCCAATTTATATTTACACGACACCTCAACAAGCTTATTGTTAATTTTTTGATATGAATATGGAGCGAGTTCTCTAATTTCACCAACAGATGTTTCTAAAATTAAATATCCTTTTTTTAAATACATGTTGTCAATCCCTTCATATTTCAATGAGATTATAGAAGGATCTTTACCGGGAGAAACAATAAAATCATATTTAAAATTTTCTTTAGAAGAATGGACCATTGCATCTATTCCTGGATACAATTGATTGTATCTAATTTTCTTATATAAAGGAACCTTTGAGCTCCATTTGGAAGCATCATTACCAATAAAGTAATTGTAATATTCTGAACATTTTTCTAACCCAGAAAACACAGGATTTATGTTAGCACCAACAAAGTTTACTTTGAAGACATGAGACCTAAGATTTAATTGACTAAAGTCAGGAATTGAATCGTGCGAAATACTGTGCCTTTTTTGTAAATCCTTTTTATTCCTTATTAAAAAAGTAAATCCTTTTTCTTCTAGAAAAACAGCTCCTCGATTAAAATCTGTTTTGTACTTAACAGCTGCGTTCCACTGCCCCCTATTTTCTATGTATTTTAATTTCTTATCTGAAATATCATTTGCTGAAACCCTAATGAAAAGAAAAGAAAATATAGCTAGAGTAAAGTATTTTAATGCTCTTAATTGTTTAGTAATTAACATCGCTTGTTGATTTACAAGTGCAGAAATTAAGGGTGAAATTTAATGCGCTTTTTTTAGTTTTTTATTATTCGTAATTCATTCTGCTCAAAAGACGCAGAACAAAATACATAGTTGCTTAGTTGTTTATCGAGCAATAATAAAACATAATGGGGAAATAACATGCTATATAAATAAAGTTAAATTCCTAGGCGTTTAACATAGAAGGCATTCTTTTTCAATTATAAAATTAACTGGCAATGGAGTTTGAATATGAGTGAGGTAACCTTGGGCGAAATGTATAAACGCTAACAAACTGAAAATCAATAATTTATTTTTAAAAGGCATCTTTTTATATTACCTTACGTTGTGTAATTAAACCCTACTAAAATCTTTTACATGAAAAAAACACTACTCTTTTTTGGCTTTATTTATTGTTTCGTATTCACTGGTCATTCAACGCATTTAATGGGTGGGGAGATCGTTGCCCAACACGATGGTGGTAATGATTACACCATACTTCTTACATTATACAGAGATACTCTAGGAATACCAATGAGCCCTACTCAGGATTTTACTGTTTATGATGCCTCTGGAAGCCCTATAATAACAATTGTTTCAGCTTTGGATCCAACTGCTTTCCATCCAGTTTTCGGCATGCCGCAGGGAGGATTACTACCGTTTTATCCTTATGGAGTTGAGGTTTATTTTTTCATGAGTACCATAACCTTACCTGGTCCGGGAGAATATACTATATCTTGGAATCAGTGTTGTAGAAATGCAGCTATACAAAATTTACCTAATGCTAGTTCAAATGAAATGCAGCTATATACAACTGTAACAATAGATGCTGCTCAACCTAATTCAACTCCTTATTTTATGGTAAAACCAGTCGTGTTTTTACCTATAAACACACCTTGGCAATACAATCCATTGCCATTCGATCCAGACGGAGATTCATTAAGTTGGTCTTTTGGTTTGCCTAATGATTATGATGGTAGTATGTATGGACTCCCTATTGCTGGTTATTATGATCCTCTTTCGGATCCTTCTAATGTGCTTTCTATTGACCCTATTACGGGAACTATTTCCTGGACTGCTTCTGTTATTGGAAATTGGGTATATACTGTATTATGTGAAGAATACAGAAATGGCGTAAAGATAGGAGAGATCCGTAGGGATATGCAATTTATTGTTTTGCCTTCTGGATCCTTACCAGGCTATAGTAATATAGGCACTATTCCTTCAGTAAATGGTTATCCACAGTGGTCAATCAATTCAGGTCAATCATCAGAATTAAGATTGATGGCAAGTGATCCGGACACCAATGAAACTGTTACTTTTGAGGCCTATGGAGAACCATTTATATTGTCTAATCCTCCATCCTTCTATCAAGAACCAACGATTCATAACAATGAAATAGAAACTGTAATAGTATGGACACCAACATTAGCCGAAGTTCGAACAGATCCATATCTTGTAGTCATGCGTTTGATGGATGGAACGTATATGTTCGATGAAGCCATATTCATTCAGGTGAATGGCCCTGTTGCTGTTGAAGAGCATGATTCGAATAATCTTGGTTCAGTATACCCTAATCCTTCAAATAATATTATTCATGTGCCTGTTAATTTGAATAGTTCTGGTGATGTTACAGTGAAGATTTATGATCTGTATGGTAAGCTGGTATTCGATAAAGAAGATTATTTTTCAAAAGGCAATCATATGATTCTTATTCCAGCAGAGCTCTCTAACGGACAATATATTCTTTCTATTGATCAGCTCAACAAAAGAATTGGAACTCAAAATTTTACAGTAGTTAAGTGATTTTTATTTAACCTGCTATTTTATTTTGAAGATTACATTTATGTGTTAAAATAAAGCCTTGTTCTGCACAAAAGACGCGACTAATGTTTTATAATTGTCAGAAAGTTTAAACGGTAATATTCCCTATAATAAGAGATTATTGATTGTCTAAATATTTAGTCAAAACTACTAATTGACTCATAAGGTTGTATTTCATCACTATTATTAAGTATTTCATCCCATAACCTAACCTTGTTTAGGTTTATTAACCCCAAACACACATTTTTGATGAAAAAATTAAAACAATGAAAATAATTCAATTATTAGCTTTTATCATGAGCTTTACAAGCGCCTTTGCGCAATCACATGCCACAACTTTAGATTTCTCTTCAATGCCTCAAAACTCTATGGCGATAGTCATTGATGGAAATGAAAAATTACAGCTTTTAAAAACAGAAAACGCTTGGTTTTCAGCTGGTGAAAACCTGTCAAAAATTAGCATTAAAGGAAGTGAAACAACCCTTAAGATTGCTAAAGAAAAACCATTTACAATTTATACCAAAGGAATTTCAAAATCAGAGGGAATGCCTTTTTCAATTGTAAAATTGACTAATAACGGAAAGAAAAGATTCGCAAGCTACAATGTTGTGAGTGGGAAAAAATTATCAGCTTTTGCATTTACAGCAAAACAAATTAACGCTAAAGAAATGATTTATAAGATTACTCCAAATAATGCGCTTGATGCAGGTGAATATTGTCTTGTATTTAAAAGGGTATTTAAAGGGAATTTTTATTTGAAAACAATCCCTGGAGCAGGCAGACTAAAGAATAACCCTTGCTTTATTGAGATAGTCGAATGAAAAAATAAAGCAATAAAAAAAAGGACCTGCTTTTATCAGGTCCTTTATAAAATGATTGTGTTAAATTATTATTTATTTTTAACTATTCTCATTTGAGAATGACTGTCTCCAAGCTGAACTTTTAAAACATAGGTTCCATTAGCTTTATCTGAAATATCAACACTAAAAGTATGTGCATTATCTAACTCTTTTCTATACACTAACTTTCCAGCAATATCGAATACACTAACGGTTACATTGTCTGCTTTTCCAGCATTTAATTTAACATTTAAGATGCCGTTAGACGGATTCGGATAAAGACTAAAGTTAATTACACCATTGGCTTCCAATCCTACGAAAGAATCAACTAAAATACCTGTTACTGTTGTTGTACAACCATTAACATCAGTAATAGTTACGGAATACAAACCGCTTTCTAAACCAGAAATATCTTCTGAATTTGAAGTAAACCCTGAAGGTCCTGTCCAAGAATAGCTAAATCCAGGAGTTCCGCCTGTAACAGTAATGTCAATTGCACCATCTAAACCTATCGTTTCATCAGTAACCGATGAAGTTGCATTTAGAGCTGCCGGTTCAGAAATTGTTCCCGATACAGAGCCAGTACATCCATTAGCATCTTCAATAGTTACATTTTGGGTCCCTGCTCCAAGTCCAGTTAATGTAGCGTTAGCGCTAAACCCACTGCCGAAATCGAAAGAATAAGGAGCTGAACCACCGCTTGCTACTACAGTAATTGAACCATCGCTTAATCCATTACAAGTAATGTTTATTGTAGTAACTGTTCCTGATACAGCAGATGGGCATGCTATTGAAACTGTTATAGATGAAGAACAAGTTCCATCATCAACAACAACAGTATAGCTTCCCTGAGTTAAACCAGTAAATGTTCCTGAATTTTGAGGGCCATTGCCAATATCATAAGTATAAGTACCTGTGCCACCAATTACAGAAATATTAATTTCTCCATCGCCTATTCCACAACATGTTTCATCAATTGCATTAGCACTTAAAGACCATGAGCACGGTGAGGTAACACAGAAGTTGTTTATTTCTTGGTTGCCAAAATCTGAATTAGCTGCCTGAATAGAGGCTAAAACAGTACCGGATGCAACATCAGTAATTGTGTAATCTCCATCTACACTACAAGTACTCCACTGGCTGCCATACATGCCATCACCATAGGTGTCATTAATTATAAAATCATAACAATCAACGGCTAAACAAAAATTCACTGTAATTAACTCTCCGCCAGTAACGTCTGAATAAGGTCCCCCGCTTGCCATAACATTAGAGCTTGCATCTTCAATGGTCCAAGTTGTCTCAGATCCCCAACAATCGGTATTTAAATCTAATGTAACATCTTGTCCTCCAATTGTAGCGGTATAGCTTGAGGATTGACCATCATTATTAGGATTACTATCTGCATTTCCATTTGGCAATGTAGTGTATGCATTAAATGTATGCGCACCACCCGTAGTAATCATATTAGGCAAATTAATTGTAGCAGTTGCTCCAGCGGCCAAGTTCCCGGTCCAGTTAAAAGTATTGTTTGCTCCACCATCAATATCATAATTAATTGTAACAGCTATTAATGCATTTGCTCCAAAGTTTTTTAATGTCAATTCTGGGTCAAAATTATCTACACAATAAGCTCCATCAGGTGATGAAATGCCCGAAATTCCTGCATCGTCTGGTGCTGTTGGTGTATTAGGATCCCATCCGTCATTTGTAGTAGAAGAACCACAAGAATTTGGAGCTAAATATGCATCTATTCCATTCCCCCAAGAAACACCAAGTCTTCCGTAATAATCGTATTGTCCGTTATTATTTGTTCCTGAACATGCAGCTGCCCCACCATATAGTTGACCAATTATTCTATGATTTTGATCAAACAAAGGAGAACCTGAAGATCCTGGCTCGGTAACTCCTTCTTCCCACTGGTTGATGTACCATACCGCTGCACCAGCAGCGCTAGAATGAAACGGAGAATCATCTTCTCTACAAATCTTCATTACATCTCCAGAAGGATGGTGAATCCCTGTTGCTTCAGTTACAGTAGTAGCATCAGTTGCATCCCAACCTGCATAGTAACAATTCCATGTTTGAGCATCTGAAAGAGTCATGTTATCTATTTGTAATAAAGCATGATCTGCAGCAGTTCCACTAACCAATGTTGTTGCACCATTTGCAGTTTGATCATATGGTGGGCCTGGGTCAACAGAGTTTGCAGTTGTAGCACAAGACTCTGTTCCAGCAGGGCTTTTCCAATTAAATCTAAAAGCCCAATTCCCTGTTCCACCGCCTAAACAATGGTTGGCAGTTAGAAAATAAGTTGTGCCATTATCACAAGTGTTATTTATTAATGCCCCTGTACAAATACCGCTTCCACCAACAACAATCATTGCAACTGATCTAATCTCATTATCCCAACCATTTCCCAGAGGGCAATTAACATCAATGTTGCAATCTCCAGACGAGTTTAAGGCTTTTGCTAAATCTTTTTGAATAGGGTCTAAGCTTCTATATCCATGAATAACATTGGTAATGCTGAAATCGCCTTGACCAATAACATTAGAAGGCTCAAAATATTCAACAATAATCTTGTCACCATGAACGAGTTCAGTGCCTAATTCTCCATCTTGTCTGTTGTTTCTAACGGTATATGCGCCTACCCTATTGGTTTGTTTTGTGTCGTATAAATAAAGAGATGCTCCCGTTGGTAAATTATAATTACCTAAAAGTAAATTAATGGTAATGGCATCTTTACATTCTATAGCCAGTTGCCATACTTTATCTCCGTTAGGTAGCGTAGTCCAATTACCAGAATTTTGAGGTGTATAATTTACATTGTACTTATAGCCGAAACGCCATGGACTATCTTTTCTAATATCATTTACAGCATCTTCAGCATCAACAACCGACTGGTCGTATGGAGACATTGTTTTAACCGGAATGTTTTTTACGTCAAACTTTCCATTCCAACCTATAGGGTTTCCTAGGTTTGTTGTTTGTGCGTTTAGACTAAATATTAGAGCAAGGCTAGCTATTAAAGTAAGTGTTTTTTTCATGTTTTAAATTGTTTTTAAAAAGAATACCATCACTAATTACAAAGTGTTGATTTCTTAAAATTCATTCCTAATATATTAAAAACTGAGTTTTTATGAAAGGTTGCTTATTAATTAAAAATTAAATTAATCCTGAACCTTAATTTGTGCACCCTCGTCTGTTTTAATGAAGAGCTTAGCATCGTTTTCTAATTTCAAACTTTTAGCAAACGCTTCTCCTTCATTAAGATCATCATGATTCACAACGCCATCACCATTCATGTCTAAGAATAAAACAGAATAGTTTAGAAATATGTTTTGAGTGAAATTTATTACTGGATTTGTATTAGAACTTTGTTGAGGAATTACAACATCTATATTATAATCTGGCACAAATGACGCTGTCCAATTACAAGGATTAAACCAGCTACCACATGAGTAGGTAGTTACATTATCAATAGGGTCTGTAACTGTTTCAACTGGTAATGAAACATCGAATTGCCATTCATTTATGTTATCAGAAAGTGTAGTTGGGGTTCTTCCAGACCAAAAACTTGAGTTAACATACTCAAAAGATTGCAGATTAGAAAAACCACCTGTTCCAGCAGTAAAGCCCCAATAAACTAATCCATTATTTGAAGAAGTAAAATCACTTTTAAGATCTCTTGACAAGGTAGCTATTAATACATTATCAAAATAGACGTTAATTGTACCTTCAACGGTGGTTGAACTATTATCTGGATTTGGATCCCAATAAATTGTTAGCTCATGATCATTCCCGTCTTCAATGTTACCTAAAACAAAAGGGGGTATTAGCGCGTTAGACGTAGAATGATTTAAATCTCCATTTAACTGAATAGCCAAATGATCGTCTGAAGTTGAGTTATTTGCTGGAGGATCTGTTAAAGGATTAAAATGAGTATCAAATTCTATCCCAAAAGAAGGGGAAACCCCTCCATACCCAATAACACCAAAAGGAGCTAAGGTGTTTGATGACTCCTGTAGGACAAATGCTATTCCATCTGCACCAGATGCATCATTAGAACCAAAATTTAGCAAAGCAGAAATATGAAAAGGATAATTTAAATTTAAAGGACTATTGCACCAAACAGCTCCGTTAATGCCACCTTGATCAAGTGTTATATCATATTTATCTCCTGAATTCAACTGCGCATTTCCAGCTGTGTTAAATTGTAAAACATTACAATTATTTTCATTCATTATTAACACATTCTGAGAACTAGTTGCAGGACATGTGTTAGAGCTAGAAGTTGCATAGGTGACTTCATAATTACCTGGAGCAGAATCATCTAAATCAATTTCTCCTGTGCTGGGCACAATCGTTAAATTTGTTGAGGAGCTATATGTACCTCCAGAAGTACCTGTAAAGAAAGGTACTGGATCGGTGTCTGTTGTAAAAAAGCAACAAGAAGAATAAGAAAAAGTAGCAACATCGTTAGGTAATACCGTTAATAACTGTTG
>JAQWSL010000011.1 GCA_029243225.1 Flavobacteriales bacterium
CTCAACAACAGCTTAAATTCATTCCAACATTTAATGGCAGCCGTTACGCTTTAACAAATAAAGTGGCAATTAATAAAGATACTTTAACTATTGACCTGCTTAAATTTTACATCTCAGACATTAAGCTTCTTGAAGATTCCATTGAGGTTTACTCACCAAAAGAGAAGCATTATCTTTTTAACCTTGAAAACCCATCTGCAATGAGCATTAGTCTAAATGTTGATTCCAACATTAATTTCAATAAAATTAAATTCTGTATTGGAATAGATAGCATAACAAATGTTGCTGGAGCTATTGGCGGGACTCTTGATCCCATTAACGGAATGTATTGGGCCTGGAACAGTGGGTATGTAAACTTTAAGATTGAAGGTACTAGCACATTGTCTAACGCTAGAAAAAATGCTTTCAAATTTCATTTAGGTGGGTATCAACACCCATACAATAGCTATAGGGCTGTTCTTATTAAAATAAATGACTTGTCGAAAACTGCTATTAGTATAAATTTAGAACAATTTTTAACCAAAATTGAATTCTCCCAGATTAACTCAGTAATGAGCCCCAACACTAAATCCATTGAATTAACTAACTTATTACCACCAATATTTAGCACATTAAAACTAGACTAAAATATCTTACATCTCTCTTTTTGGTTGTTGTGTTAGTAAGCTTTCAGCTTACAGATTCAACAACTCTTCAATACCCTAACTATTTCCCCTCAACAGTCTATAATTTTGAGGGAAATCCGCTTTCAAATTCTAAAATTGAATTAGGAAGAGCTCTTTTTTACGATCCAATTTTATCTGCAGATAGTAGTATTTCATGTGCTTCTTGTCACTCTCCCTACAATGCTTTTTCTCATACAGACCATGAGCTAAGCCATGGTATAAACGATGAAATAGGAAACAGAAATGCTCCTGCTCTTTTTAACCTTGCTTGGCAAAAATCATTTATGTGGGATGGTGCTGTAAATCACCTAGATGTTCAAGCATTAGCTCCAATAAGCCATCCTAAAGAAATGGGCGAAAGTATAACCCAAGTGGTTATCAAACTTCAACATTCAAAATTGTATCCTAAATTATTTAAACAAGCTTATGGAGACACTTCAATATCAGGCGAAAAACTACTTAAAGCAATTTCTCAGTTTCAACTAACATTGACATCAACAGAATCTAAATATGATGAAGTAAAAAAAGGCACTTCTAAGTTTACTAAGCAAGAGCGATCTGGCTATACTCTTTTTAAAAACAATTGTAACTCTTGCCATAAAGAACCGCTATTCTCTACATATGAATTTGCATACAATGGATTGGAACTAGACCCCTCCTTAAAAGACTATGGACGATGGGGGATTACGAAAGAAAAAAAGGACAGCTTGCAATTTAAAATCCCATCGCTAAGAAATTTAAGCTATAGCTATCCGTACATGCACGATGGTAGGTTTAGAAAACTTAATGAAGTCTTGAATCATTATACTGGGGATATAAATGAAACCCCGCTTATTTCTAATGAATTAACAAAACCAATTGTGCTAACGCCAAATGAAAAAAATGACCTTATTGCTTTTCTTCTAACACTAAACGATTCTACTTTTATTTATAATACCAAAAATAAATTTCCAAAATTATTATTATTAAAAAACAAAGGATAAAAAATTTATTTCAGTCTAACCATAATAACCTAAACAATACATCATGAAAAAAATAAGCTTACTGTTTGTAATTATTGCCTTTACTTTTGGCTCTTATTCTCAAAGCACAGATCCAGCTGTTACATCTTGGCTTCAAAACAATTCTATAACAGGAACCTATTATAATTCTGGAAATTCAACTGCTATTGCCAATAACATATTGGTGAATTGCCAGCAAGTGGAATACTCTAACGATTATGTTTATGTTAGTACTGAAGGAGTTCCATCATACCCTACAGGACCTTTCTTAGACGGAAATCCATCTCAAGCACAAGCCCAAGGAGCTATTTACAAATTCCCACTTAACCCTCAGCCCAATTCAGGATCTTCAACTGCTACTACAATGGGAACAATTGGTGTTTTCATAAATGGTGCTTCTTTGTATGATTACAGAGATGGTGTTGCTTGGAACCCATCAACCAACTCATTGTGTGGTGGTCCAGGAAATCCGCCATGTCCTGGTGGACCCACAGCTTCAATGGATTGGAATAGAGATGCTATTCCGGCCGAAATGGATGGCTTTGATTGTTCTAAAGGACACCCAGCTATGGGACAATATCACCACCATCAAAACCCTTCTGCTTTCAAGCTTGATTTAAACGTAATTTCAAGCATCTGTAATTTGTATGATGCAGATGGATTATATGCCATTGATGAAAATGAACATTCACCACTTCTCGGGTATGCTTATGATGGCTACCCAATTTATGGCGCATACGGATATAAAAATGAAGATGGAACAGGTGGTATTACGAGAATTAAATCTAGCTATGAATTGCAAAATATATCTTCTAGAAACAATGGCCCTGCGGTAAACGCAACTTATTTTTTGGGGTATTTTAGAGAAGACTATGAATACATTGCTCATCCCAACGATGAAGATTACTTAGATGAGCACAATGGAAGAAATTGTGTAACTCCAGAATATCCTAACGGAACATACGCTTACTTTTGCACAGTAGATACTGATTGGAACTCTGCGTATCCATATGCCGTTGGCCCAACATTTTATGGTGTTTACAGCAACGCATCGGTAAACAATATAACTGAAGCCACTACAGTGTTCAACCCATCTTCTACAGGATACAATGAAAAGGATTTTAACAGGCTCAATATCTCTGTTTTTCCAAACCCAAGTACAGATTTAATTGCTGTTCAAGTAAGTGGAGTTGTAAAATCACATCTAGACATCTCACTAATAGATATGCTAGGAAAGCAAGTGGCAACAACAACAATTAATGCAGGTCAAACAATTGCTTATTTTGACATTCAAACTCTTTATCAAGGAGCTTATATTGTGAAGGTTTCCAGTAACAGCTACAGCACAATAGAAAAGATTATTATTAAGAGGTAATTATTCTAAATTTATTTAAGCTTTAAAAGGGGGATTCAAAGAAAAACCCTTTATTTCACTCTTGTATTCTGTACAAAAAACTTAAAGTTGCAATTTAAGGCTTCTTAACCTGCAACTTTTTAATTGTTTCGATTTTTTAAGTAATTTTCAACTAATGAAAACAGCTACTATTAAAGAAATAAAAGATGAGCTTAAGCATCTTTCTAAAGATGAGCTATTGGAATTTTGCCTCCGTTTAGGTAAATTCAAAAAAGAAAATAAAGAATTGCTCACCTATCTTCTTTTTGAAGCCTCGAACGAAGCGTATTATGTCGAAGGGTTAAAACAAACCATTGACTTACAATTTGAGCAGGTTAACACCAAGACCTATTACTTTATTAAAAAAAGTGTTCGTAAAATTTTAAGAGAAATTAAAAAACACATTCGTTATTCAAAAAATAAAGAAACAGCCGTTGAGCTACTCATTTATTTTTGCAATAAACTAGCTTCCTTTAACCCTTCCATGAACAAAAGTATTGCCTTAAGAAATATTTATGACCGGCAAATGATCCTTATTAATAAAACAATAAAAGAGCTAGATGAAGACCTTCAATACGATTATAGAAGAGAGCTTGAAAATTTGCCTTAACTTCAACGACAATAATGAATAACAACGATATAATTAGAAGAATTAGATACACCTTCGACTTGAGTGACGATAAGATGATAGCTCTTTTTGCACTTGGAGAGCATGAAACTTCTAGGGCTGAGGTAAGTAGTTGGTTAAAAAAAGACGATGATCCGGGACAAAAATCACTTCACGACAAGTATTTAGCACATTTTCTAAATGGACTAATTGTTAAAAACAGAGGTAAAAAAGATGGTGTTTCTATGGTTGCCGAAAAAACACTAACCAATAATATTATTTTAAAGAAACTTAAAATTGCTTTAAACCTACAATCTGAAGATGTTATAAACATATTAAAATTAGCAGATTTATACATTAGCAACCATGAGCTAAGTGCCTTTTTTAGGAAGCCTACTCAAAAACAATATAGACTTTGTAAAGATCAATTTTTAAGAAACTTTTTACATGGTCTTCAGCTCAAACACCGCCCAAAAACATCTAATTAAATTTGCGTTAAACCCTAAAATTATTCCATGAAAAATTACATTATTATCCTCTCTGTTTGTATAGGGTTTATTTCTTGTGTTTCTAATTCTTCTGTAGTTGAGGACGGCAACACAGTTAGCCTTTTTCTAGCTGATGTTAATTCGTTACTTTCCGACACCAACAAAAACCCCATTGTTTCGTTTACTGAGCTAGCGACAGAAATGGCCGAAGGGTCTATTGAGCTTAATAAAGACAACATAGCAACTGCATTGGAAGAAGTAAAAGACCATTATAGCGGAGTTATTGTTGTAGAAAACCACACCATTGTAAAGCTAACTAGCTTAGAAGATTGCCAAAAATCTGGTTCTTGGGGTGCTTGCATGCCTAAAGGTGAGGGGTTTATTAAAAAAGGGGAGCTGAACTACAAAAGCGACTACATCAATAATATTATTGGCATTCCATCTTCAAAAAAAGTAACGCTTTATCTTTTTAATGATGATATCAGTAAAAAAGAAAATATAGAAAAAATAAGCGTTGAAGAAACTGCAGCAGTTGATGAGATAGAAGCCGTTGAACCAGAATCCGTTGAACAGGAGCAAGAGGTGTCTGTAGTTGAAATAGTTCCAGATAAAGCGTGCATTGTGAATTACGATGTTTCTTATGAAAACACTTGTAGCCTTATTATGTATTCTAGTGGAAACGTTGTTTACCTTCCAAATGATAGACATGTTACCAATGGTGAGCTTAAGCTAACTTCTCAGTCTTCTGCGACTTCGGATGCTTGGGTTTATTTTTATAATCCTGGCGGTGATTGCGTAGCTACTGCTCATGCACAGCCCATGAATTTTGCTGGTTCCAATATAGAATTTGTAGTCTCAGAAAACTTTAGCTTACCGGTACACATTTCTCATTTCAAAATTTATTCTTGGTGGAACAACTCATCACTAGACTATTTACACTTGTATTATGAACCACAAAATGATCCCGATTACCACGAGTGTGGCTTGTAAAATTCATAGCTTACTTGCATAAAAAAAGCACCTACTTGTTGTAGGTGCTTTTTTTGTTTTAGGGGAGTTCAATTACTTACTACTTTTTAAGTGTTAGTGAAGAATTAATTTTGTAGAAAGGCTCTTGTTAGCACTTGTACCTTTTACTAAAAACACTCCTTTATTTATTTTCTAAGTTGTTTTGTAGTTGTTTAAATCCAGCTTGTTCTTTTGAATAGCACCTTGAACCTAGCATGTCAAACACTTCAATAAGCACATTTCCCGAAATAGCATTTAATGTTTCTACATTAAACGATCCATTTGAAGGATTAGGGAATACGCTAATTTCATTGCTATTTTCAATGTTGGGTAGTTCGGCTATCTCTTTCTGCTCATTTTTGTTTTTTTCATTTTTATCTTTGCTTCCACCTCTCAATAGTCTTTCACAATGAAGTGGAACTATTTCAGCTAGAAAAACTGCTCCAGGTTGAGCTTGAAACCCTTCATTTAAATTTAATCGCTTAAAGCTCTATTTTAGTAACCCATTTATGTTTTATACGTTAAATAAATATAAGCTTGATGTGAAAATTAGAAACAAGAGGAATGGCTATTGAAATCAATATAAATAAAAGAAATCAGGTTAATACTCCTCTCGGAGTTTTATCTAAAATTGCTGATAATATTTATTTATTAGATTATGAAGATGAACTAGAAATAACTGTTGAAAAGAGTGTAGGTTTTAGAGATAAATTAATTGCCCTAGTTAAGAATGAAAAAATTGGTATTATATTAAATGCTATGGATATTCAAGGAACTGCATCCATAGGCTCCATGCAGTTTTTCTCAAAAGATATTAAGTACAATAATGTATGTGTGGCGCAAGCTATTATAACAAATAAATTAGCTCATAAGTTACTTGCTAATTTCTATGCCGATTTTATTAATAATAAGTCAAAAGTTAAGCTATTTAATAATTATACTGAAGGGCTTACCTGGATTGAGACTGAAATTAAAAGTGAATTGAAAAGTTAATAACATTTGCAACAACCAAAATAAGTTAAGGGAATAAAAGGAAATTATTTACCTAGCTTATGCAGTAACCAACATCTGCTGTTTCTGAGCTTTTACTTTTGGACTCGCTATGTATTCATCAAAAGTCATTAGCTTATCTAAACAACCATTTGGAGTTAGTTCAATAATTCGAGTAGCAACTGTTTGGGTGAAATGATGATCGTGACAGGTAAAAATAACAGTACCCGGAAAATCTATTAATGCATTGTTGAAAGCTTGAATAGACTCTAAATCTAAATGATTAGTTGGTTCATCCAACATTAAGAAATTACCACCTCTAAGCATCATTCTAGAGAGCATGCACCTTACTTTTTCGCCTCCTGAAAGAACGTTTGCCATTTTGAAAATCTCCTCACCAGAAAACAACATCTTCCCTAAAAACCCTCTAACATATACCTCATCTTTATTGGGAGAATATTGCCTAAGCCAGTCCATTAAGTTTAGATTGTCAGTAAAGAATTTTTCGTTCTCATTTGGTAAATATCCTGTTGTTATTGTTTGTCCAAAATGAAAATCTCCAGAATCTGGCTCTGAAATACCGTTAAGAATTTCATACAAAGCAGTAGTTGCTAAATCGTTTTTGCATAAAAGAGCTATTTTATCTCCTTTAGTAACATTTAAATTTAAATTACTAAAAAGCACTTCTCCATCTACTGTTTTACTCATGTTGTTGATGTGGAGTACCTGATCTCCAGCTTCTCTTTCAGATTCTAAAATTATAGCCGGGTATTTTCGACTAGACGGCTCAATGTCATCTAAATTAATTTTTTGCAATAATTTTTTTCGACTTGTAGCTTGCTTAGATTTAGAAGCATTGGCGCTAAACCGTTGAACAAATTCTTGCAATTCTTTTTTCTTCTCTTCTGCTTTTTTATTGGCATTGTTTCGTTGTCTTAAAGCCAATTGACTGCTCTCATACCAAAAAGTATAATTTCCAGTATACATCTTTACCTTCTTAAAATCTATGTCTACAATGTGCGTACAAACCGTATCTAAAAAGTGTCTGTCGTGAGATACAACAATAACCGTGTTTTTAAAATTCAGTAAAAAGTCTTCTAACCAAGTTACTGTTTGTAGGTCTAAATCATTCGTAGGTTCATCCAATATTAGAAAGTCTGGATTACCAAAAATAGCCTGAGCCAAAAGGACCCTTACTTTTTGATTTCCATTTAATTCTTTCATTGTTTTTTGCTGATCTGATTCAACAATACCTAACCCCGACAATAAAGATGCTGCTTCAGGCTCTGCGTTCCAGCCATCCATTTCGGCAAATTGCTCCTCTAGCTCACTAACTTTAATGCCATCTTCATCAGAAAAATCTGGTTTAGAATATATTGCGTCTTTCTCTTTCATAATGTTCCATAAATCAATATGCCCCATCATTACCGTGTCAATTACCCTACACTCATCGTATTCAAAATGATTTTGCTTTAACACCGCCATCCTTTTACCTGGCTCTAAAGCCACATTACCCTTATTGGCATCAATATCTCCGGAAAGGATCTTTAGAAAAGTAGACTTTCCGGCTCCGTTAGCTCCAATTACACCATAGCAATTGTCTCCGTTAAATTTTATGTTGACCTCATCAAAAAGGACTCTTTTGCCGTATTGTAATGTAATGTCGTGTGCAGATAACATAACTCCCTGATTTTAAAATGGATGCAAATATAGTATTTGTAATTAATATCGTTTTAAAAAACAGGGGAATTAATTAAAGCAAAAAAGAAAGCAGGCCCATCGGCCTGCTTAGATAAGAATAAATTACTTAACTGTGATTACCGTAAGGCATCTTCAGTTTAATAAACTTATTACAAAAAATTTCAATAAACATTTGACACCTCCTTTCAAAATTAATTTAACATTTGCTGTTGTCACAGCACGAATTATTCACACTTAAAATTAAGTAAGAATTCTTTCATACCTTTTTTTGTTTAAAAGAATTTTTTTTGCTCCGCTCTTATTTTAAAATTAGAAAGGAAATTTCAAGGTTGTGATGTTAAAAGTTTGGTTTCTATCCTCTTTTAACAATAGTGCTCGATGCTTGAGCAGTTGGAAACACCAATAGATCTGCAATGTTAACATGGGCAGGTCTAGAAAGAGCAAAAGCAATTATCTCAGCAATGTCTTTTGCTTGTAATGCTTTATATCCTTTATATACATTATCTGCTTTATAAGACCCTTTAAAACGCACTTTTGAAAATTCTGTTTCTACCAAACCAGGGTTAATGGCAGTAACCTTTATTCCAAAAGGGTTTAAATCTATTCTCATTCCATCTGTAATGGCAATTACGGCATGCTTACTTGCACAGTAAACAGCTCCTTTAGGATAAACTTCCTTCCCAGCAGAAGAGCCAATATTTATAATGTGTCCTTTTGCTCGTTTAGTCATTTCTGGAATAATGGCTTTGCTTACATACAATAGCCCTTTTACATTTATGTCCATCATGGCGTCCCAATCTTCTAAATCTCCAGACTGAACAGGGTCTAATCCGTGTGCATTTCCTGCATTATTAATTAAAATATCTATCTCCTTAAATTCTCCACTCAGAGAGTCTATCTCAGAAAACACAGCTTTTTTATCTCTTACGTCAAAACACAAAGAGGCTACTTTTGTGAACCTAGAAAGCTCTTTTTCAATTATAGTAAGTCGCTCTTTTCTTCTACCACAAATAATTAAGTTATATTTCTTTTTAGCAAGCTCAAAAGCTGTTGCCTTTCCTATTCCACTTGTTGCTCCTGTAATTAATACTGTTTTCATTTTATTTAATTGGATATATAAATTACTTTTAAAAATACTACTTAGAACCAGTATTAAAATTTAATTTCACTTTTTTAATACTTTGTTTACAAAAAACAGAAAATGATAAAGCAATTAAAGCAGGTAAAAAGGAAAATTGTAACGTTTTTTCAAACACCACAAGAAAAAAGACACGCCCTTGTAGGCCCCGCTAAACTTTGGAAAATGAAACAAGATTTTCAAATTAATTTTCTTAAAAGTCAAGGGCTTCAACCCAATCAAAAATTAATGGATGTAGGATGTGGAACTTTAAGGGGAGGTATTCCATTAATAAATTATTTAGAAAAAGGTAATTATTACGGAATTGAGGTTAGAAACACTGTACTTGAAGAAGGTCGAAAAGAACTAAAAGAACATGATTTAGAGCGGAAAGAACCGCACTTAATTGCTTTTAGTGAATTCAATGAAATCTCTTTAAACGCCAAGCTTGATGTAATGCTTGCATTTTCTGTTTTAATACATATGGAAGATACAATCGTTGAAAAATGCATTGAGTTTGTAAGTAAACAACTAGAAAACAATGGCACTTTTTACGCTAATGTAAACTTAGTAAGCCACCAAGACAGCAATTGGCAAGGATTTCCTGTTGTTTTTAGAACATTGGAATTTTATGAAGCTTTAGCTTCAAAAAACAATTTAAAAGTAACTACTATTGGGAGTCTTGGAGAGCTTGGACACATCTCTGGACAAGAGCTAGGAGACAAACAAGTTATGCTTGCCTTCAAAAAAGCTTAACGCCTTTTTAAATGTTGTCTTTATAATAATTAGCATGTAAAATGGTTTTCAGTTCTGTTCTATTTCTGAGTGTTTTTTTACCCTGCTTTTTAGCTTGCTTCTACTTAAGTCCACAATTTTTAAAAAAATGGATTATTGTATTTTTCAGCATCCTGTTTTATGCTTGGGGCGCCCCCGTATTTATTTTCTTCTTGCTAGGAAGCTCAGTCTTGGATTTTTTTATTTCAAAAAATTTTGAAGCTTCAAACCCTTTCAGAAAATTATCTCTATTTGCTTCTTTATTTTTAAATGTTGGACTGCTTTGTTATTTCAAGTATGTTAATTTTTTTGTTACCAACATATCAACATTAGGAGAGTACTTTAGCTTTAATGAAATTGCATTCAAAGAAGTTTTACTCCCAATTGGCATCTCGTTTTTTACATTTCAAAAAATAAGCTATGCTATAGATGTATTCCGAGGGGAGAACAAAAGATTAACTAGCTTTTTAGATTACCTGTTATACATTATTATGTTTCCACAACTTATCGCGGGACCTATTGTGCGTTATAAAGATGTTCATCTTCAAATCAAAAACTTCTCTTCTAATAACTTTGATCAAAAACTACAAGGGCTTTATCGTTTTATTATCGGATTAAGTAAAAAAGTATTTATTGCAAATACGTTTGCTTTAATAGTTTCTCAAATTAATGCCCTAGGACTTGAAAACACATCTTCAGCTGAAGCGTGGCTTGGAGCACTAGCTTATACATTTCAAATCTATTTCGATTTTGCAGGTTATTCAGATATGGCAATTGGGCTTGGTTTAATGATTGGTTTTAAGTTTCCTGAGAATTTTAATTTCCCCTATTTATCAAAAAGTATTTCTGAATTTTGGAAACGATGGCACATCACCTTAGGTTCATGGATGAGAGACTATTTATACATTCCTTTAGGTGGAAATAAAGTTTCTACTAAAAGAATATATTTTAACCTAGTTTTTGTTTTTTTCATTTCAGGATTTTGGCACGGAGCCAATTGGAATTTCATTGTTTGGGGGTTATTTCATGGATTATTTCTAGTATTAGAACGGCTATTTTTAAGTGCTGCCCTTAAAAAAATGCCCGTACTTTTTCAGCGCTTTTATACTTTTTTTATTGTTATTATTGGTTGGGTGTTTTTTTCAATGGATCTAGAAACTGCTTTTGTTTTTCTTAAAAAAATGTTTGCCTTCTCATCTTTAAATTTAGAGTTATCCATTTCAGTAAAAAGTTGGTCACTTATGCTTTTTGGAATTTTATTTTCATTTATTGGTTTTAATAAAAAAACAGAACTTTTTCTGAATGAACTTCCATTTAGAATTGCCAATTTAAACACAAGTCAAACACTCGTTATTTTTCCAGTTTTTCTCTTTCTATTGTCAATGGCTACAATTTGGATAATGAATTCAGGTTTTAACCCGTTTATTTATTATCGCTTTTGAATTGAAAAAATTAAACAACATATTGTTTTTTATTGCAATTGGGGTGCTATTTATTCCATTGGTTTTTCAGTATTCTGCTACTAATGAAACACTACAACCACTAAATGGTGTGTTCGAAAAAACAGACACCCTTCAATTTTCTATTCCCTCATGGAAAAATAAAAAATGGCAGGAAAATCGAGAGTTGCTAATTAAAAATAATTTGAAAATAAAACCGCTAATTGTAAGAATTGGTCACGAATTAGATTATAGGCTTTTTAAAGAATACCACATGGCCGATTTATTGATTGGCAAGGATGGATATCTGTTTTCTAAAAGCTGGAGTAATGCAAAGTGCTGTGCCAATAATTTAAACAAAGATTCATTAGATATTTTCATTAAAAAGCTAGCTACCTTAGCTACTTTACTAGAGAAAAAAGGGAAATACTTTAAAGTTATTATTCCGCCTTCAAAAGAAGAGCTTTACGCTAACAAGCTACCGTTGCTGTACACTTTGGATAATGAAAATTCAGATTATACGCTTCTTAAAAAGAGCTTGGCAAATAATAAAATAGCTTATTGGGATTTGCTCTCTTATTACAAAGTAATAGATGACACTGCTAGATTTCCAATTTATAGTAAAACTAGTGCGCATTGGACCACATATGGTGCACATTTTACATTGCTAAAATTACTGAATGACATGTCTGTTTTTTTTAATGGAGACATGCCTAATCTAGCGGTTAAGTCCTTTAAAAAAGAAAAGTTTAAGGGTGGTGATGGCGATCATGAACAAACATTAAACTTAATAAACAGAATAGACAACAAAGACTTTCTTTACCCTGCATACAAGATTGATTCTTCTAAAAATAAAACTTTTAAACCTAAAGTCATCACTATAGGAGATAGCTTTTATTGGGCTTTAAAAAGCTGTTGGATGCTGCCATATATTTACAAAAAAGATTCTAAATATTTATATTATTTCAGCACGGTTTACTACAATAATGATTACACTAAATCTCACTCAATAGACTCTTTAAATATTGTTGAAGAAATTGAATCCTGTAATGCGGTTGTTATAATAAACAGCACTCACAATTTAAATGGATTTCCTTACGGCTTAGAAAAAAAGATAGATGAACTAATTTTAGCTTTAAAATAACAACCCTTTTTTAACTTACTAATTATTTGGTATTTTACTTCTAACTTTTCAAAACATGATACAAAAACAGCATTTAAAATATTTACTTTTTTTTTTCGTTTTAGTGTTTGATTCTTGTTCACACAAAACAGAAAGCACATCAGCTTTTTGTGATCACATTCAAACTAAAAGCAACACTAACCTTTCAAATGAGTTGAAAATTTTTTCTGCTATCGCTAAAACTAAAACTGGAGTTTATGTTCTTGAAGATGGTAATTCATCTATGATTTCCAGAGCTTGGTTGTGCGAAAATGCCGAGAACTCAATTGACATTCAATATTTTATTTTTTCTACAGACAATGTTGGCCTTATTGCGTGCGATTATTTAGTAAGAGCAGCAGATAGAGGCGTTAAAGTTAGACTTCTTATAGATGACATACTAATAGACGCTAAGGTCGAAGATGTCTTGACTCTAAGCTCACACCCAAACATTGAAATAAAAATTTATAATCCAGGTGTGAATTTGGGTAAAAGCATCTATTCAAAAGTTAAAAAATTCATAACCGATTTTAGAGGTGCTAATCAGCGCATGCATAACAAAACTTTCAATGTGGATGGCAAAGTCGTCATAACGGGTGGAAGAAACATTGCTGATGAATATTTTGATTATGACCATGAGTATAATTTTAGAGATAGAGATGTACTTTTAATAGGAAAAGAAGTAAACTCTGTTACCAACTCTTTTGAAGAATTTTGGGCAAGTCCAATTAGTGTTCCTGTTGAAAATCTTATAGCCAAAGACCAATTAATTAATTATTCAAAAGACACTTTTAACAAGCTTCATGAATATTGCTGTGATTCCGCTAATTTTTGGCCCCAAATCAGAGAACAAATTAAACAGCTCCCTCTGTCATTTAATGACATAAAAAATTCAGGAGCTCTTGTGTGGGTAGATGAAGTTAAATTTATTTCAGATAAGCCCGGCAAAAACCAGGAAAGAAAAGGTCTTGGTGGTGGAGGGGTGTCTACATCAACATTAATTGAGCTGGTAGAAAATGCTAACCATTCCATAGCTATACAAACTCCTTATTTAATTACAACGGCAATGAGTGAAGCTCTTTTTAGTGATGCTGTAAAAAGAGGTGTTAAAATTAAAATACTTACAAATAGTTTAGCCTCTACAGACAACCTAGAGGCATTTAGTAGTTATCAAAAAAATAGAAATAAATTACTTGAAACTGGAGTCCAAATTTTTGAATTTAAGCCTGATGCATCCGTTCGAAAAAAACTAATGACCGGAGAACTGCATAAACACGAAAATAAATTTCCAATTTTTGGTTTACATGCTAAAACCATGGTGCTTGATGATTCAATAACTGTTATTGGCACTTTTAATCTTGACCCTAGAAGTGCGAACTTAAACACAGAATGCATTACAATAATTAAATCTAAAAATGTTTCACAAAAAGTTTTAATTGGAATTAATGAAGAATTTAAACCCGGAAATTCATGGGAAATTACCAATACATTTAACCCTGATTCTGAAGTAAATAAGCTTAAAAGAATAAAAACTTGGACAAGAAAAATAATTCCAAAAGAAATATTGTGATACTTACTGCAAACTTGCCATTAAATTAATGAGTAACAACAAACATATTATCCAGCTTGACGGCTTGAGGTTCTTTGCTGTTTTAATGGTAATGATTGGCCACTGGCTTCAATGGAAATGGCAAAATCCAGTTTTACTTAAAATTCCTTTTGTTCACGGAGTTATCTTGTTTTTTGTTTTAAGTGGGTTTCTTATAACCAGAATATTATTGACAAACAGAGCCCTTTATAATCAAGGAAGTGAAAATAAATTTTTACTTATTAAAAACTTTTATTTCAGACGGTTTTTTAGAATTTTCCCCATCTATTATCTACTTCTAATCTTTTTATTTTTAATAAACTTTGAAAACACAAGAGAATTATTTCCTTGGCTAATAAGCTATAGCTCTAATATTTATCAATCTATTAACAATGTTAACATAGGAAATTTTAATCATTTTTGGTCTCTTGCTGTGGAAGAACAATTCTACCTCTTTTGGCCTTTTGTTATTTTATTTGTTAAACCAAAAAAAACATTACTGGTTATTGTTGGGGCAATTTTGCTAGCACTAATTGTAAGAACTTTTTTATTCTTTTATGTTGGTAAATGGATGACCACTTCCTTTTTCACCCTAAGTAGTATGCATGCTCTTGGGCTTGGCGCTTTATTGGCGTACTTTAAAACTTATACACCAATAATTGAAACTAAACTCTCTAAAGCTAAATGGCTTTATTTAGTTTTAGTTTTGTACATAGGTTCATTGCTTATTCAAAATGTTTTCCAACTAGGTTGGTATAAAGCAATTCTCGATCACTTTTTCTTTGCCATCTTATCCTTCTTTATAATCTTAAGAGCTTCAGAAAATAATTTTAGGGGGGGTGCTAAAATTTTACTAGAGAATAGGTTTGTAACTTATTCAGGAAAAATATCTTACGGATTATATATTTACCACCTGTTTGTACCTACTCTTTTTTATTTTGCATGTACTAAAATTGGTGTTTCAATTAAAGGAAATTTTATACTCTTTTATTTAACCACTTTCGTTCTAGCGCATTTCTCTTGGATATTAATTGAAAAGCCGATTAATAGCCTTAAGAAAAAATATCCTTACTTTAACACAACTTAAAGATAAAATATATAACACGAATAAACGTAATACGTTTATCGTATCGTTGGCAACAATTAAATCAACATGATAAAATTAGTTTCAATAATTCTAACACTAATTTGCATCCAATCATTTGGACAAAACTGGCAACAAATTGGTCCAAAAGGAGGCTATTTTAAGGAATTTACTTTTCATCCAACTATTCCATCTATCATCTACGCTGGAAGTGATGATGGCGGTGGCGTGTGGAAAAGTACAGATGGAGGAAACAACTGGGACTTATTGACAACCGATTTCCCTAATATGACTGGATGGTCTATTACAATAGATCCTGTCAATGCGAACAACGTATATGCATGTGATGTATATAGTAGGTACGGAATTTTGAAATCCACAGATGGAGGCAGTACATGGAGCCAGATTGTTAA
>JAQWSL010000022.1 GCA_029243225.1 Flavobacteriales bacterium
AAAAGTCATTCTTTATATTAATTGTTGGTACAATGATTTGTTTTTCTATTGGCTTTTCAATTATCACATTAGGATCAATTTCAACAACCACTGGTTCCGAAACTACTGGTTTTGGTTTTGGAGGAATTGCAATTGATTTAGGTTTAAATTCTATTACTGGTTCTTCATCAATTAAAGAACAAAGCATAGAGCTTTTAATTATATCTTGATGAACTTTGCTGTTTTCCCATTCTAGCCATTCTAGCGCAAATGCCATTGATAGTGATAAACCAATTATTACATAAATTGATTTGTTTTTTTCTTGATTTGCTAGTTTTGATTTTTTCTTTTCCATCTTTTTGTTTTTTTAAGTTGCGATGAAAAATAAACTGCAATAAAAAAGCCAAAGAGGTTAAATTGAAAACATAATGTAGCAAAGGCTTTAATTGAATGATTAAAGGTTTTCCCTAGCTGTTAATCAGTAGCTTAAAACCTTTTCCATGTACATTTATTATCTGAATAGTAGCGTCTTCCTTTAGATATTTTCTCAATTTTGCAATGTAAACATCCATGCTTCTTCCGTTGAAATAATTATCATCTCCCCAAACAGCTTTAAGAGCATGATTTCTTTCTAGAATGGTGTTGGTGTTTTTGCAGAGAAGTTTTAATAAATCACTTTCTTTTGTTGTTAATTTTTGTTCTTTAACACCACCTTTAAGCAATTGCAGTTTGGCGTTAAAAGTGAAAAGACCAATAGAGAATTCAGAATTTAATTCTTGAGAATTAGATGATGATCTTCTTAAAATAGCATTTATTCTGGCTAAAAGTTCTTCCATGCTAAATGGTTTGGTCATGTAATCATCTGCTCCTGCCTCAAAGCCCTTTAATTTATCTTCGCTTAAGGATTTAGCTGTTAAAAATAATAAAGGAATTTCTTTATCGATTCCTCTAATGTCTTTTGCTAGAGAAAACCCATCTTTTATTGGCATCATAACATCAAGAATTACAAAATCAAAAGATTCATTTACAAAACTTTTATATCCTTCTTCACCGTTGTTCCTTAAAACACATAAGTGCCCCTTCGCATTTAAATAATCAGACAACAGTGAACCTAAATTTGGATCATCTTCTACAAGTAATATTTTAAGAGTTTTTTTCATAGTTAATATTCTTTTGCAGCTTCAAGCTGAACGATAAATGTACTTCCTTTTCCTATTTGACTTTCAACTTTAATTGTTCCATTGTGTTTTTCAATAATGGATTTAACATAGCTTAGCCCTAACCCAAAACCTTTAACATCGTGTCTGTCACCTGTAGGAATTCTAAATAATTTATCAAATACTTTTACATGAAAGTCTTTCGCAATTCCTATGCCATTGTCTTTTATTTTAATCACAATTCCGTTAATAACATCTTCTGTACTTATATGAATAATTGGAGTGTTAACAGAATATTTCAATGCATTGTCTATAAGATTGGAGAATACGTTTATTAAATGAATTTTGTCTCCCTCAATAAGTGTGTTGTTTGCACTTAATTTCAAATTTATAACTCCATTTTTATTGTTGATTTGAAGTTTGTTGTTTTTAAGAGATTTTTCAATTAAACTATGAAGATTAATAAGCTCTGATTTAATGTTCAAACTTTCTTTTTCTACTGTAGCACTTTGCAATACATTCTCCACGAGGTTTCCTAATCTAATGTTTTCATCTTTAATTGTTTGAATGAATTTATTTCTGTTTTCAATTGAGCTAGATAAATCTTTATCATTTAGGGCCTCACAGGCTAAAGAAATAGTTGAAATGGGAGTTTTTAGTTCATGAGTCATGTTATTTATAAAGTCATTCTTAATAATTGAAACTTTCTTTTGTTTGTAAATGACTGAGATGTTATAATAAAAAGCGGAGACTATTATTACTAAAAAAACAAAAGATAATAATAACATCACCCAAATAGATTGTAAGGCAAATGATGTTTCATTTGGAATTAAGATGTGTAGCTTAATTTCTGAATTGAAAAAATCGTCTGGAAAGAGTTGTGTTTGATGCTGTGATACCTTTAATGACTTTAGTAAAGTAGAATCAATCGTATTAGAATAAATAAGCTCACCTTTTTGTCCAAATAAAGCATATTCTAATTTGTTTGGAAAGTTATTTTTTTTAAAAGTTTGAAAAATTATATTCTCTAAATCAGATTGAGAAAGTCTATCTTCAAAGTCAGCAAAAAAATCTAGTGAAAGTAAATCTTTTACAAAAGATTTACTTTGAGGGTGATCTTTTTCAATGCCAGTTTTTAAATACTGGTTTAGTTTTTTTACAATACTATCTTGTAGGTAAATATCTTGTGAAAGCTCCCCAATGAAATTTGGGTTTGATTCTCCTAGAATTTTGTTCAATTTCCCAGATCTTTCTGCTTTTTTTATTGTTTCGAATTTTTCAATCCTGTTTACTATTTCGTTTAAAGAAGTTTGAACCTGTTCTTTAATTTGAATTTTTCTTTGTTTTAACGCACTGTTTATCCAGTAGGCCTGAAAAGAGGTGAGACCCAAAAGTGCTATCGTTGTTAAAACGATAATAAATACGATGTAATTCTTTTCTTTTTTCAACTACCTATTTCAAATTTAATAAGAGTAAATAAGAAGTGAAATATGTTAACAGTATTTAACAGTATTTAAAGCGGAATGTTTCCGTGTTTCTTTTTTGGAAGTGTTGCCACTTTGTTTTCTAACATTTTAAAAGCCCTAATTAGTTTTTTTCTTGTTTGATATGGCTCAATAACTTCATCTATGTAGCCTCTAGCAGCAGCATTATATGGATTTGCAAAAAGTGTTGCGTATTCATTTTGCTTTTCTTCTAATTTTTCTTGAGGATTTTTAGCTGAATTAATTTCTTTTTTAAAAATTATTTCAGCAGCTCCTTTAGCTCCCATTACAGCAATTTCGGCTGTTGGCCACGCATAATTCATATCTGCACCAATGTGTTTAGAATTCATTACATCGTAAGCACCTCCATAAGCTTTTCTAGTAATCACTGTGACTCTTGGAACGGTAGCTTCGCTAAACGCATAAAGTAATTTAGCACCATTAGTGATAATAGCATTCCATTCCTGATCGGTTCCAGGTAAAAAACCAGGAACATCTTCGAATACTAATAATGGAATATTGAAAGCATCACAAAACCGCACAAAACGAGCACCTTTTTTTGATGACTCAACATCTAAAACTCCAGCAAGAACAGCTGGTTGATTGGCAACTATTCCGATAGATCGTCCAGCTAAACGACAAAATCCAACCACAATATTATCTGCATAATTTTTGTGAACTTCAAAAAAAGTATCCTTGTCAGCAACTTCACTAATTACTGTTCGGATGTCGTAAGGTTGATTAGGATTTTCAGGGATTATCGAATTTAATAGTTCTCTTTTTTCGTCTTGAAATTCATAGTCAACAATAATTGACATTTCTTCACAATTTTGAGGAATATATGAAAGTAATTTTTTAATGTGATTTATTGCTTCAAGTTCGTTATTTACAGCAAAATGCGTAACTCCAGATTTTGTGCTGTGCGTTTCAGCTCCACCAAGTTCTTCAGCGCTAACTTCTTCATTTGTAACTGTTTTAACAACTCCAGGTCCAGTTACAAACATATACGATGTGTTCTCAACCATTAAAATGAAATCGGTTAATGCAGGAGAATATACAGCTCCTCCTGCACAAGGACCCATAATGGCAGAAATTTGTGGAATTACTCCAGAAGACATTGTGTTTTTAAAAAAAATATCTGCATATCCACCTAATGAAACAACTCCTTCTTGGATACGAGCGCCTCCTGAATCATTAAGACCAATAATAGGAGCTCCGTTTTTAAGAGCAAGATCCATTATTTTACATATTTTTTCTGCATGTGCTTCGGCTAATGAGCCTCCTAAAACAGTGAAATCTTGTGAGAAAACATAAGTTAATCTTCCATTTACAAGCCCATATCCTGTAACTACTCCATCACCAAGAAATTTCTTCTTATCTAGACCGAAATTTGTAGACCGATGAGTTACTAGTCCACCTATTTCTTCAAAAGAATGGTCGTCTAATAGTAAATCAATCCTCTCTCTTGCGGTTAATTTTCCTTTCTTATGTTGAGCATCTATTCTATCTTGGCCTCCACCTAAATGTGATGCTGCAATTTTATTTTTAAGTTCCTTGTTTTTTTTAGACATATCTTATGAATTCATTAATTCTTCTATTTCTTCTGATTCAATTGGAATTGTAGCCATTAAATTTAACGGATTCCCACTTTTTTGAACCACTACATCATCTTCTAGTCTTATTCCAAGATTTTCTTCAGGTATGTATATTCCAGGTTCTACTGTAAATGCCATGTTAGCTTTAATGGGTAAGTTCCATAAGCCTACATCATGCGTGTCTAACCCAATAAAATGGGAAGTTCCATGCATGAAATATTTTTTATATGCTGGCCAGCTATCATCAGCATTTTTAATGTCGTGTAAAGAAATTAAACCAAGATTAACCAATTGTTCTTCCATTAAGGCTCCAACTTGAGCATGGTAGTCTTTAAGCATGGTTCCAGGAATCAATAATTTTGTAGCCTCATTTTTCACTTGTAGTACAGCATTGTAAACCTCTTTTTGTCTAGCAGTGAATTTCCCATTTACAGGGATGCAACGAGTAAGATCTGATGCGTAATTCGCATACTCTGCACCAAAATCCATAAGTATTACATCTCCATCCTTACACTGTTTATTGTTTTCGATGTAATGTAGTACACAAGCAGATTTTCCAGATGCAATAATAGGTGTATAAGCAAAACCTTTAGACTTGTTGTTTAAAAATTCATGCATGAGCTCAGCTTCTAAATTATATTCCATAACACCAGGTTCTGTAAAGCTTAGAATTCTTCTTAACCCTTTTTCAGTTATATCACATGCTTTTTTCATTAACTCAATTTCAATAGGATCTTTAATAGATCTTAATTGATGCATAATAGGAGCACTTCTTTCAATTTGATGATTGGGGTATTTAATTTTAAAATTCTTTATGAAACGATCTTCTCTATTTTCGGCTTCTGTATTTGCTCTTGTGTGTTCATTAGAATTTAAATAAACACAAGAACATTCAGCTAAAAGGGTGTTTAAAATAGTTTCAAATTGATCTAACCAATAAACTGTTTTAATACCTGCTGTTTCAAATGCTTTTTCTTTGGTTAATTTCTCTCCCTCCCAAATTGCAATTAAATCACTAGTCTCTTTTAGAAATAAGATCTCTTTGTGTTTTTGCTCATGACAATCTGGAAAAATAACAAGTACGCTTTCTTCTTGATCAACTCCAGAAAGATGAAGAATGTCTCTGTGTTGAACAAATGGCAATGTACTGTCTGCACTTGTGGAAAAAATATCATTTGAGTTGAAAATAGCTAGACCACCTTTTTTTAGATGACTAGTAAAATTTTTTCTATTTTGAATGTAAAGAGAGGAGTCGATTTTATCGTATTTCATTTTGTTACAAATTTTAAGGGATAAAAATACTAATATTAATTTCTAGTTTAAAAGTTGTTGTCAAATTAGTGTTTTCTGTTGTTCAATGACAATTCAATGACAAAACTTTGAAGTCTACTTTATTAATTTGCACTATTATATTTATCTTAATTGAAGAGACTACATACATTAGCATTTACGCACAACAATGTTGAATTAGACGAAATAGGGAAGTTCCATATTGAAGATGCAGTTCTTAAAGAAAGATTAGTTAACCTTAAACTTAATTTAGGGTTAAATGAATTGATGTACCTATCAACTTGTAATAGAGTTGAACTTATTTTTACTTCTGATCAGATTGTAAATAAAGAATTTTTATACAATTTCTTTAATGCTTTTGATGCTTCATGGGATGCTCTTCAGATTGGAAAAGCCATTGAAATGGCAGAAGTTTTCCAAGGCGAAGCAGCCGTTGAACATATTTTTAGAGTAGCATCATCTTTAGATTCCTTGGTGATTGGTGAAAGAGAAATAATAACTCAAGTTCGTAAGGCTTATGAAAAATGTAAAGAATTTGGAATTACAGGAGACGTTATTCGTTTATTATCTCAACATACAATTCAAGTAGCTAAAAAAGTATATACTGAAAGTGATATTTCTAAAAACCCTGTTTCTGTAGTTTCTCTTGCTTATCATAAATTAATTGAAAAAAACATTAAAAAAGATGCTAATTTTCTCATAGTTGGCGCTGGCAAAACAATAACAACTATGTTGAAATTTTTGAGTAAGCATGGTTATGAAAATTATACAATTTTTAATCGTTCTGAGCAAAATGCAATAGAACTAGTAGAAAAAATAAATTTAAAAGCGTCAATAAAAAAATTAAGTGATTTAGCTAGTCATAAAGCTGATTTTGATGTAATCATTACTTGCACAGGAGCTTCATCTGTTATTTTTTCTGAAGAAATATATACTGAAATTATTGGTGATGATTTAAGCAAAAAAATTGTCATTGATTTAGCTTTACCCGCTGATTTTGATGAGAAGATTTCTGAACAGCACAACATTGAGATCATTGCCATCAAAGATTTAAAAATGGTGGCTAACGAAAATCTTGCCAAAAGAGCTAAAGAGATATCAAAATGCCAAATAATTCTAAACAATAAGCTTTTAGAATTTAAAGAAGTTGAAAAGGTGCGTAAATTAGAAATAGCCATGAGTGAGGTCCCCATTACTATTAAAAACATCACTTCCAAAGCTTATTCTGAAGTTTTTGCTAAAGACTTAGAGGGATTAGATAATGAATCCAGAGATGTGTTGGATAAATTTGTAACATATTTAGAAAAAAAGTACATAAGTGTTCCAATGAAAATGGCCAAAGAAATTTTGCTGAAGCAAAATGCAAAGTAGTTCAATGATAAATCAAATCACCATCGGTTCTAGAGGGAGTGACCTTGCTCTTTGGCAGGCCAATCATGTTCAAAGTCAGCTTAAAGAATTAGGTTTTCAATCTACAATTAAAATAATTAAAACCAGAGGAGATAAAATTCAGCACCTTAGTTTTGATAAATTAGAAGGCAAAGGGTTTTTTACTAAAGAAATTGAAGACGCTTTGCTAAATAAAGAAATAGATCTTGCTGTACATTCACATAAAGATTTAGAAACAAATCCACCTAAAGGGTTAATTATTGCAGCTGTTTCAGAAAGAGAAGATCCTTCTGAGTTATTATTGATTAGAAAAGAATCTTTTGATGGTTCTAAATTTTGGGGATTAAAAGAAAATGCTATTGTTGGAACTTCTTCATCAAGAAGAAAAAGTCAAATTTTATTGTTTCGAGAAGATCTGCAAATCAAAGACCTAAGAGGAAATGTTCCTACAAGAATACAAAAATTAAGAAACGGTAATTATGATGCTATTCTTTTAGCTAAAGCAGGGGTTAGTAGATTGAATTTAGATGTTTCTGATTTACAAGTTGAGTGTTTGTCAAAAAAATGGTTTATTCCAGCGCCAGCTCAGGGCGTGTTAGGATTGCAAATTCGAGAAGATGATGTTTCAATGCAACAGATTTTAAAAAAAATAAATTCTTCATCTACTCAAGAAGTGATAAAAGTTGAAAGAAAAATATTAAATCTTTTTAAAGGTGGTTGTCAACTTCCATTGGGAGTTTATTGTGAGAAAGATAGTAATACAACTAAATTATGGGTATCTATTTTAAAATCAAATCAAAACCATCCTCTTAGGATTTACAAAGAAAATTTATCTCCAGAAAAAGTTGTTCAGTTGTTGAAATCGGAAATAGAAGGCATCAAAAAAGTGTTTATTTCAAGAGATTTAAATGACGGAAGCTTATTTGAAAAAACGCTTATTAGTCAAAATATAACAGTTTTTGGAAAATCTTTAATTAAGATAACTTTCAATGAAATTGCAGACCTTCCTTCTACAGATTGGATATTCTTTAACTCATCGAATTCGGTTGAATCTTTAAAAAAGCATGTTGATTATTTAAAAACAAAGAAAATTGCTGTATTTGGTAAATCTACCAATATGAGCATTAAAAAAATGGGTTTAGATTCAGCGTTTATTGGAGAAGGAACTCCTTCAGAAATAGCAGATAGTTTCGCTAAAGTTGTATTAAACGAAAAAGTATTATTTCCTGTTTCTAATAGGTCATTAAAGACTGTTCAGTCTAAAATTCCATTAGAAAATCAGTTTGAAGTAATCTCTTATACGACTTCAAATGTTGAACAAGAAATTAAAGGGTATGAGCTGTTGGTCTTTACTAGCCCTAGTAATGTCAATGCTTTTGTTTCTTTTAATAATGTCAATCCTAATCAGAAAGTTGTTGCAATTGGGCCATCTACAAAAGCAGCATTACTAAAAGCTGGATTTAAAGAAATCTATAATTCCTGGGAGTCATCAGAATTAGCTCTTTCTGATACAGTAATGTCAGTTTTTTATACTTAATTTATTCTCATGAATTATTTGGCGCATCTTATTCTATCTGGAACTAATAAGGATGTGATGTTTGGTAACTTCATTGGCGATGGGATTAAAGGGAACAAATACCTGCTTTTTCAGGAAGAAATTAAAAAAGGAATTCTTTTGCATAGACACATAGATAATTTTACAGACAATCATTATTTGTGTTTAAAGAGTAAAAAAAGGTTCTATGAATGCGCCCCGAAATTAGCTGGTGTTGTTTGCGATATATTATACGATTTTCTTTTATGGGAAAATTGGAATAAATACTATAAGCAAAACACTAAAGAATTTATTGCTGATACATACCTCGAATTAGACAATAGAATTGAGTTTATGCCTCTTAAAATAGCAATGCTTTATTCTCACATGAGAACTCATGATTGGTTAAATAGTTATACGAAATTTAGTGGAATAGAAAGTGCTGTTTTCGGGATAAGCAGAAGAGTTGGCTTAACTGTTAATATGGATTTATTTCGTGAAATCTATTATGATAATGAGGCAGTATATAATGCTGAGTTTAATACTTTTTATAAAGAGCTTAAATTAAGTAGCGAAAAATTCTTGTTATAAGTTGACATTCCTTTTTTTATATTTGTTATATGTATAAGATTTGTATTATAATGTTATGTTTTTTGTCTTTTTTTTCATGTAAAAAGAATTCAGATAATATGATAGATTTATCAGGAACAATTTCTGATAAAATCAATTCTTTTCCAATCGAAGGAGTTAATGTGTTGCTGGAAATAAAACCATTTGGAGGCAGTTCATTTTCGAATTCTTTTGATGAGATTACAACAACTGAGACAAATACAAACGGAGAGTATCTTTTTTCTTTTCAAAACAGTAATGCTGTAGAATATAGATTAACATTTACCAAACAAGGATGTTTTTCGGAACAAATAGTAATTAATCCAGATCAACTATCTATATCGGATAATAATGTTATTGATGCAACACTATATTCTTCGAGCTACTTAGTTTTAAATATTACTAATAATACTCCTTTTAATAACGATGATCAAATTACCTTGAACACTACGTTGATTGGAGCTAATGTGGGTTCATGTTTCAATAATATTGTAACCATGGTAGGCTCTAGTGTAGACACTACAATTGAATGTGAAGTATATGGGAATCAAATGATTGAAATCGATTACTTCGTAACAAAAGATAATTTCACAAATGCATTTTCTGACAATGTTTTTTGCAGTTCAGGAGATACTTTATTTAAGTATATAAACTATTAAATAAATAATTATGGATATAGCAATGCCTTTCAATTTTGATCAATGGATAAAAGACAATAAAGACAAGTTAAAGCCACCAGTTGCCAACAAAAATATGTATCCTATTTCTAAAGATTACATTGTTATGGTAGTCGCTGGGCCTAATGCTAGAAAGGATTACCATTATAATGAAACAGAGGAATTGTTCTACCAAGTTGAAGGAGATATTTGTGTGAGAATTCAGGTTGATGGAAAATCTATTGATGTTGATATTAAAGAGGGTGAAATGTTTCTTCTACCTGCAAAAATTCCTCACTCTCCTAATCGATCGGAAGGGTCAATAGGTTTAGTGATTGAAAGAGTTAGGGAAGGCACAGATTATACAGACGGGTTAATGTGGTTTTGCGACAATTGTAATGCTAAATTGTTTGATGAGTATTTTAAACTAAAAAATATTGAAAAAGATTTTTTACCAGTTTTTAAAAAGTTTTACGCTTCAAAGGAGTTAAGAACTTGTAATCATTGTTCTCATACGATGGAATCTGACCCAAGATTTACAAACGATTAACGAATTAAACTTACATGTCCTGTTAGGTTGCCATATTTTTTTTGGGAGTCTTCATATTTTATCCTCCAAACGTAAACATCAATTTGATTAGGCATTCCTTTGTAATTTCCATCCCAATAATTGGTCATATTATTAGTATGATATATTAATTCACCCCATCTATTAAAAATCCATAATTCGAAGGATTTAATTTCTTCTCCTTTTATTTCAAAATAATCATTTACTCCGTCTCCATCGGGTGTAAATGCATTAGGTACATAAAGTGAACCATCTAAAATTATCTTTACAGAGTCGCTATTTACACAACCGTTATCATCAATTACATAAATAAAATAATCTGATGTTATTATTGGTGAGACAATGGGGTTAAGACAGTCACTACAAGACATGCTGTCAAGAGATTCCCAGTAAAAAAAGACGTTCGTTTCTCCCTGCAATTCAACTACATCGCCATATTCTATTAATTGATCATAACCAGCAGAAACATATGGTGCTGTATATAAATCAACAAACACATTTTGTGTTATGGAACAGCCTAAATTATTTTGAACATTAACAGAATATAATGTTGATGTATTTGGGTAGGCAAATGTGCTGCTACTATCAGGGTTGGATAAAGTTTCAATTGGACTCCATGAATAAGAGCTACCATTTGTAGCCCATAATGTTGCGGTGTCTCCTGGACAAATAATAGTGTCTTCAACTACTTGTGAAGAAATTCCAACAACTGAAACAGTGAAATCCATAGATACAATTGAACATGTGTTTTCAAACTCAATACTGTAGGTAGTTGTATTTGTTGGATAAACACTAGTAGTTGTGCTGTTGGGATTTCCCAATCCTGAAATAGGACTCCAACTAGCATTAGTTACTCCTAGAATGTTTATTTCTATAGTGTCTCCAGCGCAAATAGTTGTATCACTGGGAAGTATTGGGCTAGGAGCAGAATTCTCAACATAAATCTGTACACTATCTGTAATTATGCAGCCGTTATCTGTAGTAATGTCTACAAAATACAAAGTAGTGTCTGTTGGAGTTATATTTGGAGTTTGACTACCTGGGTTAATCATTGCGGTTGTTGGATACCATAAATAATTTATACCACCATAAGCATTCAAAGTAACAATATCACCTAGACAAATTAAAGTATCGTTCATTATTGAGGTTGGTTCAATTGCATAAACTAACGTTATTAGCGCAGTATCTGAACCACAGCTATCTGTAGCTACAACCTGATAGGTAATTGATGAGTCTGGAAAAGCAAGTGGGTTTGCAATGTTTGGATTAGAAAGTCCATAGCTTGGTGTCCATGCGTAAGTTGCTCCACCAGAGGCATTAAGTTGAATTGTGTCTCCAAAACAAAGTGTATCAACAGTTTGAATGATTGCATTGTTTATATTGAAAACATCTAAATAAATAACGGCTGTATCTTCCTCAAGACACCCCAAAGAGTCTGAGACAATTAAAGTTACTTCATAAAAGCCAGTATCTTGATATGTATGAGCTGGTTCAAACTGATTTGAGGTGATCCCATCTCCAAAATCCCACAAATATTGATCACCTCCTTGAGATAGATTATTGAACTGATAAGAATTGGGCATGCAAACATAAGGTTGAGGTATGCTAATAACAGGAGTAATATTTTCTAAAGAAAATTTAAAAGCACCTAAATTACAATTTAGACTATTATTAGTGTTTGACCAAGAATTTATAGAAGTAGGGAAGTCTGAATTACCTCCACAACCAGCACAGACAGCCTGATAGACTTTGCCGTTTTTATCAAATCTACTTGTTCCTCCATCAACATGTTCCGAAGAGGTGCTTCCTCCAAAATAGGTAGCGTAAAGTAATGAGTTTGCATCTGCAGTAAAGACGCCTAAGTAAAAATCACTTCCATCACTTGCTAGTTGGTAAGCATTGCTAGTTGTAGGCATATTAAATGTGTTTCCTTGAAAATTTACGCTTCCTCCCCATCCAGAAACATAAATAAGGTCACAATCAGAAACTAGGAAAGCGGATGGGGATAAGTTGATGCCGTTTCCACTACCAAACACTGTTGAAAATTCAGTATTGGTTAAATCAGAATTTAATTTATGAATAAATTGACCACTTCCGGGGTTACTGAAAGTTGTAGATGGTGTAATTTGATAATTACCTTCTGTTTGACCATAAACATAGATGTTATCATTTATATCGGTTTGGATAAAATAACATTGATCATAAAATGGTGTGCCAATATAGGTAGCTGCAGAAATTGTATTTCCAGAGCTATTGTATTTTACAATAAATCCTTCTTCAGATCCAGAACTAGATGGGTGGATTGAATTAGCACTTGTGATTAAATCATTACTTATTGTTCCGCCAGTTATTATTGGCTCATTTAAAGAGTTCAATTGAATCGAGTATCCGGCATCATCTCCTGACCCTCCATAATATGTGCTCCACAATAAAGAAGAGAGGTCTGTGTTTAGCTTGAATGCAACAGCATCTTGCATGCCGTTATTGCTGTTTTGAACCCCACCAATAGTTGGGAAATCATTGGATAATGTAGTTGTAGTTACCCAGCAATTGTCATTGTTGTCTACAATTATTTCACCTCTAAATTCATCGGCATAATTCTTTTTTAAATTTGGCGATAGATTTACTGCATCATTTCCAGATCCACCAATATATGTTGATCCTAATAAGCCATTTCCAGTTGAATTAAATTTCACAACAAATGCATCAGTTCCGTTTACATAATCCATTACACTGTTTTGAAATGTGACACCAAGATTAAAACTATTATCGTAACTGTTTGCAAGCATAGGTAAGTTTGGGGATGATGTTGATCCAAAAACATATAATTCACCATTTTGATTGCAAATTATACTATGAGGGTTTTCATTTCCTGAACCGCCTAAATAAGTGCTGTAAATAAGCTGTGTTCCATCGTCAGAAAACTTTGTGATTGACACATCTGTTCCCGGATACCCAATTCCTGTTCCTCCATTATAGGTGGTTTGAAAAGCCCCCAAAGTTACTGGATATCCGATGTCAAAAACAATTCCTCCTACATACATGTTGCCAAGATCGTCATATGTTGCCGTGAATCCCCAATTGTCCGCAGATGAACCCGTGTATGTAGAGAAAATTAAAATAGGAGGATCAATGATTAAAGTCTTTGAGGGGTCATATCCATCAGGAAAATCATATGATAATGTGTCTTGATGAAGAGAGTAATTGCATTTAACTTTTATTTCTTTTCCATTATTTATTTGATACGCATAAGGACTTTGTTCAATTACGTTTCCTAAGCTGGTTTTAATTAATAGATGACCATTAGACAGAGAAACATTATCCATACCCTCATAAAACAGCTTAATCTTTGAAGGGTTTGATCCAGGTTTAGCAATGAAATCATATTTCAAATGTTCATTTTTTCTATAAAAAGTAATATCAATAGAGTCATAAATATTGGAATATTCAATTCTATTATAGGATCTAACATTGGTTGCCCATTTTGAAGAATCATTGCCAATAAAAAAATTGTAAAAGTTTGAGTTTAATGATTTCCCTATACTAATGCAGTCTAAATTAGATTCAATAAAATGGGTTTTATATGCATGACTTTTTATCTCTGGATTAATGGTAGTGTCTCCATGTCTCATTTTTGAGATTTTACCTTTTTCAAAAAAACTGTATGTTATACAATTACCTTCGAAAAAGACATTGCCTGCATTTAAAGTTAATTTAAAGTCAATTTTTTCAGCTAATTGCCCTTTATTTTCGATAAATTGAACAGCTGAAGATTCTTGACAAAAAAATAATTTTGCAACAATTGTGAATAATAATAAAAGGAAAATTCTCTTCATTGTTGATAAAAAATAAAAATAAAAAACATCTAAATGTGATTTTTATCTTTAACTAAAAGATAAACGAATAAATCTTATAATGGTTGTATCAACGAATTAATTATTTTTGCTGAATGAGTGAACCCATTAAACATGAGTGTGGAATTGCCCTTCTTAGGCTAAAGAAACCTCTTGAGTATTATCTTGACAAATATGGAACAGCATTTTATGGATTAAATAAAATGTATTTATTAATGGAGAAGCAGCATAATCGAGGTCAAGATGGCGCTGGGCTTGCTAATATAAAACTAGATATGGCTCCAGGTTCTCGTTACATAAGCAGGCATAGAAGTACAGATTCTAAACCAATACAAGATATTTTTTCTTATGTGAATAGTAGATTTCAGGAATTAGAAAAGGATGCTCCTGAAAAATTAAAAGATGTTCAATATTTAAAAGAGAATTTTGCATTTACAGGAGAACTGTTTCTTGGGCATTTAAGATATGGCACTTTTGGTAAAAACAACATTGAAAGTTGTCATCCATTTTTAAGGCAAAATAATTGGATGACTAGAAATTTAGTTGTTGCGGGTAACTTTAATTTGACCAATGTAGATGAACTTTTTAGCTTATTGGTAGATATAGGTCAGCATCCAAAAGAAAAAACAGATACAGTAACTGTTATAGAAAAAATTGGTCATTTTTTAGATCAAGAGAATCAATACTTGTTTGATAAATTTGATAATAAAGGGCATTCAAACAAAGAAATAACAAATCTTATTGCCGAGAATATGGATATTCAACGAATCCTTAAAAACTCTGCTGAATATTGGGATGGCGGCTACACCATGGCTGGATTAGTTGGTCATGGAGATGCATTTGTTCTAAGAGATCCGTGCGGAATAAGACCAGCTTTTTGGTATGAAGATGAGGAAATTGTTGTTGTTGCTTCTGAAAGACCAGTAATTCAGACAGCATTCAATTTGAAATGGGAAGACATTCAAGAATTATCTCCTGGTCATGCTTTAATAGTTAAAAAGAATGGAGAAACTTCAGAACAATTAGTTCGTGAACCTGAAAATGATGCCAAGTGTTCTTTCGAAAGAATCTATTTTTCTAGAGGAACAGATAAAGACATCTATCAAGAGCGATTAGAGCTAGGGAGATTAGTAACTCAGAAAGTGCTTAAAGAAATTGATTATGACTTAAGAAATTCTGTTTTTTCTTTTATCCCCAATACAGCAGAAATGTCCTATTATGGAATGCTTAAAGCTACTGAAGATTACTTAACGGATGTAAAGCTGAAAAAAATTAAGAATTTACCAAAAGACGCTAACGAAGATGAGCTGAAAAAAATATTATCAATACGAACAAGAGCGGATAAAATTATGGTTAAGGATGCTAAGTTGAGAACATTTATCACTCAGGATGATGCGCGTGATGAGATGGTTGCTCATGTTTATGACATTACTTATGGATCCATTAGAAGAAATGAAGACAACATTGTTGTAATAGATGATTCAATAGTTAGAGGAACAACTCTTAAGCAGAGCGTCATTAGAATATTAGATCGCCTTGAACCTAAAAAAATAATCATTGTGTCATCTGCTCCTCAAATTCGTTTTCCAGATTGTTATGGAATTGACATGGCAAAACTTGGAGATTTCATTGCTTTTCAAGCTGCTATTGCTCTAATTAAAGAATCTAATAATGAGCAACTTTTAAAAGATGTTTACTCCAAATGTAAAGCTCAGGAAAACCTTGATAAGGATCAAATAGTAAACTATGTGAAAGAAGTGTATGCTCCTTTTTCATATGAAGAAATTTCCACTAAAATTTCTCAGCTTTTAACTCATAGTGACATAAATTGTGATGTGCAGATAATTTATCAATCTATTGAAGACTTACATAAAGCTTGTCCAGGTCATAAAGGAGATTGGTATTTTACAGGCAATTACCCTACAGCTGGAGGTAATAAAGTGGTAAATAAAGCATTCATTAACTACATGGATGGTAAAAACGAAAGGGCATATTAAGTTTAAAGCTTAATAAATTTTCTTGTTGATTCTCCAGATTTAATTAAATATATCCCATCTGCTAAATCGGATATATTAATGTCAATTGAGTAATTGTTTGAAAGGCTTTTAATCTCTTTTTTGTAGACAATTTTTCCAATTTGATTAAATATTTCAATTGATAAATTTGAGATTCTATTTCCTTCAATTTTTAAGAGGAACTCACCATTGTTAGGATTGGGTATTATTTCAAATAAACTAATTGTATTTTCAGAAATTTCAGAGCAATCGTCAACAATTATTATTGTAGATGTTTGATCACCACACAATCCACTAAAACTATAGCTAATGTTATGAGAGCCTACTCCAGCAATAGAGGGGTCAAACAATCCGTTATTATTTACCCCAGGACCACTCCAAGTTCCTCCATTTGGTGTTCCTACTAATGGGATTGGCGAAGAACCTGCACATAAATTATTTACATTTCCAATTATTGCAGTGATACTTTCTTGGACAACAATTACTTCAGAGTAACTGTCTGGGCAAGTTCCAGAAATAGTGTATGTAATCGAATGATTTCCAACACCTGCTATTATTGGATCAAATAGCCCATTAGAATTAATTCCATTTCCAGACCAACTGCCACCAACGGGTGTACCATAGAATGTTATTGGAGCATTGTCGTTACAAATAGAATCTACTGGAGAGGTGAACGAAGCTACACCATCTATGACAGTGATTTGAGCAGTTGAAATGTCTCCACAAGCTCCCATTATGGCATACGTAATCACATGTGTTCCAGGCCCTGCTAAGCTAGGGTCAAATTCACCAGTGTTACTGTTCGAAATACCATTTCCTGTCCAAATACCCCCACCATCTACTGCATTCAAATTCATAGGAGAATCATTACTACAATATGGTCCTGCACTTGTAATTGTCGCATCTAAAGTACTTGTTACATTAATAGTGGTTATATCAGAATTCCCACAAGAACCACTAATTGTATAGGTTACAGTGAATGAACCAATCCCAGCAACAGACGGGCTGAAAATTCCATTTGCTGGATCTGTTATGCCTGTTCCAGACCATGTTCCACCAGCACTAGCTCCTGTTAGAGTTATGGGGCTACTTGAAACACAAAGAGAGCTTACTGGGTCAATAGATGCATCAGCTAAATTAGTGACAATAATATCTATAGATGAAGTGTCGGAACATGCTCCAGTTGTTGTGTATGTTATTGTGTGTGTACCCATACCTGAAATAGAGGGGTCGAAAATACCCGATGAGTTTACTCCATTTCCGCTCCAAACTCCACCACTAGTTGCAGCAGAAAGAGTTGTACTTGGATCTGCTATACACATTGGAGCCACAGGAGCTATTGTGGCATCATCAGAAACATTAACTGTAATGTAATTTGTTATTGAGTAATTATCTGTTCCGATAGCATTTGATACATCAAGTGTAACTGTGTATGTTCCAGCATTCAGATATACATTTGTAGGGTTTTGTTGTGTTGATATATTACCATCGCCAAAGTCCCAATTCCATGAAGTTATGTTTGATGTTGATAAATCGGTAAACTGAACACTAACACCTTCACAAATAGAAGTTGAATTTGCGCTAAAATCTGCTGTTGGAGGAACTGCATTAGCGGTTCCATCAATGTTAATGTTATCTAAAAATAAATTATTACCATTGGTACCTGCATTGTAGCTTTCAAATTTGATAATGACATTTGAGTTTCCTATGTAGCTGTCAAGATTAACTGAAAAACAATCTGCACCTACTGTGCCCATACACCAATCTGATGTTTGAGTTGGAGTAAATGCTGCAGTATTTGTATATGCTGTAGCAAAACTCCCAGTGCCATCTTCCCCTAACGAAAGTAATCTTGAAAAGGTTAATCCACAATCAGTTGAAATATAAACGATTAATGAATCTGTACTGTTTTGATCATATCTTTTATAAGCGTGTTCAAAAGTTAGGTCTAGATTAGAATATCCATTGAAGTTTAGTGGTGCTGTTACTAATGCGTCTCTTTGTCCAAGTTGAGAATATTGGAAAAAATTTATTTTTGCTGCTTTATCACCAGGAGTTGTGCCTGATATTGTGACAATTTCCCATGTTTCACTGTTGTCAGAATTTTCTAAAGACCAATTATTAGTTGATAATGAATTACTCTCAAAAGTTTCTGAAAATGGAAGAGGTAAGCTTACTGTATAAACGATGACACTACTTTGCATTGTATCATTATTTGGATTTTGGTCTGTGTTTCCGTTGGGATTAGTCGTGTACGCTGTAAAATTTTGAAGTCCATTAGATAAGGCAATACTCGGAAGTGTTACAACAATTGACTGACCTGAGTTAAGACTTCCAGTCCAAGGAAATGTAAAGGATGAACCACTGATCTGATAATTGATGTCAACAGATGAAAGTGTCTGAGAACCAAAATTCCCAATTTGAACTTCAGGGTCTATGGAGTTTGAGCAGGTAGTACCACTTGGTTGGTTAATGGATAAAATACTTGCATCATCATCAATGTTTAAAGAGGTAACACAAAAATTATCTGTTGCAGAATTTCCATATGCAGCATTGGCAATTGTCATTTGTAAAATGTTATTTCCATTTGCATCGTTTATGTAATAGTCACCATCAACTGAGCAGCTGCCCCATTGGCTTCCATACATCCCGTCTCCATAAGTATCATTAATAGTGAAATCGTAACAATCAGGAACTAAACAAACAGAGGAAGAATTAGTCTGGCCACCAACTACATCAGAATAGGGTCCACCATTAGCCATAGAATTGCCATTTACATCAGAAATAGTCCATGTAACTTCGCTACCATAACAATCTGTAACAATTGTAACATCTATGTTTTGACCAGTTGAAGCAATAGTAAATGAGGTGTTTTCTTGGTCATTAGATGGGTTTTGATCTGTAGAGCCATTTGGGTTTTCGCTGTAAGCAGTAAATGTATAGCTGCCATCTGTAAGAGGGACATTTGGAAGGAAGATTGTTTCAGATTGACCGGAAGCTAAATTTCCTGTCCAATTGTAAGTTTGCTGAGTAGAACCACTTACTTGGTAATAAATAGTTGCAGAATTTAATGTAGCGCTCCCGTAATTTCTCAAAGTAATTTCTGGATCTATTGATGACCCGCAGATTGTTCCATCTGGAGCGTCTATTGAAGAAATAGCTGCATCTAAATTAAATGAAAAAGCATTAAGGCAAAGTAGAGCTTGATGGGCATCTATTCTACCTGCTCCAAGTTCACCAATATAATTACTGTTAACAGCATCAATGTTTGTAGCACTTGAATATAAGCAGTTTATCAAATCAGTATTAGTAGCATTAGGGGCATAAGATTTCATTAAACCAACAAGACCAGCTACTAGAGGAGATGCCATTGAAGTTCCTTGAGTTACTTGGTAACCAGAAGATTCATTAGTGCTCAAAATACTTGATCCAGGAGCAGAAATGTCTATCCATGATCCGTAATTAGAAAAACTAGATTTTGAATCGTTTGTAGTAGTTGATGCTACAGAAACAACATTGTTATATCCTGCTGGGTAAAAAACTGAACTTGATCCATCATTTCCTGCAGCTGCAATGGGAATAGCTCCAGCATTATATGCATAGTTACATACATTTTGGCCGTATGTGCTTGATCCTCCACCTCCCCAGGACATGTTAATAACATCAGCGCCATTATCTGCTGCCCATATAATACCTTCGTATCCAGCGGTCAGAGACCCGTTGCAATCTCCAATTTTAACAGGTAAAATACTCACATCATAACCTATAGATGCTATTCCTTGATTATTGTTCGTTTCTGCACCCACAATTCCGGAAACATGTGATCCATGAAATCCATCATTAGATCCACAACCAGTTGGGTCGTTATCATTGTCAACAGCATCATGACCTTGCAGCATTTTATTCGTTAAATCTGGATGATTTACATTAATTGCATTATCAGTAACACCAACTACTATTGACGATGATCCAGTAGAAATGTCCCAAGCTTGTTGAGCGTTTATTGTAAATAATGCCCACTGACCATTATTTGCTGAATTTGAAAAGTATGTGTCATTTGGTGTGAAAAAGTTAGTGTGTAACTCTTTTTTTTCAGCATATTCAATAGCTAAAATTTGACTTAACTCTTGAGTGAAATCATCAACTAACAAAACATTATCAAATTCAATTTGGTAGGTGTTTGCTAATAATTCATTTTTATGATTTGGGTAAAGTTGTTTGACTTCATTAATCCTGTATTTGGAGCTGAATTGATTTAGTAATGGATAGCTTTTGAAATCAACCAGTTTATCTTTCGATTTAATGGGAATAAATGATGTTGTCTTGAGCTGGAAAATGATTATTCCATCTTGATACCATTGGTAAACATTTTGGGAAAAAAACTGGTTTTGGAAAGAAAGAAAAAGAAGTATTAAAATGATTCTAGGAAGGTGTTTAATTTTATTCATGTGTACGCTTTGTAGAAAGATGAGTAAATATTTTAGCTAACCATTAACATGTTAATGACTGTGTTTTTTTTTTATGGTTGTCTTTATTTAGTAGGAAATTTTATTTTCCATGAGTTCCTATTCAATATTTAAAATTTTATATCATAAAACAGTTAAATGATGTGGCTATAATTCTTATGTGATATATTATCGATTTACTGTTAGAAACAGAACGATTTTAAGAAATTAATAACATTACATATTTAAATTAGGTAGTCAAAAGTGACTCAATTTAGAAAAAAATGTTAAAAATTCAAGAAGTGTTTAACTTAAACTATTTTGGTTTTTTAAATAAAGGAACGTTAGAACATGCTTCACCAAACATTAAAGATTGGACAACTGGAAGCAATTTGTTTGTAATTGAAACATATGCAGAAGTTGGGATATGTGATTCACTACAGCCTTTAATTAATACTTTTTTATTAGTGAAATTTGAGGTTTCAAGTGCTTGAATATTGCTGTTAAATAAATACTCTTCTAATTGTTTTGTTGATCCTACATAGGAGAATTTTGCATATGGCTTTAAAGCAATTGAAATTAGCATGTATGCCCAGTTTGGAATTATTGAATCTACACTACAAATAATTGCAACATTTTTATTGGTAAAAATAGACCAATCGTGTTTTTTGATGTTAAGTCGAAATTCTTTTTCTTTTAAAATCTGTTCTTTAAATAACCAATTCTTAATGTCAAAAGCAATAATTTCTTCTTTAGATTTAAATGACTTTAGCTCTAAAGTAATTAGCTGGCTACTAGCAACTTTATTTATTATTTTTTCAGACATCTAATTTTGCGTATTGTCGAAGACCAATGTTCGAAGGGGATTTTTCAATGTTTTGAAGTTGAATGGCATTTGTTTTATTTACAGAATTATTCAGCTGATTTTTATGAAGTTTAACATAGGTTTCAAAACTAATTTCTTTTCTATGCTCAAGTAATGAAAATAAATTTGATTTTTTGATTTTTTCTTTCCATTTAGATTCAATTCTTCCTTCAAAAACTTTAGATTTTGAACCACTTCCATAACTAAAGAAGCCAATCATATCTTCTTCAATATCATTTTTATTCTCAAAGGAAAAATTTAGAAAGCTTAATAAAGACATGAAAATTGATGCTGTATACATGTTTCCAATTTCAGATGATGCTTTTTCTCCTGGTGCTACTTTTTGATCAATAAATGAGTTATACAATTTCGATTTACTAGCCAGCTTATACCATTCACTAGGGTTGTCAAAATTAACTGAACCAATTTCATTTGTTAAATTGTGAATTTGATTGTTTTCTTGAAGCCAGTTTACCCAGTTTTTCACAATCATTCTTCTTCCTTGAAACGCATAGGGAAGGTGGAATAAAAGATGTTTCCAATCTTTTAAAACGTTGACGTTTTTTTGACCTTTAAAATGCTCTAAAGCTTCATGTATTCTATCTTGATAGCATGCGTTTGAATATGGACCATCGAAAACAGGTTCTTCCTTAAAAAGTTCAAAATTAATATTAGAATTTGACCAAAATTCAGAAGGGTTGTTTTTAATTATGTTTTCAGCTTGGGTATCAGAAATTTCTACTTTTAATAATTTCGCTGTTTCTTTTAAAACTTTTAATTTGTTAAAAATCCTTCTAGGTTTAAAAAAATCCCCTTCACTTTTAGTAGCAATGCCCCATGTGTTAGAGATTGATATTATACTTGGATTTTCGGTGACTAGCATTGCTACTGCACCAGCACCTTGAGTATATTCACCACCGGATTTGAGCTCGTATTTAGCAAAATCTGAGGCTATTACAACTGCTTTTCTGCCCTTACCATTAGTTACCCAATCTATACTGTTGTGTAAAGCATCAACTGCTCCAACACATGCGAATGTCATGTCTAAAACATCACAATTTTTAAAACATCTTGGACCAAAAGTATTGCTAAGCTGATTTTCTACAGCTTCTAAAGCATATGTAGATGTTGGTTTGGCAGCGTCTAAAGCACTTTCTGTTCCTAAATAGATGCGACCTATTGTTGAAGGGTCTATTTTATTAGCAAAAATAAGCTCAAGAAGAGCGTTAGCAGCAAAGGAGGCAGCATCTTCATTGACATCGGGAAATGCCATTTTGTTAAGACCAAGCCCTTTATTTAATTTAGCAAAAGCAATGTTTCTTTTTTTGGCTAATTTTTCTAAATCTACATACAATGATGGTACATAGAATGAAATTGCATCTATTCCAATTTTTTTCATGATTATATTATAGCATTCCTAAATCTAACTTTGCTTCTTCACTAATCATGTTTTTATCCCATGGGGGGTCAAAAACTATGTGAACTTTTGCTGTTGTAACCTCATAAACATCTCTAACCTTATCTTCAACTTCTTTGGGCATTGATTCTGCTACAGGACAATTAGGTGATGTCAGTGTCATGTCAATATCTACCTTGTTGTTGTCATCTATTTTAACCTCATAAATTAATCCAAGTTCAAAAATATCAACAGGGATTTCAGGATCATAAATTGTTTTAAGAACATTAATTATCTTATTTTCTAAAGAAATTTTGTTTGCTTTTTCTTCCATTGTAGGATTGTTATTTCTGTCGGAATTACTGACCATTTTGAGTAGTTATTTTTAATTCAAACGCCAATGCATAATTCTTAATTTGTTTGACCATCCCCAGCAAACCATTTGCTCGAGTTGGTGACAAATGTGATTTCAGTCCAATTACATCGATGAAATTTAATTTAGCTTGTAAAATATGTGATGGAGATTGATTATTAAGAACTTTAATAAGTAGTGCGATTATCCCTTTTGTTATTATAGCATCACTATCAGCAGACAATATAATTTTGTTGTCTTTGTATGCTGCATGAAGCCAAACTCTTGATTGACAACCCTTGATTAAAAACTCTTTGGTTTTAAATTCACCATCAATTAATGGAAGATCTTTTCCAAGTTCAATTATGTATTCATATTTTTCCATCCAATCATCAAAAATTGAAAATTCTTCAATGATTTCAGCTTCTAAATCTTCTATAGACATTGTTATTTAGATTAAATCTAAATACAAATATAATATTGAAAATCGTAAACTAATGTTTTGTAGAGCTATTTAAATAAATGAAGTAAAACTTCTTGAATTTTACCAACTTTAATTATTTTAATTTCAGAAGATTTTACATCTAATTCTTTTATGTATTTACTCAAGAAGATGGTCTTAAAGCCCATTTTTTGAGCTTCTATTATTCTTTGTTCTGCTCTAGAAACAGGCCTTATTTCTCCGCTTAAACCCACTTCACCACAAAAACAAATGGTAGATCCAATGTGTAGGTCAAAATTTGAAGATAAAATAGCACAGACAACAGCTAGGTCAATTGCGGGATCGTCAACTCTAATACCTCCAGTAATGTTCAAAAAAACATCTTTAGATGCAATTTTAAATCCGCATCTTTTTTCTAAAACAGCAAGAAGCATATTAAGTCTTCTTAAATCAAATCCTGTTGATGACCTTTGCGGAGTTCCATAAGCAGCAGAACTTGTTAAGGCCTGAATCTCTATTAGGATAGGTCTAAGACCTTCTAAACTAGCAGCGATTGCTACACCGCTTAATAATTCTTGATGATTGTTTATGAGTACTTTACTGGGGTTTTCAACTTCAATTAAACCTTTAGAGGTCATTTCATAAATTCCAATTTCATTTGTGCTTCCAAATCGATTTTTAATGCTTCTAATTATTCTATAAATGTGGTGTTGATCTCCTTCAAACTGAAGAACGGTATCTACCATGTGCTCTAATATTTTAGGACCAGCTATACTTCCTTCTTTATTAATGTGACCTATAAGAAGTACAGGAATGTTGTTAAGTTTTGCATATTTAACTATTTGAGATGTACTTTCTTTAATCTGCGAAACGCTTCCAGGAGATGAATCTACAGTTTCTGATTGAATTGTTTGAATAGAATCGATAACAATAAATTGTGGTTCAACCTGATTAGCTTGAAGGATGATTTGCTGTAAGTTAGTTTCTTGAAGTAAATAGCAATTATCCATATTTCCTCCAATTCTTTCTGCTCTAAGTTTAATTTGTTCATCACTTTCTTCTCCAGAAACGTATAAACATTTGACACCTGATGAAAGTGCAATGTTGAGTGTTAACGTAGATTTCCCAATGCCAGGTTCTCCTCCAATTAGGACAACTGAACCCTGAACAAGCCCACCACCAAGAACTCTATTAAATTCTTTGTCTAAAAACTTAATTCTTTGAGAAACTAGCGGCTGAACATCTTTAATTAACTGAGGTTTGGCTGATTTTGTAACTGAGCCACTAATGAGTTTTTCAATGGGACTAGATTTTTGAATAACTTCTTCTACAAATGTATTCCATTCATTGCAGGAGCTACATTTGCCAATCCATTTGCTTGATTGATTTCCACAATTTTGACAAAAAAAACTTGATTTTACTTTTACCATTTTGTAAATATAAATAATGAGTGCCTACAAATATTACGTTGTGGAAAACAAAAAATTGTTGTATAAATAAGTATTATGAATGTTTTTGTTTAGGAGCAATGTATACGTCTATTGCAACTAAAATTGCAATGAAACCCCAAACAGGAACTGAAGCTTTATCAGTATCTAAGTAGTTATTTAGAATCCCATGAGTAAAATATGTTACTAGACCTAAAAGTAGCATCATCACTAATCGTTTCAAATCAGGATCTTCTAACCTAATGAACAACATTGAAGCTTTATAAAAAATAAAAATAACTAGCAACAGCATAATTAAAAAACCGGGTATCCCTTGCTCAGATAAGGGGCCTAAATATTCACTATGTGCATTGCCTCCATCACCAAAATTAGTGCTAATAATAGTTAAATCAGATGCGTCTTGAAATGGAGCATATACAAATGAATAAGTACCTGGACCCCATCCGTATAATGGGCGCTCTTTTGTAAGTTTAATAGCCGAGTTCCATCTGTTAAAGCGCTCTAAATTTGAGGCATCAGAACTAATGTTAGACATTGATTCTACTCTTTCTCCAAAATCTTCTGTTGTATGTTCAGCATTGTTTTTACCTAACATGTAGCTGATTTCAGTGTAATTAACCCCTACAATTATTATTGCAACCAAGCCAAGAGAAAAAAGCCATTTAAATTTAATTTTAAATACAAAAAGCAAATAAATTATGCCTGCACCAAAAACACTTACCCAGGCAGCTCTAGTGTAGCTGTAGAAAAGTGCCACACAAAAAATTAAAAAAATAATTCGCAATAAATTTTTAGTGTAAAATTCTTGCTTAGGATTCATCATCAAACCGATTACAATGGGAAAAAATAAAGCAATTATTGCACCGTAAGATGTGTGATCTTTAAAGAAAGGCCACATTACCCAATGTCCAGCTTCTTCACTAAATCCGTGGGATGCATGAGTGATTAAAGTATATAATAAAACAATTGTTAATGGAATTAAGAATGCCCATAAGAATTTATTTATGTAATTAATGCCTTTCTTAAAGATTTGAATGCCAAGAAAATATATTGGAATAACAAACCATAATCTTGCCAAAAAGAATTTAAACGAGACAATAGGGAATTCACTTAAAACAGAAGTGATGAAAATCCAAACTAATTGTAATAATATTAAAAAAGAAATAGGGTGTTTCCAAAATGTATTTAGAGAGAATTTAGGTTGGAAAAAGGTTTTAAACAAATAAATAAAAACCAATCCTAACAAGAGTGGTTCAGTTGGTAAGTAAATGCCGATATTACCTGAAACTAAGGTTTCTAGATTGAATGAAAGTGGGGTAAAAAAAACAATAATGTAAAATAACTTTTCAATGCTAAAAATTGCAAAATAAATAATTAATAGTGCTAAGGGTAAGAGCAAAAAAAAGTAAAAGTCCTTATAAATTAGAAAGACGTTACCTAGTAGGAATACAATTCCTAGAAGAGTTACTAAGTTTTTTTTAAAAGAAATGAGCATCTTAATTTAACTCAATTTCTTTTATTTTTTCTTTAAATAAGAGTAAAATAATTACAAAAAACAGAGTGGATAGAGTTGAAACAACAACTATTAACCACCTAACTGGGTAAGTTTTCTTTTCAGCAGGCGATGCTTTTTCAACAGTAAATTTATGAGATGGGAAGCTATTGGCATCTGTTTCTGCTTGTTCGTAAGAAGATTTTAATGTCGCTATTCTTTCAGAAAGAAATTCTGTTTCAATTTGAAAAGCTTTTAAAGTGCTTCCAAATAATTCGGTCATTTTTATTTTTTCTTTGTAAGCTATCTTAGTTGATTGGTCAGGAGCTTTTAGCATGGCATCTGTTAATCCTTGGTAGGCATCTGCTGTAACAACTCCTAAAGAAGACAGTTCAGACATTGTATCCCTTAAATCTTGCATTTCATTTTCAAGTTTTTTAAGTTTCTCTTTTTTGATATTGTAGTCTGTAATAGCTCTGGCATGTATCATGGCATTTTTTGTGCTGTCAAAAAGTGCGGCAATGTCATTTGCGATTAAAGCAGCAGTATCTGGAGATTTGTCTAAAACTTTAATTAAAACAGCTCCATTTTGATTCCTTTCAAAATTAATATTGTCTGCATACGTTTCATTAAGCTCCGTATAAATATATTTTCCACTTGTGTCAATATCGTAATGTTTTAATAGTTCATATTCTGAAACTATTTTCTCTCTAATTACTGCAGATTCTAAAATTTGAAGCATTTGTTCAGCTTCTTCTTCTTCTCCAAATTTAGAAACAGTTTGATCTTCATTGTTTACTTCTCCAAAAGTTACACTACTAGTTTTAGAAGGATAAAGTGTAACTGTTGATTCAAATTTCTCTTCAATGATAAGAGCAACTACTGAGGAAACTATTGCTGATATCAAACCAATAATAATAAGCGTCTTCTTGTTTTCCCATAGAAACCCAATGAGATCCATTGAATTCATATCGTTATTGTTATTTTGATTCATTATTGTAGGTTTAGCTTTTAAAAAATTTGTTGGTAAAAGTAATTCATACTTCCCAAGAGAACAAATAAATCAATTGTTTGAAATTTGTGATTTACTTTTTTCATTAATAATTGCTAAAATATATTTTATACTAATCATTCCAGTAGAAAAAGAAATAATAACAAGAGAAGAAAATGTTATTAATAAAGAAATAATCCATGAAAAAGATAGAAAAGGGACGATTAGTAATACACAATAAGAGAGAATAAAGAAAAGAGAAAAACTTATTTTATCTCTTAAAGCCACTGAGATTTTTAATAATTTAAGAGCTATTATAACTTGGAAAAGAGCAGTTAATGCTTGAGTTATTAGACTAGCTAATGCAGCCCCTTCTGCTCCAGATTCAGGTATCATTATAAAATTCAACACAATGTTGATAATTACACCAAAAAAGGCAAGTATATTTAGGTGTTTTAAAGCTCCTTTTGCAGTTAATAAAGTTCCGAAAATATAGGTGGTGGAAATAGCAATAAAAGAGAGCATTAAGTATCCAAATGCATTTGCAGAGTGCTGAAGATCTTCTCCATTAATTTCATACCTCCAATGAATAATTTCATTTTGAAAACAAAAACCAGTTAGACCAATGGTGACAGAAATTCCTAATAAAAACTTTAGGGATAGTATAAGGATTGAATCTACTCTTTCATTGTTTTTTAATAGCTTACTAAAAATGGGTAAAAGAAGACCTGCGAAAATGTACCCAATCATATTAGCAGCCATGAAAAAACGATAACCTCTTGCATAAGCTGCTGATTCTATGTTGCCATTTGGATGAATTCTTTCAAGCATAACGGCATCTGAATAATAATAAACTGCCATTAGTAATATAAGAAGAGCAAACGGAAAGCTTCTTTTTAAAATCATTATAGAGAAAGCAAATTCCCATTTAAATGAAAATTCTTTTGTTTGCCTAAGAACAAGCAAAAACCCTAGCAAACAGGTTATCCCGTAAGCAATTGTTTGGGCATAAATAAACCACTCAATTTTAAATGGTGTATTGGTTATACCCCCCCAAAGGAGTGTACTGCATATAATAATTAATAATAATCTGTCTAAAACAGAAAGTATACTGTCTTCTTTGAATCTTAATAAGCCTGCTAGGTTAGATCTGAAATATTGGGTGAAAGCAACTAAAATTTGATTGAATCCTAAAATTGTTAGAATTTTTAGTTGGTAGTCAGAGTAATTAAAAAACAAACCAATTAGTAATAAAATTATAAGATAAACTATGGTTAAAAGAAGTCTTAATGTGAAAATTCCAGAGAAATGTTTAGATAGCAATTGACTGTGCTGTGCTATATTTCTTGTATTAAAGTTGATTATTCCTAAATCAAGAAAAATATTCCCTATAAAAGTTAACCCTAAAAGACTAAAATATAGACCATAACTACCTTGAGCATTTAGCTCTACTTGTTTTAGGATTTCTGCATCAATTCCTAAGATGTAAAATGGCTTTATTAGTAAATTCAATAAAAGAACAAGAGCCAGATTGTATATGAATTTTTTTTGCATTAAAAGCAACTTTTATTTGCTAAAGATAATCATCAACTGCAAAGGTAAAAACAAATAAAATTTAATTGAGATTATTTTCATTCATCAAGGTAAACTCTTACAACTCTTTCAGAAATTGAAGTTAATATTTCGTAAGGAATGGTGTTAATATCTTCTGCCATTTGAGTGATGAGTCTATTGTCTCCAAAAATCTCAACTAAATCGCCTTCTTTAGTAGCAACATTTGTGATGTCAATCATTGCCATGTCCATACAAACTGAACCAATTATTGGAACAGTTTTCCCATTAACATAGACACTTCCTCTTGCATTACTGTATGCTCTAGAAAATCCATCTGCATAACCAATAGGTATGATTCCAATTTTAGTTGGCTTGTAAACTTTGTGCATTGTTCCATAACCAATAGAATCTCCTTTATTAATCTTTTTAATTTGAGAAATTTTTGTCTTTAAACTAAGAACAGGTAGTGTTGATTTATTTTTTGATAGTCCATAAATTCCTAAACCTAATCTTACCATATCATATTGCTTGTTTTTAAACCTCTCTATTCCTGCTGTATTAAGCATGTGTTTAATAAGTGAATAACCAAACGCACCTTCCAGTTTTTTCGTAATTTTTTCAAAGGCAATAAATTGTGAATTCGAGAAATCATCATCATTGGAATTGTCTGAGCTTGCTAAATGACTAAATACACCCTCAACCCTAACTTCAGGTTGGCTTAAGATAACACTGATGAGTTCTTCGAGATCCTCAATTTTAAATCCTAACCTGTTCATCCCAGTGTCAAATTTCAAATGAATTGGAAAGTCATTGATGTTTAAGTCAATTAATGTGCAAATAAAACGATCTAGCTGTTTTAAACTATAAATAGATGGAGTTAGGTTATGTTTAATGATTGATTCAAAAGAGTTTTGTTCTGAATTCATAACTAAAATTGGAGTTTGAATGCCATTATCTCTTAAAGAAACTCCTTCATCTGTATAAGCAACCCCTAAATAATCCACAGCTAAAGAAGACAGCTTTTTTGCAGTTTCAACAATACCTGCACCATACCCAGCAGCTTTTATCATGCATAATATTTTAGTGCTATTTGAAATTATCTTTTTATAGTGGTTGAAGTTCTCACAAAGGTTTTTAAGATTAATAGATAGAATAGTTTCGTGAGATTTTTCTTCAAAAATGTTTGCTATTTTCTCAAATTTAAAAGACCTAGATCCTTTTAAAAGAATGGCTTTGTTTTCAATATTTAGCTTTGCTGAAGAGTTTAAAAAGTCAGCTGTTGTTGTAAAGAATTCAGCATTTTTAAATAAAGAGCAATAGCTAGAGATTGTTTCCCCAATACCAATGAAAAGGTCAATTTTCATTTCAGAGATCCAACTTGCAATTTTCTCATATGTTTTTGTTGAGTTTGACAGGTCTTGAGTGATGTCAGATAGTACAACAAGAGTCTTTTTATTGCCTCTTTCATTTTCTAGAAATTGAAGTGCAATTTCAATTGAAGCTAAATCAGAATTATAAGTGTCGTCAATGATTAAGCTGTTTTTTTTGCCTTTTCTTTTTTGGAGTCTTAAAGCTATTGAAGGAAGTGATAAGCTTAATTCGGCAATTTTAACTGGAGAGAATCCAAAGTGTAATAATAAATTCACACAAGAACTCGCATTTTGAGCCGCAGTAATGTCTAAATGAGGAATTATAAAGTGATAGTTATTACCATTCCATATGTAATTTATTTGCTGCCCGTCACTGTTGTTTTGAAAATCTATAACATTTAAAAATTCCACTTGGTTGTGTTCTGAAAAGGAATCTATCTTTTGAAAGATTTTAGATGGGCCAAAACTTTTAGAGTCTTTTATTAAAATTAGTTTCTCTTTTTCAAGTTCTTTTTTTGAAATAAAGTTTTCTAAATGAGCTGTGCCAATATTTGTTACTAAAGAATGGGTAGGGTTAATTATCTCTTTTAGTTTAATCATTTCACCAGGTTCAGAAACCCCAGCTTCAATTATTGCAAGATCATGCTCCTTATTTATCATAAGCAAAGAAAGAGGAACTCCAAGTTGAGAATTGTAACTTTTAGGGCTTCTAATAATGTTGAATTCAGCTCTTAAAAAATGATATAACCACTCTTTAACAATGGTTTTTCCATTACTTCCTGTAACTGCAATCACTGGAATTTTAAATTTATCTCGGTGTTTTTTAGCCCATTCTTGTAGTGCTGACAACGTGTTTTCAACAATAATATAATTTGCTTCTGGAGGCAAATTAGTTTGATCTTTTTCTATTAAAAAATTTCTAATTCCATTGTTGTAAGCAGATTTTATGAAATCATGACCATCTCTATTTAATCCTTTAATAGCAATAAATAATGAGTTTGGTCCACAAAGTGGACTTCTACTGTCGGTTATAATTTGATTAATTTCTGAAGATGAATTTCCTATAATGCTACCATCAACTAAAATTCCAATATCTTCTAGTTTATAGTTGCTTAGCATCATTCTTTACAGCGTTTTGAAAACATTTCCTACAAAGTGGCTCATATTCTTGTGTTTCTCCAAGTAAAACTAAGCCATCTTCTTTTGTTTTTCTATGAGAAAATTGTGCAAGATCTCCACAACCCAAACATATTGCATGAACTTTACTTACGAATTCAGCTACGGCCATTAAATTTGGAATTGGCCCAAAAGGTTTGCCCTTAAAATCCATATCAAGACCAGCAACAATTACTCTGATGCCATTGTTTGCTAATTTCATGCAAACTTCAGGAAGGTGTTCGTCAAAAAATTGTGCTTCATCAACTCCAATAACTTCAATGTTGTTGGAAAGTTCAAGGATGTCATTCGATGAAGAAACTGCTTTAGATTGAATGGCATTTTTATTATGACTTACTACATTTTCTTGATGATATCTAGAATCTACAGTTGGTTTAAATATTTGAACTTGCTGATTTGCATATTGAGCTCTTCGTAATCTACGAATTAGCTCTTCTGTTTTACCTGAAAACATAGACCCACAAACCACCTCGATCCAACCTTTTCTATTCTTTTTATTTCCTTTTTGTTCTAGAAACATAAGTTTGATTTTTTTCGTATTAGTGTTGATAAAATCAACAAAAAAGTATACAAGTCTCACAAATTTATTGAAATTTGCTTAGTACAAACCTATTGTTATGAGTTCTGCCAATTATAAAAATTTATATACTCTTATTTCTACCCTTTCGGAAGGGGTTAAAAAGATGGAAAAAGGAAATTTAAACCCTCTTCAAGTTGAATTACTTCTTGATGATGCTAGATCGTTACATGAAAGACTTGCTGTAATTCAATACTTGTCTTTTGAAAAACAAGTAAAGGCTGATGAAGCTGTTGATAATGAAAGTGAAAAAGAAAAGAAAAAAACTTTTGGTATTAAATTTGAATCAGTAGAAAAACAAGAAATATTAACAAAACAAATAGATTTAGAAGAATCTATTGATGAAGTTTTAGAAACTAATGATAAAGAGAAGGCACCAGAATTAAAAGATGATTCTACATTAAGTCCCTCTCTAAATGATAGGTTCGCACAAGCTGAAACTTCAAGCTTAGCAGATCAGTTAAGTAAACAACCAATCAAAGATTTAATTAGTGCAATTGGGTTGAATGAGAAGTTTCTTTTTGTTGAACAGCTTTTTAAAAATGATGGAGATGCTTATAAAGAGCAAATAAAAATATTGAATTCCATGAGTTCTTTTGATGAAGCAATAAATTATATCAACAATCAATTAAAGAATAAGTTTGAATGGAAGTTGAAAGGAACGGTAGAGAAAAAATTCATTCGATTAATTGAAAGAAGATATTTATGAATCCTTTTAAACTCATTTTAATTGTTCTTGCATTTCTTAGTGTTTCAATTCATGCGCAAAGAGATGAAGCTTCAGAAATTTTAAATGATTTATGTGCAGATGACATGTATGGTCGGGGTTATGTGAAATTTGGACACATAAAAGCAGCTAAATATATTCAGGAATATTACAAAAAAATCAACCTAAAATCTTTTAAAAAAAATACTTATCTGCAACCTTTTAATATCAAGGCAAATACATTTCCAAATGATTTAGAAATTTCTATTAATGGGAAAGTTGTCATAGAAGGTGAAGACTATATGTTAGATCCAGCCTCTGGCTCTGCTAATGGGGATTTTAAATTAGAGATTGTTGATAGTAAATCAATTAGTAATTTTATAAGTAAACTTTCATATTCTAAAATTACGAACCTTAAAGGGAGTGCCATTGTATTAAACTCGTCAACAACAAGTAATGTTGATACATTGAAAATATTTAATGATTTAAAAATAGGACTGTCACAATTATATCCAGTTTTTTGGATCAATAATGATAAATTCACTTGGTCTGTTTCAAAAGAGGCTTCGGAGTTTCCCATTATTGAAATTAGAGATTCAATGCTTCAAAACGCAGACTCTGTTTCATTGAAGATAAATAACCTTTTTTTAAACGATATTACCACTCACAATGTTATTGGAAAAGTAAATGGTAAAAAGAATAAAACCATTATTATTAGTGCACATTATGATCATTTGGGAATGATGGGAGAAGCTATTTTTCCGGGAGCAAATGATAATGCTAGTGGAATAGCAATGTTACTTAGTTTAGCAAAATATTATTCAAATAAAACGCCAAAATATAATTTAGTTTTCATGGCTTTTGGAGCAGAAGAAGCAGGTATTTTAGGTTCAAAATATTATGTTGAGCATCCGTATTTTAATTTAGATGAAATAAAGTTTGTTGTCAATTTAGATATATTGGGTACAGGAGATGAAGGAATTACTGTAGTAAATGGTGTGCAACACAAAAAACAATTTAAAGAGCTCTCTAAAATAAATAAGGAAAATAATTATCTATCAAAGATTAAAATTCGTGGAAGAGCAGCAAACAGTGATCATTATTGGTTTTCCCAATTAGGCGTTCCTGCATTTTTTATTTACACAATGGGGGGCATTAAAGCTTACCATGATGTTTATGATCGTTCATCAACTTTACCTCTAACAGAGTTTGACGATTTATACCAGTTATTAATAGATTTTGTTGCAACCTTTTAAAGCAGCTTTTTTAGTGAATTAAAAAGTGTCTCATTAGAAATAGAGCATCCGGTTTTCACCATTCTGTAAAGCTCCATATCTCTACTTGGAGCATATTCCTTTTTATGATGGTAAATGCTAAATTTAGTATTCGTATTTAAATCTGGGTTAAATTTTTTTATGTCACCATCTATACCAATTAATTCTATGGTTTTTTTATCGCATTTAAAAAGCTTTAGCGATTGTGCAGTTCTGTGTTCAAGAAAATTAATTTTATCTAAAGATTTTTTCCATACTATATCGCTAAAAACAGCAATTAAGTTTTCTGCTTTTTGATTTTCTTCTTTTTTTAGTTTTACCCAATAATCGCTGTCTATTCCATTAGCGGCTAAAAACTCAATGAATTCTTTTTCTAGCGATTCTAATTCCGAAAGTGAAAGTCTTGAAAACTTCATTCTCCAATTTTATTTGACAGTACAAAATCAATAATCTCTTGAGATTCTAAAGCTTTTGTTATTTTAAAAAGTTCAAGATTAGAAGCTTTCATCTTGGTGAGTATAAGTTGAAAGGTTTCTTCAGGAATTTCTTTAACATTTAAAGTAATTAAGACTTCATTGAGTAAACGCTCTTGTTGAGTTGCAATTGCATCTTTAAGTAAAGCTATGGTATCTTCTTTTGCACTCATAAATGATATTTTAATAAATCTGAAAAACCTTGTTCCCTAATGAAAATATTTAACTCATTTTGTGTTGGGTTTGCAATATATGTTTTGATGTTGTTTTGTTCAACTTCTTTAAATATTTTGATTTTTTGAAGTAAATTAAACACTTCAAGATGGTCTATTTCTTTAAGCATTAAAGTATCACTTTGGAGAGATAATAGAGTCGTGCTAAAGTAGCCTTTTTCATTTTTGCTGTTTAAAAAGTAATTGTTTTTTTGTTGCTTTAAAATGTGATTAGAGTCGGGTTTAAATAATAAATCTTGTTGTATAAGAACAGCATATATAGTATCCTCAATTATTTTGAAAGGAATTCCTCTGTTGGGTTGAATACCATGAACAAGAGAGTTTTCGATAGTAATTGATTTATTTTTTTTCAACTCTTCTTGTGAAATGATAAAAAGAATTCCAAACTCTGTATAGATGCTATCTTTTTCAATAATTATTCTTACTAAGGAATCATTTTGTTTGTAATAAGATCCTAAATAAGAATCTTGAATTTCAAATATTGATGAAACGTTAGATGGTTGTGAGTCCTCAAAATAGAATGAGGAATAATCTTCTTGTCCGTAAAAACTATACGTAATTAATATAGATATTGTAAATAAAAGTTTGTGCATTGAGGTAAAAATAAAAAGAAAACATGTAGTTCAGTAAAATAGATAACTATAACTTTAACGAATGCAATCGAAAATGAAAAAATGGGAACTAAATAATGAAATTAGTCCTCTTGCTCCAATTTTGGAAGAGGAGTTAAAAATCCCTCAAGTTTTTGCTAATATTTTGGTTCAAAGAGGTATAACAAATTTCGAAGAAGCAAAACAATTTTTCAGACCATCTTTTTCAGATCTTCTTGACCCTTTTTCAATGCTAAATATGAAAAAGGCAGTTGATAGAATTATTCAAGCAAAAATCCAAAATGAAAAAGTGCTTGTTTACGGAGATTACGATGTCGATGGAACTTGTTCAGTTGCTTTAATGTATCTTTTTTTAAAAGAGATAAAAATTGAAGTTTGCTTTTACCAACCAGACAGGTATAAAGAAGGTTATGGTATTTCAATGCAGAGTGTGGAATGGGCAAAAAAGAACAATATTGACTTAGTAATTGCTCTTGATTGTGGTGTTAAAGCAATAGAACAAGCTAATCAGTTTAAAAAATATAGCATTGATTTAATTATATGCGATCATCATTTACCAGGAAATATTCTTCCATTTTCTGTAGCAATGCTAAACCCAAAACAGGAAAATTGTTCTTACCCATTTAAAGATCTGTGTGGGTGTGGAATAGGTTTTAAATTAATACATGCAATTTCATTTGAATTAAAATTAGACTCGAATTTAATTTTAGAATATTTAGACTTAGTTGCCATCGCTACGGCTGCAGATATAGTCCCTATGGTTGGCGAGAATAGAGTCTTAGTAAAGTTAGGGCTACAGAAAATTAATGAAACTCCAAGGATAGGGATAAAATCACTCATTGAGTTTTCTAAAAGAAAAGGTTTAATTGAGAGCTCAGATTTAGTTTTTGCAATTTCTCCTAGAATTAATGCTGCTGGCAGATTGGGGCATGCTTCAATGGCAGTTGAACTTCTTTCTTCAAACACAGTAAAAGAAGCACAAAAATGGGCCCAGCTTATTGAGGATTTAAATATGGAAAGAAGGGAGATAGATAAGAAAACTACTGAAGAAGCATTGATTTTACTTGCCGATGATACAGCTAAATTTACTTCTGTTGTATGCTCTGAACATTGGCACAAAGGTGTTGTAGGTATTGTTGCTTCACGATTAATAGAAACATATTATCGTCCTACAGTGGTTTTGTGTAATGATGGAGATTTTATTACTGGTTCTGTTAGGTCCGTTAAAGGGTTTGATGTACATGCGGTTTTAGTAAATATTGGTGACGTTTTCGAGCGTTTTGGAGGTCATAAATATGCTGCTGGAGTTACTCTTTTGCCAGAAAAATTAGAAGAATTTAAGACTAGGTTTGAGGATGAGGTTAAAGCATTAATAACTGAAGATCTTTTGGTAGAAAAAATAAAGATTGATGCTGTTCTTAACCCAATGGATTTAGTGAGAGATAAAAAAAGCAACCCTTTTCCTAAGCTTTTTAGATTGGTAGAGCAGTTGGCTCCTTTTGGACCAGGAAACATGCGTCCAGTTTTTAAAATCAAAAACATGATTAATGCTGGTTACACTAAAGTTGTTGGTGAAACTCATTTGAAAATAAATGTAAAACAAGATGGGGGCAATATTACTTTAGACGGTATTGGTTTTGGGTTAGGACATTTAAAGCCTCTATTAACTGATGATAAACTTGGCGTTGACATTGCTTTTTCTCTAGAAAAGAATGAGTATAATGGAAATGTAAAAATTCAACTTAGAGTTAGAGACATGAAGCATTCAATCTAGCTTTAATCTTATCCATTTATATTATGTTTCCTGCCGTTAAATAAATAGCACTATCCATTAAGAACAAAAAACAAGAATCTTTTTTTATTAAAAGTAAATTAGTATAAGATTTCATCACTATATTAATGTGTTTCATCCCAAACTTATAAAACAGCGTTGAATTTGCATTTTAGTTTAGAAATTTACTTTATTAATAATAATTTAAAAGGCATGAATAAATTTTTAATCCATTTCGTAAGCATCTTTATTTTGTTTTTTTCTATAATTAAAAGTGGATATTCACAGCAATCCTTTTTTTATTCTTCTCAACCAAATTCTGTAGATGGTAAGGATACATTTGTTAGAGATTTAAGTCCAGATTTTAATTATAGCTATTCTCAGGATAATACCATTCTTGCTTGGACCTATTCTGGAGCGCCTATGATAACTAGAGTACTTGTGGGTTTTGATATAGCAGCAATTCCCCCAGGTTCGACAATATTAAATGCACATTTGTATTTGTACAACAATCCAAACGCACAATCTACTAGTGGGCAGCACATGCAATTGTCAGGATCAAACGAGTTAGTCGTTAGTAGAATTAACTCCCCTTGGGATGATCAGTTGGTCACATGGAATAACCAACCTTCAATCGCTACAAATAATCAGTTTCAAACTTCTGCTAGCTCTTCAGTTTATCAAGATTATACTTTGGATGTTAGTGCTTTGGTTCAAGATATGGTTGACAATCCTACAAATAGCCATGGATTTATGTTAGCTCTCCAAACAGAAAGTTTTTATAGAAGCGTAATATTTGGTTCTAGTGAATGTTCAGACCCAACCAATAGACCAAAATTAGAAATTGAATTCTTGAGACCAACAAATAGTGATGCAACAAGTTTACTAGAAAATCAACTTTCTGCAGAACAATTTAATTTGTTTCCTAATCCTACAAGCGATTTTCTTTACATAGAAAACAACAGTTTAGCAAATCAAATAAGGGTTTCTATTTTAGATATACAGGGAAAAGAAATTTTTAATAATTCATATAATTCAGGTGAAACTATTGCATTGGATCTGGTTCATTTAAACAAAGGAATTTATATAGTTAAATTAGCAAATGAAAATTCTGTTGTGTTTAAAAAAATAATAATAGACTAAAAAATGAATAAACTTCTAACTCCTTTTTTTACATTATTAATTTCTTTTTCTTTTGCACAAACTAGTGCAGTTAATATCACTAGAATTGAAGGGAAAGGTAATGCAGGTAATGAATTGGAATTAACAGAGCCTAGCGTCCAATCTTTATTTTTAAATAATTCTAGTTATATAGATCAGCCAGAATATAAAGGTGCTTATGCTCCTATCTTGGTTGAAGTGGATGATCCTAGTGCTCTTGTTTATGGAGATTATACTGTCAAAATTATTCCTAATACTATTTTGGGCGGTTCAGCTCAATGGGTTGGCGATGATTCTAGTTGGAAAATGTACTTAAATGGAGTTGGAGACACCGTTTACTCAGACTCTACTTTAGGTGTTTCAAATACACAAATAATTCCTCAATGGGGTTTGTCAGTTACTGTTGGTCATCAACCTATGAACTCTATTGGGGGTAATAGTTATTTCACTGAACCAATTCTTTCAGAAATGATTTATGAAAACAATACTAATCCATGGCTTTCAGGCGTTGTAGATACTGAGTATCAAATGCCAACCAATTGGCTTAGAGCAGGTCTAGCAGAAATACAATGTGATGTTACGACTTACCCAAACATTTGTGATGACCCTTGTATCTATAACGACTATATGGGTGTTGATGATACTCAAGAGTATAAAGCGGCAATTCAAGATTCTTGGGGGCCTTACCGATTGGTTTCCTCAGGAAATTGTAATCATGAGCCTGTTGCAAGTAATTTGGTTTCTAGTATAGGTATGTCAGACTTAAAATATTTAATGTCTGTTGATATTGTTTTTACAGATGATACTTCTAAATGGACAAGATGTCCTGTACTGGAAACTCAAGACAACCCAGCTTTGTCTTGGGATGGAAACACCTCAAAACAGGGGATTAAATTAAAACCTTCTGTAGATAAAATGGGTAATCCAGCTGCTAATCCAACAGGTCCTTCATCTAGTAATTCAATGGATGCGAATTATATTTCTAGCACTGGAATGGGTTGGTTTCCAGGATATGCAGTAGATGTAAATACAGGAACTAGATTAAACATTGCTTTTGGAGAAGATAGTAATTTAGGAAATGACAATGGTAATGACATGATGTTTAATCCTACATCTAATTTTTACGATTCCAACAATGAAGCAGTTTTTGGTGGTAAGCACTATGTGTATGTTTTTAGAGATGCAGGATGTTTGCCAAATTCTATAGACAATGGTTCTATGCCGGCTTACGATGCCGGTCAGTTTTACATGGATAACTTTACTAGTACTGGTCAGTTATATAGAATGTGGCGATCTTGTTCATGGGTAGGAATACCTATGTTAGAAAGTGGAGAGCAGTGGTTGTCTTCTAAAGCAAAATTAAGGCTAAGGGTTAAAACACCTATGCAGCATTATTCTTGCAATATTCCCAATTTAATAAACAATGGTTTTCCTACTTATGGGTTAACTATCGATGTAAATACAGGTGTTTCAGCTAATAAAGATGTTGGTGGAATTAAAATTTATCCTAACCCTGCTTCAAATGTTTTATTTATAGAAAGTTTAACTAATAGTTTAAAGTATAACATTTTTGATTTAAGCGGAAGATTAATTTATGGTGGAGTACTTACTGGATCATTAGACCAATTAGATATTTCTCATTATAAAAAAGGCCTTTACATTTTAAATTTTGAAGGCAATAAAGCAATAAAATTTATTAAAAAATAAAACCATGAAAAACTTACTTACTATAATTGGATTTTGCTTTTGCTTTGGTTTGTCAGCACAATCTTATGTGTTTGATTATTTAAATGTGAATAATATAAACGCACGATTTCAATCCACAGGATTTATGTTTAGTAACCCTTCAACAAATAACGCTTCCTATGAATATATTCAAGGAAGTGGTCAACATACCATTTATGCTGGTAACATTTGGATTTCTGGTCTTGACGCTAACAATCAATTGCGAGTAGCAGCTAATATGTTTTTCCCCCAAGGAGAGTTTTATCCTGGGCCAGTAGGTAGTGCATCAACTTATGCCACTTCACATTTCGATTATAATTTTGTTTGGAAGATAACTAAACAAGAAATAGATGATTTTATAGCTTGGTATAGTTGTGGTTTAAATCCAAATTGCGTACAAAATTCGAGCTATGCGGTTCCCAATGTAATTCAAAATTGGCCAGGTAATGGAGATGTTTCTCTTGGACAGAGCCCAACAATTGCTCCATTTACAGATTATAACTCTGATGGTATTTACAATCCAAATGATGGTGATTATCCCTGTATAAAAGGGGATATGGCACTTTTTACTGTTTATAATGATGATTATGCCCATCTTAATTCTGGCGGAGATTCTTTAAGAATGGAAATTAGAGCCATGCACTATGGGTACAATAGTGCTGATTCCGCCTTAGCAAGCACTATTTTTTCTGAATACACACTAATTAATTTCTCAAACGAAACATATTCCGATTTAAATGTTGGCATTTGGTTAGATCCAGATATTGGCTGCTCAGAAGATGATTATGTTGGTTGCGATGTGCAGAGAAGTTTAAGCTATGCTTATAATGCCGACCTTGCAGATAATAATGGTTGTAACGGAGGAATTGGATTTGGATATCATCCACCTGCTCAAGGTTTGGTTGTGCTGGCAGGGCCTTTACAAGATGCTGATAATCTAGATAATTCTTTTGGTATTTCAGGCGGTGAATCTATAAATGGTTGTGGATATGGAGATGGAATTATAGATAATGAAAGGGTAGGTATGAGTAGCTTTATTTGTTTTGATAGAACACTTCCTGCTAATACTTTTGGAAGTCCAACTTCGCCATTAGATTTTTATAATTATATGAATGGAGTTTGGAGAGATGGCACTCATTTAGTTTATGGTGGATTCGGTCATTCAAGTACTGCTGGGGCTACAACTATAGAAACTAATTATATGTTTCCAGATTCGTCTGATAACAACTACTTTTTTGGTACAGATGGAGTTGATCCTGGTTTTGATTGGTCTGAAGAAACACCTGGGTTAGGAACTGCAAATCCAAAAGGTGATAGAAGGACATCAACAAACATGGGCCCTTTTACCATGCAGCCAAATGATATTCAACAATTTACTGTAGCTCATATTACTGCCAGAGATTATGTAGACAGTTCCAATTTAGCCTCTGTAGCATTACTAAAATCTTATACAGACGATATTCGTAATTTTTATGCTTGTGAGATTACAAATAGCTGTGTAAGTCAAATTTCTTCGATTAATAATTACGATAATATTCAATTGAGTATTTATCCCAATCCAGCTACTGAAATAGTAAATGTTTCAGCTGAGTATAAACTAGAGGCATTAACTATATTTTCTATAACAGGACAACAGTTAATCTATAAAGTAAATACAGACAATTCTATAGATTTTTCTCAACTACCAAAGGGAATTTACCTGTTAAAAGTAGAATTTGAAAATGGAAAAACAGTTACTAAAAGAGTAATTAAAAATTAGAAATAACGATTATTCTTTAATGATGCCTTCAGAAGAATCATCTTGGTTTTCTTCTTTGCTTTTTAATCTATCATCCATTAAATGAATGTCTCTTTGAGGGAAAGGAATTTTAATTCCATTTTCTCTAAATCGTTGATCAATAACATAACGGATGTCACTTTTAATATTTAAAATCTCCCATGTTCTTTTTACCCAGAAATAGACTCTAAAATTTAGAGCATAGTCTCCGAAATCATCAAATAAAACAATGATGTTTCTCGTTTTTTCAACAAGTGGATGCTGTAGGGCACATTCGTAAAGAATTTCTTTTAGCTTTTTAGTGTCTGTACCATATGCTACAGATACTTTAACATGAAAACGAGTTGCTTTATCACTAATGGTAAGATTGGTAACATTATCCTTGGTGAGTCTAGAATTAGGGACAATTACAAATTTCCCATCTAATGTTTTCAATTGAGAGGTTCGAATGTATATGTTCTGAACTTTTGCAATTTCATCTTCTGAAAGCTCTACAATATCTCCAACTTTAATACTACCATCAAACAATAGTATTATACCAGAAAACATGTCTCCAAGAACAGATTGCAGTCCAAGACCAATACCTACAAATAACGCAGTAGAACCATAAATTAATAAAGTAATATCCACTCCAAGTCCTTGAATTGAAACAGTTATTGCTATGGTATATACAAAGTATTTAGTAAGCTGAATAAAAGTATAACGTCTGCCTTCATCTATCCACGCTCTAGTTTTGGTAGAACGGTGAATGAAAATTCTAAAAAGAGCAACTACCAAACGGGCAATTACAAAAACAATTAAGATGAATAAGATGCTCGAAAAGGTGAACGGAACTGGTGTTTCAGTTGTGCCTAGCTTAAAAAGCTCAGTATTTAAAATGCCTTTGAAAGAGAAATCGGAGTGTCCATAAGAAAGCGCTTTTATTCCAAAGATGAAAAAGAGTAAAAAAAGTACTTGCTTGAGAAGTGTTTTTAATTTTTTCTCTTTCGCTGGAAGAAGCCAATCTTTTCTTTTTAAAAAAGGTTCTAGTTTACGATTAAGCCACCTTCTAATTACTATCCAGCAAACCAATACAATGGCAACTAAAATATAGTTGGTTTCATTAATTTCATCTATGTAGTCAATCAGTTTCATTTCGTAATTATTATACCCAGTTCTTGTGCAAAGATATTACGAACATTAGTAAGTTGCTTAATATCTTTAAGAATATTAAATACATTTTCTTCTTCTACATCAACTTTCAGTTGCTGTTGCTTTTCTGAAATTAGATTTTCTGTAACTCTTAATTTAAATATTGTAACAGACTCTATAACTGCTTTTTTTAATTGAGTTCCCTCAGTTTTTGTGTGTATGTTGTGTTTCTTAATCCAGTTTTCACTTAGAACATCTTTACTCGTTGTAATGTCAACCACTAAACTATTTAGGTTTTGATCTGGATTATTTATAAAATGCTGATCATTTAAAATAAGGTCATTTTCTAAAGCATCTAAAAACTCATTGTAAATTTTCTGATAATCTTCATTTACGTAATTAAGTTTATCAGAAATCATTTCTTCAATGACAAATTGGGCAAGCGGGTATTTTTCTTCAACTAGACTCCCTTCGTTATTTTCAATTTCTAAAGGAATGCCTAAATCTCCATACATTAACATTAATCGGATTAAATCCCTTTCCTGAAATTCAAGCTCATTAAAGTTGTTTTTTTTGAGTTTTTGAACATTTACAACTTTAGGCGCTGGTGTCTCTGGAATATAGCCACTTGTTTTACCATACGCATTTTTTCGAAGTAATTTGTTTAGTTCATTGAGCAATACTTGCTCATCCATATCAAACTTTTGGCTAGTTTCTCTAATAAAAACATTCCGAGTTATTTGATCTGGAATTACAGAAATAGAAACAATAATGTCTTTAATTGTTTCTGCTTTTTTTATAGGATCACTTTTTGTTTCAGAAAGAAGAATTTCTGACTTAAATTGTATAAAACCTTTTTTGTTTTCTTCTAAATAATTTCTAAAAACAGAGTTACTTTCTTTCTGAGAATAGCTGTCTGGATCTTCACCATCTGGAAATAGCACAACATGAACATTTAGCCCTTCTTTTAGAATTAAATCTATACCTCTAAAAGATGCTTTTATTCCTGCTGCATCTCCATCGTATAGAATGGTTATGTTTTTTGTAAACCTTTTAATTAATCTAATCTGACCTTCAGTTAGCGATGTCCCAGATGAGCTAACTACATTTTCAATTCCAGCCTGATGGAGAGAGATTACATCAGTATAACCCTCTACCAAAAAGCAATTTTCTTGTTTAATTATTGCGTTTTTAGCATTGTACAAACCATATAGAACATGGCTTTTTTTATAAATTTCTGTTTCAGGTGAATTAAAATATTTGGCAGTTTTTTTATCTGAACGAAGAGTTCTACCTCCAAAACCAATGACTCTTCCGGTAAGATTATGAATGGGGAAAATAACTCTTCCTCTAAAAAAGTCATAATTCCCTTTTTCATTTGCTTTTACTAAACCAGAATCAACTAATAACTCTTGTTTATGTCCAGCCTCTAAAGCAGCAGTTGAAAAAGCAGTTGATTTTTCAGGTGAATATCCAAGCTCAAATTTTTCAATGGTATTTAAGCTGTATCCCCTTTGCTTATAATAGCTTAATCCTATAGATTTCCCTTCACTTGTTTGGTTTAGTTGTTCCTTGAAAAAGGTATTGGCATAATTATGAATAATGTATAGCTGTTCTTTTTCATTGTTAAGAGCTAAATCTTCGGGTGTTTGCTCTTTTTCTTCTATTTCTATTTGATATTTTTTAGCCAACCATTTAAGAGCTTCAGGATAACTAAAATGCTCATGTTCCATTAAAAATGTAACTACATTCCCTCCTTTGCCAGAGCTAAAATCTTTGAAAATTCTTTTTGCAGGTGAAACCATAAAAGATGGAGTCTTTTCATTGACAAAGGGACTTAACCCTTTGAAGTTAGAACCAGACTTTTTTAAGCTTACAAATTGCCCTACAACTTCTACAATGTCTGCAGTTTCAAATATGTTATCTATGGTTTCTTTTGGAATCATAATGAAAAAAAAAGTCCCGCAAAACGGGACTCATAAAGTTACTAAAATTACTTAATTATTTATATTCATAATAAGTCTTATTCTCGTTAGAATCCATAAGACCTAGGCTGTTAATCTTTAATTTGACAATTGTATATGTGTCAGAAAAAGTTTGCCCAATAACTGAGTAAGAAGTAATAAGCTGTGTTTTGTCATCAGAAAATTCCCAATCACCAGTTAAAGCATCAAGACCAAATGGAGACATAGATGCGTAGTCGTAAAACTGAAAAGAGCCCCCCTTTACAAACTCAATGTAACTTCCATCGTTGTCAATTGATGTAACAGTTCCATTTGCACTTATGTATTCAACTGGTTTCCATCTTTGTTGTAATCTTGTTTTTTTAGGTAGTAAAGAGAATCCTGGACCTTCTTCATATTTGCCACATGATAGCATTGTAACTCCTATGAATAAAGAGCAAATTAAAAGTGAAAGTGTAATTTTTTTCATTGTTAAAATAGGTTTAAAAAATGTAATTAATTAGAATATAACTTGTTGTCAAACAAGCGTACGAACTTACTAATATTTAAGTACATTTGCGAACTTAAAAGATAAAATTATGAGTACAGATAGATTTCAACCACACGATTATTACATGATGGATGATATGCTTACTGAAGAGCATAAACTAATTAGAGAAGCAGCTAGGGCTTGGGTAATAAAAGAAGTTTCTCCAATCATAGAAGATTATTATGAGAGAGCTGAATTTCCGAGTCAAATTATTCCTGGTTTAGGTGAAATAGGTGGTTTTGGACCATATATTCCAGTTGAATATGGAGGAGCTGGGTTAGATCAAATATCGTATGGTTTAATTATGCAGGAGTTGGAGCGTTGTGATTCTGGATTGCGTTCAACATCATCTGTGCAGAGCTCATTAGTTATGTATCCAATATGGAAATTTGGTACTGAAGAGCAGAAAAAAAGATTTCTTCCTAAGCTAGCTACTGGCGAATATATTGGGTGTTTTGGATTAACTGAACCAGATCATGGCTCTAATCCTGGAGGAATGCTAACTAATTTTAAGGACATGGGCGATCATTATTTATTGAATGGTTCTAAAATGTGGATTTCAAACGCTCCTTTTGCTCAAGTTGCAGTAGTTTGGGCAAAGAATGAAGAAGGTAGAATTAAAGGATTACTAGTTGAAAGAGGCATGGAAGGGTTTGAAACACCTGAAATGCATGGGAAACATTCGTTAAGAGCTTCGTCTACTGGCGAATTAATTTTTAACAATGTAAAGGTTCCAAAAGAAAATTTACTAACTGAAAAAGATGGATTAGGAGCACCTTTAATGTGTTTAGATTCTGCGAGATATGGTATTGCATGGGGTGCAATTGGAGCAGCTATGGATTGTTATGATTCAGCTTTAAGATATTCAAAAGAAAGAATTCAGTTTAATAAACCCATTGCTAGTTTCCAACTTATTCAAAAGAAATTAGCTGAAATGATTACTGAAATTACTAAAGCTCAGCTGCTTACTTTAAGACTAGGAGAGCTTAGAAATGAAAATAGAGCAACTACAGCACAAATTTCTATGGCTAAAAGAAACAATGTTGATATGGCTCTTAAAATAGCCAGAGAAGCAAGGCAAATTCATGGTGCTATGGGAATAACTAACGAATACTCAATTATGAGACACATGGCAAATTTAGAATCCGTTGTTACTTATGAAGGAACACACGACATTCATTTGCTAATTACTGGTCATGATGTTACAGGGATTCCTGCTTTTGCATAATTGAAGAATTTTCCCATCTGAAAGTTTCAATAAGGTGTTTTATGTCTGACTGAATGAACTCAATTACTGGTTGTAATGAGTCGTAATTGGGTTTAGTTAAGAAAAGTAATTCTCCTGAAAAGAAGTGATTATTGCTATCAGTTAGATAGAAAATGTAATTGCAAGCAACATCCCCAGTTATTTCAAATGTGTTTCCATAAACTTTGTTTTCATTGTCAATCCATGCATTTTCATTTACTCCCCTTGCTCTAAAGTTGTGAGCATCTACATTGGTTCTTATTTGTTCTATTAATGAAAATACTGAGGTGTCAATTTTGTGATAGGAGTATAAAATTTCTGCCTTGAAATCTGGGAAATAAACTGTTTTATAGCACGGAGGTAAATGCTTGAATTTATTTACAACAATAGAATAGTTAGGTATTTCAAATGAAAAAGGACAGTCTCCATTGTGTGGAGTAAAAGATTTTACCGGAAAATCAATCCTTAAATAACTTTTGGGTAATGGTGTGAAATCATCTTGTTTGCATGAGAATGCAAATAGTAGAATTACAAAAAACACATTTCTTTTAAGATTCTTCATCAAAAGTAATAGTTATTTTAACTTGTTTAAGTTTTCTTTTATCTGCAGCTTCTACAGTAAAAATGTAGTTATTAAACTGAATTTTTTCGTTTTTAAGTAAAATTTTCCCAGCTTGCTCAATGCAAAAACCTGCAATAGTATCTGCTTCTCCCTTTTCTTGTTCAAAAGCCTCACCACTTATGTCCATAATCCTGTACATATCTATAAGAGTAGTCTTCCCCTCAAAGACATAATTGTTATTATCTAGTTTAGAATAGGCTAAATCTTCTTGATCAAATTCATCAGTGATGTCGCCAACAATTTCTTCAAGTACGTCTTCCAAAGTTACAATTCCAGATGTTCCACCATATTCATCAACAATAATTGCAATGTGTTTTTTTTCTTCTTGAAATTCTTTTAATAAGTCATCAAGTTTTTTGTTTTCAGGAACAAACTTCGGAGATCTTATTAGTGAATTCCAATTAAAGTCAGCATCATTCTCAATATGAGGGATGAGATCTTTTATGTATAATATACCCTTAATGTTGTCTAAGGATTCTTCGAAAACCGGCAACCTAGAAAATCTTGTTTGATAAATTTCTTTAATTACACAGTTGAAATTACTTTCATAATCTAAAGTGTTTAGATCAACTCTAGGTGTCATTATTTGTTTAGCATCTGTGTTGCCAAATTTCACAATACCTTCCAATAATTTTTTTTCATCTTCGTCTTCAACACTGTCCTTAGTTAAATCAAGTGCATGCTCTAATTCATCTACACTTATAGAGCTTGTTTTTTTAATATATCTCTTGTCTATTAAACTTGTGCTTGAAACTAGTATGGAGCTTAATGGTTTAAATAGTATCGAAATAAAACTTAACGGTAATGCCATTAGATGAGTAAACTTTAGGTTGTATTTATTTGCATAAACCTTAGGGATTACTTCTCCAAATAATAGTATAATAAATGTTACTGAAATAACCTGAATGAAAAATTGAGTTGAGGAATCTAATTCATCGTTATTAAAAAGATCATCTACTATAATTGTGGAAATCATTACAATTGCAACATTAATAAAGTTATTAGCTATAAGAATTGTAGCAAGAAGTTTTTTTGGACTATTTAATAAATTAATTACTCGAAGACTGTTGATTTTGTTAGATTCATTTAAATCTCTTTTGTTTACAGCTGAAAGTGAGAAAAAAGCAACTTCAGATCCTGACATCATAGCCGATAGGAAAACCAGTATTAGCATTAAAAAAATAGTCAGACCAAGGTTAAAGGTAATTGGTTGAAAAATTGATAAATAATAACTTTCAGTTAAAAGTAAAAAGCTTTCCAAAATAATATTATTGGTTCAATTTATGTAAGAAATTAACCATTAGAATGGTAAATCATCATTACCATCTTCTGGGGAAGAAAATTCTTCTTTGGACTTCTCTTCAGCAATTGCCGTGTTTGGAGTACTTTGCTGAGCTACTGGAGCAGATTCGTTGCTTGTAGTGTTTTTGTCACTGCTTTTTCCAAGCATTGTAAGGTTGTCGGCTACTATTTCGGTTGTGTATCTATTGTTACCTTGTTGGTCTTGCCAAGTTCTAGTTCTTAGTTTACCTTCAATGTATATTTTGTCACCTTTTTTTAAGTATTTTTCTGCTACATCAGCCAATCCTCTCCAAAGGACAACGTTATGCCATTCAGTTTGTGTTACGCGTTCACCAGTTTTTCTGTCTTTGTAGTTTTCACTTGTAGCAATTGAAAAGTTGGCAACTCCAACACCACTTTCTAGGTGTCTAACTTCAGGATCTTTACCTAAATTCCCAATTAAAATGACTTTATTAACGCTACTAGACATATTTTTTAATATAAATTATTGTTCAAATGTAGGTTTTCAATTTATTAATTGAAAGAACTCTTTGAGATAATTTTCAACAAGTTTAGGCACTGCATAATTGTCTATGTCCTTAATTCTCACACATTTTACATTGTTTTTATGAGCTATATTTTTAGAAGATTTGAAAAGCCAAAATTTCGCAAAAATAATTTGATGACTTAAAACATGTTTCAGAGACTTAACATCTATTAATTCTAATGTGAGATGCTGTAAAATCGAACTTTTAGGTGTTTCAAACACCTCATCTGTGGTTTCAATAACTGGAAATTGATAAAGTTTTTCCCAGATGTCTTTCTTATTTCTTTGTTCAAAATACAACGATTTGCCGTCAGTTATTACATAATAATTGAAATACCTTTTTTTTTGTGTTGTTTTTTTTGATTTAACGGGGAATTTTGAAATTGTATTTTTATTAAAAGCAATACAACTTTCGGCAAGACTACATATGTTGCAACTAGGGTTTTTAGGTTTGCATAAAAGTGCTCCAAATTCCATTATTGCCTGATTATGATTTCCTGGGTTTTTACCTTCAATTAATTCATTAGCTAGCCTAAAAAACTCTTTTTTACCATTGGTGGTGTCAATTGGAGTGTTTATGCCATAATAGCGACTAAGAACTCTGAATACATTGCCATCAACTACTGCTTTTTTTTCATTGTAACAAAATGAAGAAATTGCGGCAGCTGTATATTCTCCAACCCCTTTAAGCGATAAAAGTTCTTTATAATTTGATGGAAATGCTCCGTTTAGATTGGTGCATATGTATTTTGCGGTAAAATGCATATTTCTAGCCCTGCTATAATATCCTAAACCTTGCCAAAGTTTTAAAATTTGACTTTCTTCTGCCTTAGCAAAACTTTGGACAGTAGGGTAGGCGGAAGAAAACTTTAAATAATATGAAAGCCCTTGCTCTACTCTTGTTTGTTGTAAAATAATTTCGCTTAACCAAATCAGGTATGGGTCTTTGGTTTTTCTCCAAGGTAAATCTCTCTTGTTATTTTCATACCAAGCTGTTATTTCATTGCTAAAGTTCAATTCTAAAATCTTTGTTGCAAAAAAACATAAAAATATCAATATGTTTTTCAGACTTTAATAAATAAAATTATATTTGTCTCCCGTTTTAAAAATAAAAAACAAATTCGATTTTTGAATCGTAAATAACTGAATTAAAACACAATAACTATTATGACAAAAGCAGATTTGGTTTCAGATATTTCTGACAAAACAGGAGTTGAGAGAATTGCGGTTCAAGCAGCTGTTGAAGCATTCATGGACTCTATTAAACTGTCTTTAGAAAAAGGCGAAAATGTTTACTTAAGAGGTTTTGGAAGTTTTGTAGTAAAAGAAAGAGCTGAAAAAACGGGACGTAATATTTCAAAAAATACTACTCTAATTATACCTGCTCATAATATTCCTTCATTTAAGCCCTCAAAGACCTTTATCGAAGGAGTTAAGAAAAAGGTGAAAGTAAATTAGTATAAAAAATTAAATTAATAAATTATGCCAAGCGGTAAAAAAAGAAAGAGACATAAGATGTCTACTCACAAAAGAAAGAAGAGACTTAGAAAGAATCGTCACAAAAAGAAGAAATAATTTTTTCTTAATACAGGTTTTGGAATTTATACTTTGCAAATGACTTAGTATAATCGCTTTGCATGTAATCTATAGGAGGATTTCAAGTGCAATATGAATTAGTAATAAATTCAACACCTGCACAAGTTGTTTTAGCACTATTAAAAGAGAAAAAATTAATAGAAATTCATCGAGAAGATGATGATAGCAACTTTAATGTAGGTGATGTATATTTAGGTAAAATCAGGAAAATTGTTCCTAGTCTTAATGCAGCATTTGTTGATGTTGGTTATGAAAAGGATGCGTTTTTACATTATCACGATTTAGGCCCAAGGTTTAAATCAATGAATAAATATGTTCAACAAACCCTCAATGGGAAACAGTCAACAGCTAAATTAGGATATAATAAAATAGAAGCTGAGATTGATAAGGACGGTAAAATGAAAGACCATTTATCGTCTAAGCAACTCATGGCTGTGCAAGTTATAAAAGAGCCTATTTCATCTAAAGGGCCTAGAATAAGTGCTGAAGTAACATTGGCTGGAAGGTTTTTAGTTTTGGTTCCATTTTCGGATAAAATTTCCATTTCTCAAAAAATTAAAGAGCAAGATGAAAGGGAAAGACTTAGAAGGTTAATTACAAGCATAAAGCCTAAGAATTTTGGTGTAATTATTCGAACAGAAGCTCAGAACCAAAAAGTAGCAGAATTAGATCAAGATCTCAAAGATTTAGAAACAAAATGGGAAACATTATATAAAGAGCTAAAAACAGCCAAACCCAACAAAAGGGTTTTCGGAGAGATGAACAGAGCAATGACTGTTCTAAGAGATATTTTAAATAAAGATTTCACGAATATTCATGTTGATGATCCATTGCTTTTTGAAGAAATAAAAAATTATGTAAAGACAATTGCACCTGAAAAAGAAAACATTGTAAAACTTTATAAAGGTAAAGTCGGTATTTTTGAAGACACAGGTATCAATAAGCAAATAAAAGCATCTTTTGGAAAGAAAGTTAATTTGCCATCTGGTGGATATTTAATTATTGAACATACAGAGGCAATGCACGTTGTTGATGTTAATAGTGGGAACAGAAAATCTACGGCTCAAAATCAAGAGCAAAACGCTTTAGAAACAAACATTGAAGCGGCTGAAGAGATAGCTAGAGTTCTTCGTTTAAGAGATATGGGTGGAATCATTGTAGTTGATTTCATTGACATGTATGCTAGGGAAAATAATAAAAAATTAACTGAGCAATTTAAAAAAGCTATGAAGGGGGATCGCGCAAAGCATAATGTAATCCCTCCAAGTAAATTTGGCGTAATTGAATTAACTAGGCAACGAGTTAGACCTGAGACTGAAATTAAAACAGCTGAAGTATGTGCTTCTTGTAATGGTTCTGGAGAGGTTCAAGCTTCAATTTTAATTATTGATGAAATAGAGAACAGCTTGAAGTTTTTAATTCAAGAAATGAAGAGTAAAACCATAATTCTTCATGTTCATCCTTTCATAGAAGCTTTTTTGAAAAGGGGAGTTAAGAGTATTCAAAGAAGTTGGTTCATCAAACACAAGAAATGGATCCAGGTTAGAGGAATCACTAAATTAGGGATGGTTGATTTTCAGTTTGTAAACGAAAGCAACAAACCTTATAAAGTTTAATTATTTAAAATGATCCCACCCTTGAGCTTTAATTGGGGTTGATTGTTCACCATTAGTAATTAAATTAATCCCACTTTCTTCATTGGTAATGTGTCCAATCACAGTTAAGTTCTTATTGGCTTTTATTTTTTCATATTCGTTTATGTCAACTGTGAAAAGCAATTCATAATCTTCACCACCATTTAGTGCGCAAGTGGTAGGATTGATATTAAAATCAATTGCTGTTTTATGTGTGCTGGTATCAATTGGAATTTTATTTTCAAACAGTTGACAACCTTTCTTAGATTGTTTGCAGATGTGAATAATTTCTGATGCTAGTCCATCCGAGATGTCAATCATGCTGGTTGGTTTCACACCTTCATCTTTTAGAAGAGTGATGATATCTAATCTTGCTTCTGGTTTAAGTTGTCTTTCTAAAGTGTAATCATGACCGTCTAAATCGGGTTGTATTTTTGGATTTGAATTCCAAACTTCTTTTTCTCTTTGTAAAACATTGAGCCCCATATATGCTCCTCCTAAATCACCAGAGACAACAATTAAATCATTTTCTTTGGCACCAGATCTATATACAAGATCTTCTTTTTTAGCTTCGCCAATAGCTGTAATTGAAATTGCAAGCCCAGATGGATTGGTTGTTAGGTCTCCTCCAATAATATCTAAATCATAAACTTTTGCAGCATGTTTAATCCCATTATATATTTCTTCTATTGCTTCAACAGAGTATTTACTTGACATACCTATAGAGACAAGAATTTGTTTTGGAACAGCATTCATTGCACATATGTCACTAATGTTTACAGTTACTGTTTTGTATCCAAGGTGCTTTAGTGGAGTGAAAACCATATCGAAATGGATTCCCTCTATAAGCATGTCAGTTGAAACTACAGTTTCTAGCTTTCCATTATTAATTACTGCTGCATCATCACCAATTCCAAGATGTGTCGTTTGGTGCTTAACTTCAATATCTTTGGTTAATTTGTTAATAAGTCCAAATTCTCCTAGTTCGCTAATACTATTTAAGTTTTTATCCATTTGACAAAGATACTTATTAGCATTTCTTTTAATTAAGATTAACAAACATTTTTTAATACCATTTTTAAGGTATATTTGCACTGTTTAAAATTATTCTAAATAAGGAAAATTATGATTCAAGTAACTGAAAGTGCCAAGAAAAGAGCTTTTAGTCTAATGCAAGAAGATGGAAAAGCTAACCATTTTATTAGAGTTGGTGTTAAGGGTGGAGGTTGTTCTGGGTTAATGTATGAGTTAACATTTGATAATAATCTAAATGATGGAGATAAAGAATTTCAAGACAATGGGGTTAAAGTGGTAGTGGATAAAAAAAGCTATTTGTATTTAGTTGGAACAACACTTGATTATTCTGGTGGTTTAAATGGAAAAGGTTTTGTTTTTGTTAACCCAAACGCTGATAGAACTTGTGGTTGTGGTGAGAGTTTTTCACTTTAATTTTTTGAGATGACTTACACAGAAGGAGAATTAAAGAAAGACCTCGAGAATAAAGAATACGAATTTGGCTTTGTTACAGATATTGAATCTGAAAAAGCACCAAATGGTATAAATGAAGATATAGTTCGATTTATTTCGGATAAAAAAAATGAACCTGATTGGTTGTTAGATTATCGTTTAAAAGCATTCAAAATATGGTCTAACATGATTGAGCCAGAATGGGCTCATGTCAAATACGAAAAACCTAAATTTCAAGATATTTCGTATTATTCAGCCCCCAAACAAAAGAAAGAACTTGCTAGCCTTGACGAAGTAGATCCTGAATTAAGGAAAACAATGGATAAGCTAGGAATTTCAATGGAAGAACAAAAACGGCTTTCAGGTGTAGCTGTAGATTTTGTTATGGATTCTGTTTCTGTTGCTACTTCTTTTAAAGAGAAGCTCGGAGAACTTGGAATTATTTTTTGTTCTTTTTCAGAAGCTGTTCAAAACCATCCTGAATTGGTGAAGAAATACATGGGTTCGGTTGTTCCTACTACAGATAATTTTTATGCTGCTTTAAATGCTGCTGTTTTCTCTGATGGATCTTTTTGTTATATACCCAAAGGTGTTACTTGCCCTATGGAATTATCAACTTATTTTAGAATAAATGATTCTGGAACTGGGCAGTTTGAACGAACATTGGTTGTAGCAGATAAAGGAAGTTATGTTAGCTATTTGGAAGGTTGTACAGCTCCCCAAAGAGATGAAAACCAGCTTCATGCGGCAGTTGTTGAATTAATTGCACTAGATGATGCAGAAATAAAATATTCAACAGTTCAAAATTGGTATCCTGGAGATAAGCAGGGTAAGGGTGGTGTTTTTAATTTTGTAACTAAAAGAGGTTTGTGTCATGAGCGCTCAAAAATCTCTTGGACACAAGTAGAAACTGGTTCCGCAGTTACTTGGAAATATCCATCTTGTATCTTAAAAGGGGATAATGCTGTTGGAGAATTTTATTCTGTTGCTGTTACAAATAATCACCAACAAGCAGATACTGGAACTAAAATGATTCACATTGGTAAAAACACTAAATCTACTATAATATCTAAAGGTATTTCTGCAGGGTTTAGTCAAAATAGTTACAGAGGATTAGTTAGAATTGGTAAAGGTGCAGATAAAGCAAGGAATTTTTCTCAATGTGATTCTTTATTGATGACTGACAGGTGTGGAGCACATACCTTCCCTTATATTGAATGTGAAAATTCAAGTGCTCAAATTGAACACGAGGCAACAACGTCTAAAATAGGAGAAGATCAAATATTTTATTGTTTACAAAGAGGTATTTCAGAAGAAAAAGCAATAAGTCTTATTGTAAACGGTTACGCCAAAGAGGTTTTAAATAAGCTTCCAATGGAGTTTGCTGTTGAAGCACAGAAATTATTAGAAATTAGTTTAGAAGGATCTGTAGGATAAAAATTATGAATAAAAACATTATAAATATTAAAGGTCTTAAATGCAAAATAGAGGGTAAAGAAATTCTTAAAGGCATTGACTTGCAAATTAACAAGGGTGAAATTCATGCCATTATGGGCCCTAATGGATCTGGAAAAAGTACGCTTTCATCTGTTTTAGCAGGAAAAGATGAATACGAAGTTACATCTGGAAGTGTTGATTATATGGGTGAAGATTTACTTGAGCTTTCACCAGAAGAAAGATCTTGGGAAGGTGTTTTTTTAGCATTTCAATATCCGGTAGAAATACCAGGTGTAAGTAATGTCAACTTTTTAAGAACAGCTCTGAACGAGAGGAATAAGCATAAAGGATCAGATCCTTTATCAGCTAAAGACTTTCTTTCTATGGTTAAAGAAAAATCTACACTAGTTGGACTAGACAATAAATTAAAAAATCGTGCTGTAAATGAAGGGTTTTCTGGTGGTGAAAAGAAAAGAAATGAAATTTTTCAAATGGCTATGCTAGAACCAACTTTATCAATTTTAGATGAAACTGACTCAGGTTTAGATATTGATGCTTTAAGAATAGTTGCAAACGGTGTAAATCAATTGAAATCAAATGAAAATGCAACGTTAGTTATTACACATTACCAACGTCTACTAGATTATATTGTTCCTGATTTTGTTCATGTCCTTTATGATGGTAAAATAGTAAGAACTGGTGGTAAAGAGCTTGCTTTAGAATTGGAGCAAAAGGGTTACGATTGGATAAAAGAAGAACTTGCAGTATGAGTTTAGTGGCAGTTAAAAAACAAATAGCTTCTTTAGATTTGTTGGATATTAAAAAAACAAATTTGATTCCTAACCTTGCTAAATCTGCAGAGGTTAAATTAAATGAAATCGGATTTCCAAACAGAAAATCTGAAGATTGGAAATACACTAAAACTTCACAACTGTTCAAAAAACCTTATAAATCGGGCAAGATAAATCCAAATCTAAAATTGGACGAATTTTCATTTCCTAAAATGAAATGCCCAACACTTGTTGTTGAAAATGGGGTTATAAATACTCATTTATCTTGTGTAGGGGATATAGATGGTTTGTCAATAAATTCTTTTGATAATCTAAGCAAAGAAAAAGTTGAAAGAATAGGTCAGATTTCTAATAAAAAGGAAAATCCTTTTTCTCTGTTAAATGCGTCACATCTTCAATCAGGTTTTTATATTCATTTGAAGAAAAAAAATGCTTTAAACCAGCCATTGCATTTGATTTTCATTAATACTGAAAGTGATGTTTTTTCAAACACTAGAGTTTATGTGCAAATTGATGCGTTTGCAGAAATGAATCTTATTCAAAGCTTTATTAATAATAAACATCAAGACTGTGTCACTAATCACGTTTCAGAAATTGAATTGGCAGAAAATAGCCAGTTATGCATAGATAAAATTCAAAATGTTAATGGAGAGAGTCATTTGTGTTCTGAGTATGTTAGGCAATTAAACTCAAGTGTTTTTAGAATAAACACCTTCTCTAGCGCAGGTAAACTAATTAGAAATGGATTAAATATTTTCGTTGAGGGTGAAAATTGCACAACTTATTTAAACGGCTTATTTACTCCATCAGATAGAGAGCACATAGATAATCATACACATTTAGAACATATTAAGCCTAATTGTTTTTCTAGTGAATGTTACAAAGGCATAATTAACGACAAAGCAACAGGAGTTTTTAATGGGAAAGTTGTTGTTCATCAAGATGCACAAAAAATTATGGCATACCAACAAAATAATAACATATTGCTTTCTGATGACGCAGTTGTAAATGCTAAACCTGAGCTAGAAATATATGCAGATGATGTTAAATGTAGCCATGGTAGTACAACAGGTCAAATAGATGAAGATGCATTGTTTTATTTGCAAGCAAGGGGTATAAGTAAATCTGCTTCACTTCAGCTTTTAATGGTAGGATTTATTGATGAGGTTTTGCAGAGTGTTCAGTTAGAAGAAGTGAAAGATTTTTACTCTAACAAAATGGAATCACTTTTAGCGAGCAACTAAGTAATTTCATAAGAGTTAATTATCTAAGAAGGTTACTCCTATCTAATTCGTTTAATTAATT
>JAQWSL010000045.1 GCA_029243225.1 Flavobacteriales bacterium
TGAAGTTGTTGTTCAGCAAAAAGTAGAAATCAATAATACAACCATTGATAGTGTTAATTCAACACAGAACAATTCATTTGAATGGGTAGAATCTAAATCAACTAAAACAACCATTCCTTTTTTTAAAAATAATGAATTTGATTATCGTTGGTTTGGTTTAGGGGAATATACTTGGATTGCTTTCATTCTTATTGTTATTATAATTGTTGTTAATGTCTCAAACGGTGCAAATCTAACTGATGGAATAGATGGTTTAGCAACAGGAACTTCTGCAATAATTGGCACCACCTTAGCCATTTTTGCGTATCTATCAGGTAATGCAATTTTCGCAGATTACCTAAATATAATGTATATACCTAATTCAGGAGAGTTGGTAGTATTTATTGGAGCTTTTATTGGAGCTTGCATTGGTTTTTTATGGTATAATTCTTATCCAGCAAAAGTTTTTATGGGTGATACAGGTAGTCTTGCTTTAGGTGGGATTATTGCAACTTTTGCAATTGCAATTCGAAAAGAATTACTTATTCCAGTAATCTGTGGAATTTTTCTCATTGAAAATTTATCTGTAATGATACAGGTAGGATACTTCAAATACACCAAAAGAAAATCTGGTGAGGGTAAAAGAGTGTTTTTAATGGCTCCTTTACATCACCACTACCAGAAAAAAGGGATGCATGAATCTAAAATTGTTGCTCGATTTTGGATAGTTGGAATTCTCCTTGCTGTTTTATCGATTGTAACTCTAAAATTAAGATGACGCAACAAAATCAAATAACGATTTTGGGTGCTGCAAAAAGTGGCATAGGCGCTGCTGCCTTAGCAAAAAAAGAAGGCCTAGAAGTTTTTGTTTCTGACTATGGAGTTATTAAAGAAGATTATAAAAGTCAATTAAAAGCATTAAATATCGAATGGGAAGAAAACGGACACTCTACTGATCGAATATTAAGTTCAAAAGAAGTTATTAAGAGTCCTGGCATTTCTGATCAGGTGCAGATAATTAAAGAGCTAGCCAAGTGTAATATTCCAGTCATCTCAGAAATTGAATTTGCAAGTAGGTACTCAAAAGGAAAAAAAATATGCATTACTGGAAGTAACGGTAAAACAACGACCACTCTTATGCTACAACATATTCTTTCCAATGCGGGATTAGATGTTGTAGCGGTAGGTAATGTTGGAAATAGTTTTGCTCAAGTTCTTTCAGAATCTGATCACGATTATTATGTGATTGAGTTAAGCAGTTTTCAACTTGATAATATGTGTGATTTCAAAGCTGATATTGCAATTTTATTAAACATTACTCCAGATCATTTAGACCGCTATGACAATAATTTCCAAAACTATGTAGATAGCAAATTTAAGGTTGTAAATAATCAAATAGAAGGAGATTTTTTCATTTACAATTCAGATGATAATGTGATTGAAAAAGAAATAAGTAAAAGAAAAATTCCGTCTACCCATCTTCCATTTTCCATAGAAAAGTCTATCGAAAAAGGAGCTTCATTAGAAAATAATCAAATACAAATCAATATAAAAACCAAACAAACCATTATGTCTATACACGAACTAGCACAACAAGGGAAACACAATACATACAATTCCATGGCATCTGGAATTGCATCTAGAGTGTTGGAAATTAGAAAAGAGATAATTAGAGAAAGTCTTTCAGATTTTCAGAATGTCGAACATCGTTTAGAGTTTGTAGCAAAAATTCACGGAATTGACTTTATTAATGATTCAAAAGCTACAAATGTTAATTCAACTTGGTATGCATTGGAAAGCATGCAAAAGCCTACAATATGGATTGTAGGAGGGGTTGACAAAGGAAATGATTATTCAATACTTGAGGGATTGGTTAAGCAGAAAGTTGTTGGTATTGTTTGTTTGGGTAAAAGTAATCGTAAGATACAACGTTCGTTTGGAGGAATAGTAGACAATATTCATAATTCTTCTTCTGCAGAAGAAGCTGTTAGAATAAGCTATCAGCTAGCTAAAAAAGGATATTCTGTATTGCTTTCACCTGCATGTGCCAGTTTTGATTTGTTTGAAAATTATGAAGAAAGAGGAACCAAATTTAAAAGAGCTGTAAAGGCTTTGTAAAAACCAGTTTAATATGGAAAAAAAGAAAATTGAAAATTTATCTGCTAGGCTGATTGCTAATAGACAAACTGGAAGAGTCTCATTTTCAGATGTTGAGCATCGATTACAAACTATTCTAAATCATAAAGATGTTGAATGGATTAATGATTCAAAAGCTACAAATCTTGAATCTACTTGTTACTCACTAGAAATGTTACAGAAACCCATAATATGGATAGTAGGTTCAAATGAAAGATCGCGCGATTTTTCTTTAATTGAGAAGTTGGTAAGACTTAAGGTTTGTAAGATTGTTTGTTATGGGAAATATGATACTGCTGTGAAATATTCTCTAAGTAGTGTAGTTGATGGTTATGCATATAAAAATGAGCTGTCTGATGCAATTGATATTGCAAATCAATGGAGCAAGAAAGGCTATGCTGTTTTGTTTTCTCCAGCTTGTGCTAGTTATGGATCATTCAAAGATTACAAACATAGAGGAGATGAATTTATTCGAATTGTAAATGAATTGTTATAGTGCAAAAAATTCTTGAGAAATATTTAAAAGGGGACAAGGTTATTTGGACCATAATTATCCTTCTTTCATTGTATTCAATTGTAATGGCTTATAGCTCGAGTTCCAATTTGGCATACAGGTTAATGGATGGAGATGCCACTCCATACCTGTTTAAACACGCCATTATTTTAATAGTTGGAATTGTGATGATTGTATATCTGCAATTTTTTAATTATAAATATTTTTCAAGGTTATCTCAATTAGGAATATATGTCTCTGTTTTATTGTTGTTAGTAACATTAATATTTGGAGTGAATAAAGGAAATGCTTCAAGATGGATTATGGGTTTTCAACCATCAGATTTAGCAAAGGTGGTTTGTGTGATTTATGTGGCAAGAATGGTGGTTCTTAAAAAGGACTATATAAAAGATTTTAAAGAAGGTATTGTACCTATTGTATGGCCAGTAATTTTAATATGTGTATTAATTGTACCTGCAGATTTTTCAACTGCCGCCTTGTTATTTGTAGTGTGTTTTATTTTGATTTTTGTTGCTGGTGCTAAACTAACGCACTTGCTTTCAATTGTGGGAGGTGCAATTGTGTTGTTCGGTTTTGCTTTGCTAATTAATTTAGCAGTTCCTGGTTTTTTGCCTCGAGTTGATACCTGGACCAAAAGATTAACGAGTTATGAATCTGGAAACGAAGGTGAAAACTATCAAGCTCAAATTGCTAAAAGAGCAGTAGCAACAGGTTTTTTACAGGGCAAAGGCCCCGGTAAAGGTAATATTAAAAACAATTTATATTCTGCACAATCTGACTTTATATATTCATCCTCTATTGAAGAATTTGGTTCTATTATCGGGGGAATAGGTGTAATGTTTCTTTATTTGATTTTATTATTTAGAGTGATAAAAATCATGACTAAAACTGAAGGTGAATTTGGAGGGTATGTTTCTTTTGGTTTAGGTTTCTTGTTGGTATTCCAGGCGATGATTAATATGGGTGTTGGGGTTAATTTGCTGCCTGTTACAGGTCAACCCCTGCCATTACTTAGTATGGGAGGAACTTCTATTTTATTTACCTGTTTATCGTTAGGCATAATTTTAAATGTAAGTAGAACAATTTATTCCGATAAAACAGTTTTAGTATGAGTTATAAATTTATCATAAGTGGTGGAGGAACTGGAGGACATATTTTTCCTGCCATTGCTATAGCCAATGAGCTTATGGTGAATTATCCTGACTCAGAAATTTTATTTGTTGGTGCTAAGGGTAAAATGGAAATGAAAAAAGTTCCAGAGGCTGGCTATAAAATTAAGGGATTGGAAATAGTTGGTCTTCAAAGAAGATTAACAATAAAAAATTTATTTTTCCCATTTAAATTATTGAAAAGCTTAAGCGATGCTAAAAAAATAATAAAAGAATTTAATCCTGATATTGTAATAGGCGTTGGTGGGTATGCTAGTGGGCCTACATTGAGAGTTGCTGGTAAATTAGGAATCCCAACTTTAATTCAAGAACAAAATTCATATGCAGGCCTTACAAATAAACTTTTAGCAAAAAATGCAAAAAAGATTTGTGTTGCTTATGATGGTATGGATGTGTTTTTTCCCAAGCAAAAAATTGTATTAACTGGAAACCCTGTACGCAACGATATTTTAAATACAACTGCTAAAAAAGCACTTTCCTTAACACATTTTGGTTTAAACCCTAATTTAAAAACAATTTTAATTATTGGAGGAAGCCTTGGCGCAAGGACTATAAATGAAAGTATAAAGGATAAGTTAAAACAAATAAAAGCATGCAATGTGCAACTACTTTGGCAAACAGGAAGTTATTATTTTTCTTCAATGAAGAGTGCTGTTGAAAGGGAAGGGTGTTTGAATGTTTTCCCTCAAGAGTTTATAAGAAAAATGGATTTTGCTTATGCTGTTTCAGATGTGATAATTTCCCGTGCTGGAGCCCTTTCAGTTAGTGAATTGTGTATAGTTGGTAAGCCAGTTATTTTAGTGCCTTCACCTAACGTTTCTGAAGATCATCAGACAAAGAATGCAAAATCACTTGTTGATAAAAAGGCAGCTATACATGTAAATGATGTCGATTCACACACGAAATTAGTTGAATTAGCTCTTGAATTAGTTGATAATGAGCGCTTTTGTAAAGAGTTGTCAACAAATATTAAAAAGTTAGCTAAACCTAATGCAGCTAAAGAAATTGTATTAGAAATTAAAAAATTGATAGTAGATAATTGAATTTAAATAATATAAATAGCATTCACTTTATAGGCATTGGTGGTATAGGTATGAGTAATCTTGCTAGATATTTTTTAAGTAAGGGAGTGTCAGTCAGTGGATATGATCGTACTGAGTCAAGTATCACCAATAATTTAATCAATGAAGGGGCAACTATTCATTATGTAGATGAACTTCAAAAAATAAAAAATTTAGATTCATTAGATTTAGTTGTATACACTCCGGCTATACCAGAAAAAAACACACAGTTATTGTATTTTAAAAGTGCTTCAATAAGGTTGATTAAAAGAGCAGAGTTGTTAGGTGTTATAACGAAAGATAGTTACTGTATTGCAGTTGCTGGAACTCATGGTAAAACAACAACTTCATGTATCGTTGCTCATATGTTAGAGTCTTCTGAATTGGGTTGTACGGGTTTCCTTGGAGGAATTGCAACAAATTATAATTCAAACTTCATACTGAATTCAAATTCAAAATATGTAGTTGTTGAAGCTGATGAATACGATCGTTCCTTTTTACATATATCACCAGATGTTGTTATTTTAACTTCAATTGATGCTGATCATTTAGATGTTTATGGTGATGAAGAGAATGTGTTAAAGAGTTTTCAAGAATTTGTTGACTTAATTCCGCAAAAGGGAAGTTTAATTAGCAGTTACGGTGTTAAGATTAATAGGACTTCTAAAACAACATATGGTGAGAATGAAACAGCTAATTATAATATTGTTAACCAAAGAGTTGAAGCTGGTGCTCAATACTTTGATTTAGCTTTTGGAAGTGATTTAATTCAAAATATTCAATTAGGCATTCAAGGGAGACATAATATTCATAATGCTGTTGCCGTTTTTGCACTTGGTTTAGAATTAGGCATAGACATAGAAACTATTAAACATTCCTTTTCAACATTCAAAGGAGTTAAAAGAAGGTTTGAATACATAGTAAAGACTGATTCACTTATTTATATTGATGATTATGCACATCACCCAAAGGAAATAGATGCTTGTTTAAGTTCTGTTAAGGATCTTTTCCCTAATAAAAAAATTACCGTTGTTTTTCAGCCTCATTTGTATTCAAGAACAAAAGATTTCTTGAATGATTTTGGAAAGAGTCTTTCAATCATAGATGAGGTAATACTTTTAGATATTTATCCAGCTCGTGAGCTACCAATCCCAGGTGTAAGTTCAAGTATTTTACTTGAAAAAATAAGCTGTAAAAATAAAATGTTAGTGAATAGAAAAGAGCTCATACCAGAATTAAAGAATAGAGTTTTGGAAGTTTTACTAACTCTTGGAGCTGGAGATATTAATGAATTAGTTTCTCCAATTAATTCCATGTTAAATTCTAAAATTAGTGTCAATTGAAAAAGGTGTTTAACATACTGATGTGGTCACTACTGTTGATAAGTGCTGTAATTCTTTTAAGTTTTGTTGATTCAAATTATCAGTCGATTCAACTGAAAAAAATAAATGTAAATATTGATCAGTCAAACGGACATTCATTTATCACTAAGTCGCAAGTAATAAGAACATTAAGTGACATTGGTGTGAAAGAAAATGATGAGAAAGAGGAGAATTTAGATTGTAACAGAGTAGAGAAAATTATTAATGAATTTTCAGGCACAAAAAATGCAGAAGTGTTTTTTTATAATTCGGGAGAACTTTTTATTGAAATTAAACAAAGAACTCCAATAGCAAGAGTCTTACATGAAAATGGGTATTTAAGTTATTATATTGATAAAGAAGGGAAGGTAATGGCATTAAGTAATAACTATGTTGCAAGAGTTCCTGTTTTTAACGGATCAATAAAATATGGTAATCAATTTAGTCCAATAAATAAACAAATAAGTAATACTCAAGAAGATGTAATACTTAATGGAATATATGAGATGGCTCAAGTTATAAATAATGATGAGTTTTTAGCAGCTCAAATTGTTCAAATTTATTGTAATAAAAAGGGTCATTTCGAGCTAATCCCTAGAATAGGAAACCATAGAGTTATGTTTGGAGCTCCTGAAAATATTAAAGAAAAATTCTATAAGCTTAAAAGCTTTTATACAAAAGGAATTAACATAAAGGAATTAAACCTTTATGATACACTCAACATTATGTATAACGATCAAATTGTATGTTCAAAAAGATAAAAAAATAAATTATGGATGCACCAGAAATAGTAGTAGGCTTAGACATCGGTACCACAAAAATAGCTTGTTTGGTAGGCCGCAAAACCGATCACGGAAAAATCGAAATATTAGGAGTTGGTAAGGCTCCCAGTGTTGGAGTTACTAGAGGTGTAGTTTCAAACATTGAGAAAACAGTTCAATCAATTCGTATGGCTGTAGAAGAAGCTGAAGCGAAGTCTGGTGTTGAAATTAAAGTTGTAAATGTTGGTGTTGCAGGGCAACACATTAAAAGCTTGCAACATAGAGGAATGATTACAAGAGATAATTTTGATGAAGAAATTTCTCAGAAAGATGTGGATGAATTAATAGAGGATATGTATAAATTAGTTATGCTTCCAGGAGAAGAAATTATCCATGTGCTTCCTCAAGAATATATTGTCGATAGGCAACAGGGCATCAAAGATCCAATTGGTATGGCAGGAGTTCAATTAGAGGCTAATTTTCACATAATAACTGGGCAGATAGCAGCAGCAAAGAACATTTTTAAATGTGTAAGTAAGGCAGGACTTGAAGTAGCAGAACTTATATTAGAACCATTAGCATCTTCATCTGCGGTATTGAGCGATGAAGAAAAAGAAGCTGGAGTTGCTCTTGTTGATATTGGTGGTGGTACAACTGACATTGCAATCTTTCAAGATGGGATAATTAGGCACACTGCTGTAATTCCATTTGGTGGAAATGTTATTACAGAGGACATTAAAGAGGGTTGTACTATAATGCATAGACAAGCTGAATTGCTTAAAACAAAGTTTGGAGCTGCAATAACACAAAATAGTCAGGAAAATGAAATAGTATGTATTCCTGGCCTTAGGGGAAGAGATCCTAAAGAAATTTCAGTTAGAAACCTTTCTAATATTATAAATGCTAGAATTACAGAAATTTCTGAACACATTTATTATGAGATAAAAAATTCTGGATTTGAGAAGAAATTAATTGGTGGTATTGTAGTAACTGGTGGTGGTTCTCAATTAAAGCACATTAATCAACTTTTTGAATACATAACTGGAATGGATTCTAGAATAGGATACCCGAATGAGCACTTAAGCTCTAATACAAATATTAATGTTACCTCTCCGCTTTTTGCAACTGGTGTAGGTTTAGTAGCTAAAGGCTTTGAGCAGTTTGACATGCTTAAATCAAGACAAGAAAAAATAAGTACAAGAACACATTCACAAAAAAATAAGGGAAGTTTCTTTGAGAAAATAAAAACTTTCTTTGACGATAAAGTAGAATAATAAATAGAAACAATTAAAAATAATGTTATGATGAAATTTGATTTACCAAAAGACCAATCATCGATAATAAAGGTGATAGGAGTAGGTGGCGGAGGCAGTAATGCTGTGAACCACATGTATAGACAAGGAATAAAAGGTGTTGATTTTATTGTCTGCAATACTGATCATCAAGCCTTAGATATGAGTCCAGTTCCAGTTAAAATCCAGCTTGGTCAAAGTTTGACAGATGGAAGAGGAGCAGGTTCAATTCCAGATGTTGGTAAAAATGCAGCAATTGAAAATCTTGATGACATTAAGGCTATCCTAGAAACTAATACCAAAATGGTATTTGTCACAGCAGGAATGGGAGGAGGAACTGGAACAGGTGCTGCACCAGTAATAGCTCAAGCGGCTAAAGAATTAGGGATACTTACTGTAGGTATTGTTACTGTTCCTTTTACTTTTGAGGGAAAGAAACGAAGAAATCAAGCTGAAATGGGTATTGAAAAGATGAGAGATGCTGTAGATACTTTATTAATTATTAATAATGATAAATTAAGAGAGAAATTCGGGAACTTATCTCTGATTAATGCATTTGAACAGGCTGATGATGTTTTAGCTATAGCAGCAAAAGGAATAGCTGAGGTTATTTCCGTAACAGGTCAAATTAATGTAGATTTTAATGATGTAAATACTGTCATGAAAGATAGTGGTGTTGCAATTATGGGATCTTCAGAGGCTGATGGTGAGGATAGAGCAATTAAGTGTGTAGAAAGTGCTTTGGCTTCTCCGCTACTTAATGATAATAACATTAATGGAGCTAAATATGTTCTGTTAAACATTACTTATGGTAAGAACGCAGTGTTAATGGATGAAATTACTGAAATAACAGATTATATTCAGGAAGAAGCCGGAAGTACTGCAGATGTTATTTGGGGGCATGGACATGATGAAGATTTAGACGAAAAGCTTTGTGTTACAATTATTGCAACTGGGTTTAAAACCTTGCCAAATACTGGATTACCTGAAAGACAACCTGAAAAGACCATGTTAAATTTAGAGGATAATCATCATCCAACAATGATAACCCAGCCAATTGAATCTCCAATTGAATCAACAAAAACTGATTTTGAGGAGAGTAATCAAGAACTTTCTGAAGAAGATGAACCTTTTGTTATCAAGAAATTTAATTTAGAAGAAGAGGTAAGCGAGATTACAGAGCCAATTTCAGTTTCTTCAAATGAGATTCAAGAAAATGATGATGTTGTTGAGCCAAGTTCTGATGGTAAGATTCGTTTTTATTTAGAAGATGAAGAGGTCGAAAAAGAAGACGTTGTTTCTAAAGATCAGTCTTGGGATATGGAATCTTCAGCGCCCGAAAATAATCATGAACCTTCTGTTGAAGAGAATAAAGAGTTGACAGAACAGCGTTTAAATAGAATTAAAAAGGAATCTCAAAAAATGAAATCACCAATGGGAATTACAGAGCTTGAAAATGAGCCTGCATATAAAAGAAGAAATATTCAATTAGATGATTTCCCTAGATCTGATGATTCTAGTGTTTCAAAATTCACACTTGGTAATCAAGACGATTCAAAGAATAATTTAGGTTTAAATGGGAATAATTCATTTTTGCACGATAACGTAGATTAGTATGAGTTTATTAGAAAAAATTAATGGAGACATTAAGCAAGCAATGCTTGCGAAAGAAAAAGAAAAATTAGCAGCTTTAAGATCCGTTAAAGCTGCTTTATTACTCGAGATGACAAAGGAAGGTGCGGGTGGTTCTGTTACAGAAGAAGTTGGTTTTAAAGTACTTCAAAAATTGTATAAACAACGCAATGATGCTGCAAAAATATATAACGAACAAGACAGAATTGATTTGGCATCTGTTGAAGAAAAAGAAGCTAAAATTATTGCTCAATACTTGCCTGAAATGATGAATGAAGATGCAGTTGTTGAAGTCGTAAAGCAAGTTGTTATTCAGTTGGGTGCTACTGGGCCTTCTGATATGGGTAAGGTGATGGGTGCTGTAATGGGGAAGTTAAAAGGTAAAGCAGAAGGGAGTTTAATATCTTCTGTTGTAAAACAGCAATTAAATAATTGAAGTGGTGTCATTTTCTTTACTTCTAAATCTAAATAATTTGTAAACTTTTGCTAATGGATTTTATTGATAAAGAAATTGAAAACTATGCATTAAATCATTCCAGTCAGGAAAATGATTTATTAAAGGAGTTAAATCGTCAAACACATGTTCAAATTCTTCAGCCAAGAATGTTGTCTGGACATTTACAAGGTAAAGTGTTGAGTATGTTTTCGTATATGATAAACCCTAAAAGAGTCTTAGAGATAGGAACTTATACTGGTTATAGCGCTCTTTCTATAGCAGAAGGGTTGGCTGTTGATGGTGAAATAATTACAATAGATTTAAACAAAGAATTAGAGCCTTTTACACGCTCATATTTTGAAAAATCTGATTACAATTCAAAAATTAAATTTTTACTTGGAAATGCTCTTGAAGTTATTCCGACATTATATGAGACTTGGGATTTAGTTTTCATAGACGCTGATAAGGAGAACTACAGTGCCTATTTTGACTTAGTGATAAATCAAGTTAGAAAGGGTGGCTTTATTATTGTAGATAATGTTTTGTGGAGTGGTAAAGTTCTTCATGAAGTTGCTCCTAATGATATGGAGACTAAAGGAATCATAGCTTTTAATTCAAAAGTGCATGCTGATTCAAGAATTGAAAACCTCTTGCTTCCAGTTAGGGATGGATTAATGATTTTAAGAAAGATGTGATTATTTTTTTAAGCACATATTAAAGTGCTGGAGTTGGTAGAACAGGCTAGTTTGTGGGCATATTGTTCATTTGAGCGTGTGGGTTCGACTCCCACCTTGGTACAAAGGTTTAAATTTTTAAATGATTTGGTTTTTTATATATATTATTACAAATATATTATTTATATTTAGATACTAAATACAGACAAATGGATGAAAATAGCTCACATGATTTAGAAGGCAATCAAAGCCAGGCTCCTTCCAATAATACGAATACGGTTATTAATCAAGAAGCCTTACCAAATTCCACAGCTATTTTAGTACTTGGAATAGCATCAATAGTAACTTGTTGTTGCTATGGGTTGCCAGGTTTGATATGCGGAATAATCTGTTTAATTATGGTGAAAAAGGCAAATGAACTCTACAATTTAAATCCAGATAATTATACTGAATCGTCTCAAAAAAACATGAACGCTGGTAAAATATGTGGAATAATTGGATTAGTTCTTAGCATCCTATATTTCATAATGTGCATATTTAGCTGGATATTCCAAGGAGCAATGCTGATGGGTAGTGGATATCCAGGTATGTATTATTAGTTCAAATGAGTGAATGGCTGGAAAATCATATGTTGCCATGCTTTTATAAACAAACTTTCGGACTAGATTGTCCGGGGTGCGGCATGCAGCGCGCTATTATAGATTTATTTAAAGGAAATTTTACTCAAAGTTTTGAATACTACCCCCCTCTAATATTTCTAATAGTTCTATTTGTTTTCTCCACTATTCACATCCTATTTGATTTGAAAAATGGCGCGAGCATCATCAAATGGATTTTCATTATGGCTAGTTCGTCAATTTTTATCAATTTTGTCTATAAATTAATTTTTGTCAACGATATTTGTTGTGCACCTGGTCTTGGGAGTTAATTCAAAACCTTAATTTTATACTCATTATGTTCAAAAACATTGATATCCCTTTATTGTTCGCTCTAACTTTTCATGCTATTGTATTTACACAAAGTGGAATTGATAAAATAATTAACTGGTCTGGAAATTTAAGCTTTACCAAAGAAACATTAAGTAAAA
>JAQWSL010000049.1 GCA_029243225.1 Flavobacteriales bacterium
TGACGCTGGAAGTGACGATGCCGTTTGCGACTCTGTTATAGGGCTTAACGCTACAGGAAATGGAACTTGGTCTGTTAGTGCTGGAAATGGAGGTTTCTTCTCTAATAATGCTGACCCAAACGCTACTTTTACTGGACAACCTGGAGAAACATACACTCTCACATGGTCTTCACTAGCAGGATGTATCAACGCTTCAAATTCTAGCAATGCTATAATTGAAATTTATGGTTTACCTGAACCAAACCTTTCTGCATCTGCAGATTCCATTTGTGAAGGTGAAAGTGTTACTTTCTATGCTGAAAATGGATTAAATTACGATTGGTCTGTAAACTCAAATGGCTCGGTAATTCAAACTGGTGTAGTAGATTCTTTTTCTACAAATTTGTTAATTCAAGGAGACACTGTTTTTGTTTCTTTAACTGATATTAATTCTTGCCTTGGATCAGATTTTTATTCTATTGACGTTTCTCCTCTTCCATTACTCAACCTTGGAAACGACACTACAATATGTGACGGGTTTTCTTTAGTAATAGATGGTACTACTCCATTTGTAACTTACCTATGGGGCTCTGGAGAAAACACCTCATCGATTACAATTTCAGACTCTGGAACATATGAGTTAACAGTTACTAATAATTATGACTGTTCTGTTACTGATTCAATAGGTGTTAATTTATTCTCAAATCCTGTAGTTAATCTCGGACCAGACACAAGTATAAACGAAATCGATTTTATAGATTTAGATGCTGGCTCTGGATTTAGTTCTTACAATTGGTCCACCGGTGGGAGCTCTTCAATAGAAACAGTAAACGAATTTGGAGAATACTGGGTTCAAATTACAGACGCCAATGGATGTATTGCATTTGACACAATTATAGTTACTCAAATTCAAAACAATTTATTTCTACCAACCATGTTCACTCCTAACAATGATGGCAAAAATGATGTCTTACTTTTATATGGAAATGGTCTTTCGGAAGAAATTTTATTTCAAATTTATAATAGATGGGGAGAGGTGGTTTATTCAACTACAAGTTTATCTATTCTTAAATCAGAAGGATGGAATGGCCAGTTCAACAACATAGACCAACCTACTGGTGTTTACTTATGGACGCTTATCGCAAACGACTCTAATGGAAATGCAGTTGATTTTAGCTTGATAGACAATTTAAAATCCTCTGGAAGTATATTATTAAAACGTTAAACTAATAACTGAAAAAACATGAAAAATTTTAATCTCATCATAGCATTTCTTCTTATTAGCTTAACAACTATAAGTCAAGATGCCTTTTTCTCCAACTTCGACCGTTCATTTTCACTTGCAAATCCATCAGCAATAGGTATGTCTGATGACATTAATTTAACGATGATTCATCGAAGTCAATGGATGAGTATTGTTCGACCATTTAGCACCTCTCAATTTGAAGGTTTCTACCCTATTAAAAAAGCCAATAGCAATAAGAAAATAGCTACAGTTGGCATTTCATTTATTAATGAAAGATTAGGTGATGGAGGTTCCATTACAAACAATCAGTTTGCTTTAACAGGAGCCTATAATTTCGAGTTTGATAATTTAAATTATTTAGCTGCAGGTTTAAAAGTTGGCTATTTTAATGGAGCTACAGATTTAAGCTCTGTTAGTACAGGATCGCAATTTATAAACGGTTACTATGATCCTAGCTCTCCTTTTGGTGAAAATGTAAACAACCCAGTAGTCAATGGTATTGAGATCACCCCATCATTAACTTGGTTTTCGAAAGATTCTCTAGGTAACAACAAATATTATGTTGGTGTAACAGGTTTCAACATAAATCAACCTGTTTCTAGTTCAGAAGATTTGAGTTTAGTAGAAGATTTTAGAATGCCAATGAGAATAGCAATTACAGGTGGAGGAAACATTGGGTTTGGTGAGTTTGCAATTGGTCCAAAGGCATTAGTGATGTTACAAGGGGGAATGGCTCATGTTGTATTAGGAAGTGACTTTATTTATGATTTAGCTAAAGATTCTCAAAAAAAGGCTGCAATTGGTATTGGAGGGTTTTACAGATTAAATGATGCTGCTATTATTAGCTTAAAATACCTGTCAAACAAGATGGATATTGGTTTAACTTATGACTTTACAACCTCTTCAATAGCAGATCCATTAAACACAAGTACAGGATCATTCGAATTATTTCTTAATTATAAAATTAAGCAAGTAGACAAAATAAAAACATTTGATTTCATCTTAGAAATTTACGATGCAGATACAAAAGAATTAATTGAAGCAAATGCACAATTCAAGAACATTTCTACAAATGAAACTGGAGAATTATTCAACAATCTTTCTAAGAGTAATTTAGCGCTGAATCAAAAAGATGAGTACCAGCTATTCATTTCTAAAGATAAATACGATACAGATACTATTTCTGTAATGAATAACTCTGATGAGTCTAAAACTCAAAAGATTTACCTATCCAAAACAATTAGATTATTTGACCTCGAATTAGATATTCTTGATAAAGAAACTAATGAACCTGTTAATGTAACCATTACACTAGTAGATCAAAATTCAGGAGAGCAAAAAGAAATTGGAACTGGTAACAAATTATTAACAGAACTTGAAAGCGGTAAAAAACATACAATTTCATTGAATGCCGATGGTTATGAAAACGCTGTACTGGAATTAAGATATGATAAGTACGGAACACTTAGTAAAACAATGTATGTTTCTAAAACAAAACCCGAAGTTATTGCTACCCAATTACAATTAATAGTTTTAGATGAAACAACTAAAAAAGCAATTAAAAGTACAGTAATGGCTATAAACCTTACAGACCCAGAAAATCAAGAGAATTCTTTAATTGCTATTAACAACTTCCCACCAGAGTTCTACCCTTTAGAAATAGGGAATAAATTTGAAATCCTGGTAACTAAAGAAGGATATTTTAATCAAAAAATTAAAATTGAAGCGAAAGAAGCGAAAGATTTGAAGCAAGTGATTTTGCTCTCACCAATTGAAGTTGGAAAGAGTATAATTGTAGAAGATTTACTTTTCAAAACTGGGAACAATGCTCTTGATGAACGCTCTTTTAGAATCTTAGATCAATTAGTAGATTTCTTGAATCAGAACCCAACAATTCGAATAGAATTAGCAGGACACACGGACAGTGATGGTTCCGATGTTTTTAATCAAACTCTTTCTGAAGGTAGAGCTCAATCAGCTGTAAACTACTTAAACAATAAAGGAGTTAACACCAGCAGATTAGAAGCTAAAGGTTATGGAGAATCTAAACCTCTTGCCCCAAATACAAGCCCTAAAGGAAAAGCTAAAAACAGAAGAGTAGAATTAAAAATTATTGGCAAATAAAAAAGGCCCGTAATGGGCCTTTAAAAAACTTGGTAATAATTCTTATTTAATATCTACAACTTCAATATCAAAAATTAAATCTTTTCCAGCTAAAGGATGATTTGCATCAACTACTACTGACTCGTCTTCTACTTTCACAATAGTTACAAGTAAAGTGCTACCATCTTCAGCATTAGATTGTAATTGCATACCTACTTCTGGACTTAATTCTTTTGGTAAGTTTGATTTAGAAACTTCTTGAATTAATTCATCTCTAACATCACCATAAGCTTCGTTACTAGGTATTTCTATTAATTTCTTTTCGTTAACCTGCATTCCTACAATTCCATTTTCAAAACCTGGAATTAATTTACCCTCTCCAACAGTAAAACTTAGAGGTTCTCTATCAACAGAAGAGTCAAAAACACTTCCATCTTTTAATTTACCTGTATAATGCACAGATACGTTTTTATTTAATTCAACTTTCATTTTAGTTATTTTATGAGTTATCTCTAGGCTTAGCTTGATTAACACGCATTTCTCTTTCCATTAATTGGTGTCCATCTAAGTTTTCGATTGCATCAAGAGCTTCTTGGTCATTAGACATTTCAACAAAACCAAAACCTTTGGCTCTTCCTGTTATTTTATCAGAGATTAACTTAACTGATGTTACATCTCCATAAGTTTCAAAGACATCTTTAACATCTTCTTCTTGAACCTTATAATTAAGGTTACCTACATAAATATTCATTTTAAAAAATTATAATTAGTAATAAGATTTAATAAATCTTTTAAATTTTAATGCGGCAAATCTACAAAAAAACAATTCAAATGGTCAGGTTTTTTTAATTTTAAGGAACAAGGAAAATAATGTTTGATTTATGAGTAAAGAGGAAATACAAGAACATCAATTATTCATTTCAAGTCTAACTCTATGGATAAAGCTTAGAATGCAAAACAAACTTTCTTCTAAAAGAAGGAAAATGAGAACCAAAATAGTTTTATTCATTATAGCTTCTTCCCCATTTAGATGGTTACAAACTATTTATTTATTTTTCAAGCTTTCAAAAGTAGATTTAAAAAACAATCAACCTGTATTTGTAATTGGCCATTGGAGAAGCGGAACAACCCATTTACATTATCTACTAGCTCAAGATAATCAGTTTAGCTATTTAGAAGCTTTTCAAGCATTTTTCTTTAACGTAGCATTTGTTTCAAAAACTTTCATGAGGCCTGTTTTAAATTATTTCATGCCCTCAACAAGACCCCAAGACAACATTAAAATTGATGCATCAGCTCCAACAGAAGAAGAACATCCGTTAACAAATCTTACTGAAAAAAGTGGCATGCAAACTTTCTTTTTCCCTCATAATTTAAATTATTTTGACAAATACAATGTTTTTAAAAACACAAAAGAAAACGAAATTAAAGCTTGGAAAAAAGTATACCACAAAATGCTCTGTCAAATAGCTTTATATCATGGAGAAAACAAAAAATTATTACTTAAAAACCCACACAATACTGCAAGAATTAAAGTTCTACTTAAGCTCTACCCAAAAGCAAAATTCATTTTCATTCACCGAAATCCTTATGATGTTTATCAATCAAATATTCATTTATACAACAAAACTATTAAGTCACAATTTTTACAAGAATTCTCTCAAGAAGAAATAAAAGAAAGGGTTCTTTATTGCTATGAAAACACTTTGAAAAAATACATTTCAGATAGAAATGAAATACCAAAAGAAAATCACATTGAAATTAGCTATAATGAGCTCTCAAATCATCCAATAAATTCAATAGAAAAAATTTACAACCACTTAGATTTAGGAGATTTTAAAAAAGTAAAACCAAATATTATAAAATACTTGTCTTCAATAAAAGATTACAAGAAAAATAAATTCAATACACTATCAGAGCAAGAATTAATAGCTATAAATGAGAGATGGGGGTTTAGTTTTGAAGAGTGGTCTTATTCAAAACAAATCAATTGAAAACATATTTAATTCCTCCAAAAAAAGTAATCCCCTGAAAAGAAGTGTAAATATAAGATGGATCAAATGAATAATTATTTGGATTATCTAACTCGTCATCAACATATTTATCAAATGGATCATGAGCTCTTAAAATTGAATTTGCTGGAGGGGTATAGTTTAATAGGTTTCTAATACCTGCATAAACATTAAATCCTTTATCAAAATCTTTAGCTATTTTAATATTCATTATACTAAAAGGAGATGACTGAGGTAATCTAAAATCATTTTCTACAATCGGAAGGTGCATAGGACCATAAAGATTACCTGTATAATCTATTGTCATTCCCACTCTTTTAAAATCATAAGAGCAAGACCATGTACAAGAATATGGTTCAGTAAATAGCTGGTTTTCTTTAATTAAATTAGCCTCTTCATTTAACTGCATGGAATAAACATCTAACAAAGTAGTACCTAGGTTAATTCTTAAAGGAATATTAAAAATGAATTTCGCATTTAATGAAATACCTCTTGAAACACCATATCCATTTAAATTTGAATAACTAATCTGACTATCATTAGAGTAGTTTGGAATAATTTTATTGGAAAAATAAGTGTAAAATAAAGAAGCGTCTAAAGAAATTTTAGTCCAAGGTGTGAATATTGTTTTTTCTATGTTAAGATTTAAATTATTAGACTTTTCAGGATTCAAACCCTCACTAACTATTACGTCTCTAGCACCTGTTAAAGCTGCATGATCTTCAGAAAAGACATTTACCACTCTGAAACCATTTCCATAACCAAACCTAAAAACATAAGAGGAAGGACTCCATTTCCAATTTAATCTTGGAGAAAAAATTAAACCATGAATAGAATGGTAATCTAATCTTGAACCCAAAAGAATATTCATTTTTTTTGAAAGAGTTACATTATCTTGGCAAAACAAACCTGGCAACAACCACTTGTTTGGTTCATTTTTTTGGATTCCATTTTCAAAAGCTGATGTAACAGGTGTATTGTCATCATAAAAACTATACCTAACAGCTAAACCATTCACAAGGTTATGGCTCTTACCAATTTTTTTGTTCCAAACCAATTGACCAAAAGCAATTTGTTGATTTGCGACATATTTAACCAAACCATATCTAGAATCATGCCCATGATAGCTAAATGAGCCGCTCAATACAACGTCTTCATTTACAGGTAATTCGTGTTTGCCAATCAATTCAACTCTATTTGTGAAAATAGATTCTCCATATATACTATCTCCTGCTCTAAAACTATTATTCCATTGCATTTCACCGCCCCACCTGTCTTCATAAAGATATCTAGCTGAAAAAATAGATTTCTTTTTATCTTTTCTGTTAACACTCCACTTATTAAATATTGAAATTCTATCCTTTAGTGTTAAGTCTGTAAAATTATCCCCATTATTATCGATTGGTTTAGAATAATTATGATAGTCAGCAGCAAATACTCCACTTATCTTTTTGTTTTCAGCATACTTAAACATTAAATCTGTTTGAATTTCTCTCCAAGAAGTTGATGAAATATTAAACGAAATTTTAGGAGCACATTCAACATCTTTAGTTATTACATTAATTAAACCCGCAACAGCTTCTGAACCATATAAAGTTGAAGCTGGGCCTTTAACCACTTCCACTCTTTGAAGAAGACTATTTGGAATACCTTGCAAACCATAAACGGATGACAAACCACCAACAATGGGCATACCATCAATAGTAACCATAGTGTATGGGCCTTCCATACCGTTAATATGTATGTCTCCTGTATTACAAACAGCACAGTTAAGTTGAGGACGTACACCGTTAATATTCTGAGTAGCTTCTAACAAGCCAGGAACAGGAACTTTATTTAAATAATTTGCAGAATAAACTTCAATTGGAATTGGGGATTCTCTTTTAGATATTTCAGACAAAGTTCCACTTATTACTACTTCTTCTAAAAAATCTTCAGCTCTAATTAGTTTAAACACAAAATTTGTATCAGAATTTAATTCAACATTTATTAATTTGTCTGAAAAGCCAACACTTGAAAGTTTAAAAACATAAAAACCTTTAGCTAAAAAAAGTTCAAAATTTCCTTCAAAATTAGCAGAAGTTCCTGAAAGGCTTATTGAATCTAACAAATTTACGTACGGAACAGAATTTCCATTTTCATCTAAAATTACTCCACTAAACTTATATTGTTGAGAATAGCTAAAGTTAAATAACAGCAGCATTGCAAACAAAAAGACTGATTTTAGGAAATATTTAAAATAAAGAATCAAATTAAATAATTAATTTTTCGGCTAATCTAATACTTTTTTTTAGTCTAGTCTAAATTAGTTTATATTTGAAGCAAATTCATTATGAGAAGTCGATCAGAAGAAGATTATTTAAAGGCCATTTACAGCTTAAGCATTAAAGGAAGCTCAACCTCCACTAATGAGATAGCTAAAGCTTTAACAATGAAAGCATCTAGTGTTACTGACATGCTTAAAAAGTTAGCTGATAAAAAATGGGTTAATTACATCAAATATAAAGGTGTAACATTAACCAAAGAAGGAAAACAAATTGCCTTACAAATTATTAGAAAACATCGTTTGTGGGAAACATTTTTAGTAACTAATCTAAATTTTAAATGGGACGAAGTTCACGACATTGCTGAGCAACTTGAGCACATAGATTCTATAGAATTAATCAACAGATTAGACAAACATTTGGGATTTCCTAAATTCGATCCACATGGAGACCCCATTCCAGATAAAAACGGGAAAATTCAAGATTTAAGAAAATCACAGCCATTATCGGATTTAAAAAAAGGTGACAAGGGAATAATAATTGGAGTTGTTGATGGAACATCAATTTTCCTAAGATACCTTGACAATGAAGGGTTAAATTTAGGTACAGAAATCCATGTTGCAGAAATATTTGATTTTGACTTTAGCTACAAGCTAAAAATTAACAACAAATTTCTTACTGTTTCTGAACGAGTGTCAAAAAACTTATTAATTCAATTTTAGGCATATGTGGAATGATTTAGTAATATGGTTTAGTGGAATAAATCCTATAAAAGCTGCTTTAATTGCAACCATTTTCACATGGCTTGTTACTGCTTCCGGAGCATCTTTAGTTTTTTTCTTTAAAAAACTTCATAGAGGTGCGTTAGATGGAATGCTAGGCTTTACTGGTGGTGTTATGATTGCCGCAAGTTGTTTTGGCTTATTAGGCCCTGCTATCGATCAAAGTGCAGGAGAAGGGTTTGTTAAAGTTATACCAGCAGCTTCGGGATTTGTCATTGGCGCACTTTTCTTATTTCTTTTAGATAAATACTTACCTCATTTACACATCAATTTTAAAGAAAATGAATCTGAAGGAATAAAAACAGATTGGCATCGAACAACTCTTCTTGTTTTAGCAATTACAATGCATAACATTCCTGAAGGATTGGCTGTTGGTGTGATGTTCGGAGCTGCAATGGGCGATTCTCAAATGATTTCAGAAGCGTTAATTGTTGCCATTGGAATTGGAATTCAAAATTTCCCTGAAGGCATTGCTGTTTCTATGCCCCTTAGAAGACAAGGTGTTTCTAGATTCAAAAGTTTTTGGTATGGTCAATTATCAGCTATTGTTGAGCCTATTGCTGGAGTTTTGGGAGCATTAGCTGTAACTCAGTTCGAACCACTTCTACCTTATGGCCTAGCTTTTGCCGCTGGAGCTATGATTTATGTGGTTGTTGAAGAGGTAATCCCGGAAACTCAAAGAGATAAATACACCGACATTGCCACACTTGGTTTTATTGGAGGATTTGTTTTAATGATGTCATTAGATGTTGCACTTGGCTAATTATTGAATTAGAATATCTTTTAAAAAATCATTTCCTAGTTCTTCATTAATCATTGAAATTAATTTTGACTTTTCCATGCTTAGCTCTTGTCTTAAAGGAGCACTGTTAAGTTTCAACACTAATTTCTTATCAAAGACATAAGCATCTTTAACTTTTTTCATGATTACTGGACCCATTATTTTGCCAAAAGCTTCGACAACTTCATACTCATTAAACTTAGAAGAATATCCATATGATTTGATGAGGCGTTTAACCACATCATCTAATTTCTCTTCATTTTTATCTCTGTTATAACTCATTTTGTAATTGAACTGCAAGTCCATCATTTAATTCGAATGCCTTAAAATCAACGTTCATTGATTTTAAAATAGAGGGTATTTTTTCTAAATCTGTATCGGTAATAAAAGTTTGTCCTAAATCTTCATTTTCAATTAGCTTTAGCAAATAACTCACCCTTTGATTGTCTAATTTATCAAATATATCATCCAACAATAAAATTGGTGCAAAACCTTTTTGATTTTTAATGAAATGGAACTTAGCAAGTTTTAACGCTATCAAAAAGGATTTTTGTTGTCCTTGAGAACCGTACTTTTTTAAAGGGTAACTGTGTATTTTAAACAATAAATCGTCTTTATGAATACCAACTGATGTGTGAGTGATTCTCAAATCTTTCTGAATACTTTCCTTAAGTATAGTGGCAAAATCATTGTCATTTAAACTTGAATCATAAATTAACTCAACTTTTTCATTAGAATTTGAAAGTTTTTGATAAAAATTATTGAACTCAGGAATGAAATCATTTAAAAAAGTTTTTCTTCTATTGTAAATATTGTTTCCCTTTTCTACTAATTGAATATCTATTACTTCCAAAAGATCTGGTTGGAAAGAATTTGTATCAGACCATTTTTTTAGCAGCTTATTTCTTTGAAGCAATAATCTATTGTAAAAAATAAGTTCATCTAGATAAGATCTTTCAAATTGACTAATTAAAGCATCTATAAATTTTCTTCGAATATCACTACCATCTAAAATTAAATTAATATCGTAAGGTGTAATCATAACGGCAGGCATAAAACCAATGTGTTCTGAAAGTTTTTTATATGCTTTTTTATTTTTTCTGAATATTTTTTTCT
>JAQWSL010000057.1 GCA_029243225.1 Flavobacteriales bacterium
CGGTGCATTTCACCATAAACTTCAATGTTTTTTATTACTTCTGATTTATAAGCTTTTAATCCACAATTCATGTCGTGAAGCTTGATTCCTGAAACTAATCGGGTAACACCATTATATAGTTTAGTTGGGACTGTTTTAGAAATAGGATCCCTTCTTTCTCTTTTCCACCCAGAAACAATGTCATAACCATCATTAGTTATCATTTTCATTAACTCTGGAATTTCATTTGGATTATCCTGCAAATCCGCATCCATTGTAATTACCACTGCACCATTTGATTTACTGAATCCTGTATTAAGAGCGGCTGATTTCCCGTAATTTCTTCTAAAAGAAATGCCTTTTATTCGAGAATCATTTTCAGCAAGTGTTTCAATTGAAGTCCAAGAACCATCAGTGCTTCCATCATCAATAAAATAGATTTCAAATGAAATGTTGTTTTCTTCACAAACCTTAATTATCCAATGAGATAATTCGGATAAAGATTCCTGCTCATTAAAAAGCGGAATTACAACAGATAAATCTAGATTAGTCATATCAAAACAAATATATTGAGATTATCTAATTGATAATTCATATTTTAACATATATTTTCATATTAATACTAATTAGTACTTAAGTTATGAATGAACTTTTTAATTTATTTATAATTGGTCTTGTTATAAATTTAATATTATTTATAATTGATCTTCTAAACAAGAACTATCAAAGAATATATAATTATATAATTTTTGGCTCATTAGCAGCTATTTTAGACCTCTTAGTTGAATTTGCTGGCACCTACAATCTTTTTTGGACCTATAATGAATCATTCTATTTTATTTTTGATTTAATCCCTGTAGAGTTACCTGCTATTTTCTTTACTTCTGCTGTAATAGGGAAGTTTCTTCATTCAAAGTTTAAAGATGTTAATTGGAAGCTTAACATTAATTGGATTTTTCTTTTTATTTCGGTTTTAGGTTTTTCAATCTATATTTTATCAAATATGATTTTTGACATGGATGATTCTTTAATTGTGTTTACTCTTCCTATTGGAATTTGGGGTTTTAATACTTTTAAAAATGAAAAAAATAAAGTATTGTTAATTTTTGTAGCTCTATTTGTAGCTTTAATTGACTATTTAATAGAATCTTGGATTATATCTTCAGGAAATTATGATTATTCATCTGGATTTAAATTAATTACACCTATAAATTATTTCCTGCTAACCCTTGCAATGTTCGGTCTAATGGAAGCTTTTGATGTGACTAAAAAACGACAATAATATTTTTTTAAACTTTATTTATTTAATTCATTAACAATTAATTTTTAATAGATTATTAATTGTACCCTTTTTATATTAAATGAGTTATTAATTTAGCACCTATTAATTAATCTGCAATGTATTATTTAGTAAAAAAAGAATTAAATGCTTTCTTAAACTCTCTAACAGGGTATATTGCTATTGTGTTTTTTCTCATTGCAACAGGTTTTTTTCTGTGGATCTCTCCGGGAAACTACAACCTTCTAGAAATGGGTGAATCAAGTTTAACAAACTTTTTCATTCTTGCACCTGACATATTTCTTTTTCTTATTCCGGCTATTACTATGCGTCTATTTTCTGAAGAAAATAGAACAGGAACTTTAGAGCTATTACTTACAAAGCCAATTACTGAATTTAAGCTTGTTTTCTCCAAATTTATTGCCGGATTAATTTTGGTTATTGTATCAATACTTCCCTCATTAGTCTATTATATTTCTGTTGGTGAAATGGGAATGTCTAGCTGGAATATTGACTCAGCAGCAACATGGGGTGGATACATTGGTTTGTTGCTACTAGGTGGTGTTTTCGTTTCTATAGGATTATTTACTTCAGCTATCTCAAATAACCAAGTTGTTGCTTTTATGCTTTCTGTTGCAATATGTTTTTTATTCTACTTAGGGTTTGGGTTTATAGCTTCATTCTTTGAAGCTCCATATGATTTAATTTTTCTTAAAGTTGGAATTGCAGAGCACTATTCAAGTATTCAAAGAGGTGTTATTGACAGCAGAGATGTTGTTTATTATTTGAGTGTTATTTCATTCTTCTTAATGTCAACAAAATTGGTTCTTCAATCTAGAAAATGGTAATAAATGAATTCTAAATTAAAAGACATATTTAATTTCATTCTTGCTGTAATAGTAATAGTTATTATTAACTATCTATGTTCATTTAGATTTTTTAGAAAGGATTTAACAAATGATCAACTTCATTCATTGTCTACAAAAACAATTCATTTTTTAGAAAATGAGATTAATGACGAGGTAACAGTAGATGTTTATTTAGATGGTGACTTTCCTGCTGAAATTCAGAAACTAAAAAATAGTCTTACAGAAAAATTAAATGAATTTAAAGCCTACGCTGGAACTAAATTAAAAATACGCTTTCATGATTTAAATGAAGATGAAGAATTAAAAGAAGATTTTAAAAAAGAGATTTATTCAGAAGGTATAGACCCATCATATATATTTATTAATAAAGATGCAACTGAGCAAAACAGTATTGAAATATGGCCAGGTGTTTTACTTAAACAAGGAGACAAAACTGTTGCAGTTCAATTGTTGCAGGGAGGAAATATTCCAATTAATCAGCAAATTATCAATCGATTTTCAGATCAATTAGAATTCAAATTTATTCAAGGGTTATTGAAATTAACAACTAATAAGGTTAAAAACATATCATTTTTAAGAGGTCATAATGAGCTGAATAATGCAGAAATTTATGATATAAGACATAAATTAATGGAATTTTATTCTGTAGACACTATTCGGATAAGTCAACTTAAAACAGAATTTTTCAATCAATCTGTTGATTCTGCCAATAAAAAATGGGCAGGAATAATTAGTTCCAATAAACCTAGTGTTATCATTGAAAATGACACCATTGATTTATACGATGAAAATGGTGTTTTAATTGACAATATTGATAATAATTTAAAAAGATATTTTCAAACAAAACAGCTTTCTTTATTTAAACAAAATTCAAATAATTTTAGTGAAGATTTAGGTGCTTTAGATAATTCAGATGGACTAATTGTTGCTAAGCCTAAATTGAGTTTTTCCGAGAAAGAAAAATTTGTGATTGACCAATTCATAATGAAAGGTGGAAAAGTATTTTGGTTAGTCGACAGAATGGATGTTAAAGAATATCTACTAAAAGATTCCTCATTTGTTATGTCTGAAACAATTGAAACTAAATTAGAAGATTTTATTACAACCTATGGAGCTAGAATTAATTCTGATTTAATAACAGATCTTCAATGTGCTCCTGTAAAAAGAATTGATGGAATGGGTAATCTAATCAAGTGGTACTTCTACCCCATTTTAAGTACTGTTAACCCTAATGAATTCAATTTAAATGTTGGCCCTGTTCGACTAAAATATGCCAGCAGTGTAGATACATTTGGACACCCAGAAATCACTAAAGCTCCTTTGTTACAAACAAGTTCAAATTATTTAAAGAAAAGACAATTTAGAGTTACCTATAAAGATTTAACAGCGTCTAATCCCGAAATGTTTGATTCACCAGAGGGGAACCTTAATCAGACAATGGGATTACTTCTAACAGGAAAATTCACCTCAAATTATAAAAATCGTGGTGTTAGTGATGATTTTAAAAAGTTTTTAAAGTCGTCAAATTTTAAAGAAATTTCTGACACCATTAATAGCATGGTTGTATTTGGTGATGGCGATTTCATTAGGAATGATTTAATTCTAAACAAAGAAACAGGGAAATACCAACCACTTTACTTAGATTTTGAAGCAGCAGATTTAGGCACTCCAAATTTCGCTCCTATATATGGAAATAGTGTTTTCTTTTTGAACTTGGTAGATAAATTATTAGGAAACGATATATTAATACCATTAAGATCTAGAATGAAAATTCCAAGACTTTTATCTATTGAGGAAATTAAAATAAATAGAAAATATTGGCAATTTATCAATCTTTTCACCCCTTCATTTTTAATAATATTAATGGGTTTATTAATATTATTCTTTAAAAGAAGAAAGTATAATTAACTAACAATAATTTTAATGAATAAACTACTTTTATCTTTTTTCACCCTAGGAGTATTATTTTTTACAGGTTGTAATTCTACGAGTGACGCGCTTACTGAGTGGAAAGAGCAATCAGATTTTGCTATAAAAGATACTGCCTCGATTGTTAAATTCGCTATTTCTGACACTGAAAACAATACAATTACTATTTCTAGAAAAGAGGATGGTAAAACATGGAAAATTGAGGGCACTAAATATGATGCTCAAACAAACAATGTTAAATTAATTTTAGAAACTTTTTATAGAATAAAAGTCAAAAGAGATGTTCCAACCAGGAATATTGGCCAGGTTATTACGTCACTTTCATCAAGAAGTAAAAAGGTTGAAATTTTTAGAAACAATGAATCCAAACCGTTTAAAACTTGGTTTATTGGAGGGGCAACAATGGACCATGAAGGTACATTTATGTTGTTGCAAACTGGTAATGAGAAAAGTGCTGTTCCTTTTGTGATGTACAAACCTGGTATTCATGCTTCAATGGATGTTCGTTTTTTCACAAGCTGGATTGATTGGAGAGCTTCTTATGTTTTTAGGTATCCGGATACTAGAGAAATTCAATACATATCATTGGATTTCATTCAGGATTCTATAAACTCATACAAGGCAACAAGAGGAGAAAACAATCAAGTTGCCCTATTTGATGGCACTAATAATTCAATTTCAAAATTTGATTCATCTCAAGTTAAACATTACTTCACTCACTACAAAAAAATTCATTTTAATAAAAAAGTAATTGAATCTCAACAATACACTGACTCTGTTTTTAATTCTAAACCATTTTATAAGATATCACTTAAAGATAAAGAAGGTGTTTTTACTAATGTTGATGTATGGAAAATTTATAATCCTAATACTGAAAACTGGGATGCTGAATATGGCTACATAAGAGTTGACAATGAGAATGAGTTATTTAGGATTCAATATTTTTCTTGGGATATTCTCTTTAAACCGCTTTCATACTTCACAAGAAAATAATTTCTATTATTGTTAATAAAATAATTAATTAGCTTATAAAATTAAACTCCTTCTTTTCTGATTTCAATTATATTTGTATCAAATCCTTTATTACATGAATTTTATAGTTTCAAGCACATCTCTACTTAAACAATTACAAGCTGTTGGTGGAGTACTCAATAGCAGTAATACATTACCAATTTTAGATAATTTCCTTTTCGAAATTAACGGTAAGACTCTTACTGTATCTGCATCTGATTTAGAATCAACCATGACAACAACTATTGATGTTGAAGCAAAGAAAGATGGCAATATTGCTGTGCCAGCAAAACTTGTTCTAGACATTTTAAAAACATTTCCTGAACAACCGTTAACTTTCAGTGTTGATGAAAAAACAATGGGAATTGAAATTTCTGCAGATTCGGGTAAATATAAACTTAGTGGTTATAACGGAGTGGAATTTCCTAAAATTCCAGTAATTGAAAACCCTTCCAATGTTGAATTGGAATGTGATGTTGTTCAAAGAGCAATTGATAAAACTATTTTCGCATCTGGAAATGATGATTTAAGACCTGTTATGAGTGGTATTTTCACTCAATTAAGTTCCGATGGGATTACATTTGTTGCTACTGATGCTCACAAACTAGTTTGTTATAAAAGAATTGATGTTAAAGTTGCCGATTCGGCTTCTTTTATAATGCCTAAAAAACCAATGAACCTTTTAAAAAGTTTACTTGTTTCAGCTACTGGTAAAATTAAAATTGAATACAATGAATCAAATGCCAAGTTTGAGTTTCAAAATTACACACTAATTTGCAGACTTATTGATGGTAAATACCCTAATTACGAAGCTGTTATTCCTAGTGAAAATCCAAACACTTTAACCATTGATAGAGCTTCTTTTGCTCAATCTATTAAGAGAGTTTCAATATTTGCAAATAAAACAACTCATCAAGTTAAATTGAGAATATCTGGAAGTGAACTTGCTATTTTTGCAGAAGATATTGATTTCTCAAATGAAGCCAACGAAAGGTTAACTTGTTCATATGTAGGAAATGATATGGAAATAGGTTTTAACTCTAGGTTTCTTCTTGAAATGTTAAATAACATTGATACTGAGAACGTAAACCTTGAATTAAGTGCCCCTAACAGAGCAGGTATTTTATTACCAGATAATAACGAAGAAGGTGAAGATTTACTAATGCTAGTAATGCCAGTAATGCTTAATAATTAAGCTTCTATTTCTTAAAATTTAAGATTGTACTCTCAATAATTGAAATACACTCGTCCATTTGTTGTTCGTTGATAACTAATGGTGGAGCAAATCTTATAATATTTCCATGAGTTGGTTTGGCTAATAGTCCATTATCTCTTAATGCTAAGCAAATATCATATGCAGTTGTGCTTTCAGGAGAATCATTAATAATAATAGCATTTAACAACCCTTTACCTCTCACTTTCTCAACTAAATCGGTTTTAGAAATTAATGAATTCATTCCATTCCTAAATCTTTCGCCTAATACATTTGCGTTGTTTGCCAAATCTTCTTCGATTACAACTTCAAGAGCTTTTTTAGCAACAACACAAGCCAAAGGATTACCACCAAATGTAGAACCGTGCTCACCAGGCTGAATACATAACATTACGTTATCATCTGCTAATACTGCAGAAACGGGGAAAACCCCGCCAGAAATTGCTTTTCCAAGTATAAGAATATCCGGTCTTGCATCTTCATAATCTGTAGCTAACATTTTACCTGTTCTTGCTATTCCAGTTTGAACTTCATCAGCAATGAAAAGGACATTGTATTTCGTACATAAATCTCTAACACCTTTTAAATAACCTTCATCTGGTACCACAACCCCAGCTTCACCTTGAATAGGTTCTACCATAAATGCTGCAACATTAGGGTCATTCAAAGTAGCTTCTAAAGTTTCTAAATCATTGTAAGGAATTAATTCATAACCTGGCATATATGGTCCAAACCCTTTAAATGAAACTGGATCATCAGAACTTGAAATGGCAGCTAATGTTCTTCCCCAAAAATTTCCTTTTGCAAAAATAATTTTAGCTTCATTTTCGGGTATTCCTTTTTTTAAATACCCCCATTTTCTAGCTAATTTATTTGCAGTTTCACCACCCTCAACTCCAGTATTCATAGGCAAAACTTTTTCGTAACCAAATAAATCTGTAATGAATTTCTCATATTCACCTAGGATATTGTTATGAAAAGCTCTAGAGGTTAGCGTTAAAATAGAAGCTTGATCATTTAGAGCTTTGATTATTTTAGGGTGACAATGACCTTGATTAACAGCTGAATAAGCAGATAAAAAATCGAAATATCTTTTGCCTTCACAATCCCATAAATAGATCCCTTCTCCTTTAGAAAGTACAACTGGAAGGGGGTGATAGTTGTGAGCTCCGTACTTGTCTTCTAATTGTATTGCTTCTTCTGATGAAATGGTCGTATTTAAATTTGAATTCATGGTCTTGTAAATAATAATTTTCGATTGCGAATTTAATAATTTTAAATCTACTATTATGTATTATTGATTTGAATTTTGAATAGGTTTTATTAATTATCATATTTGCAGAAATTACAGGTTTGAAAACAGATTCTGATTTTATAAAAATTCAAAAGCAGCTAAGAACTTCCGTTTGGAACGCGATGCAAGAATTTAAAATGATTGCAAACGGAGATAGAATTATGGTTTGTATTTCTGGTGGAAAAGATAGCTATACAATGCTTGATATTCTTGTTCACTTTCAAAAACATTCTGACATTAATTTTGAATTGATAGCTGTAAATTTAGATCAAAAGCAACCAGGGTTTCCTGAGGAAGTTCTCCCAAACTATTTATCAGAAAAAAGTATACCTTTTGAAATAGTTGAAAGAGACACTTACAGTGTAGTAAAAGAAAAGGTTCCTCAGGGCAAAACTACTTGTAGCTTATGCTCTAGATTAAGGCGAGGAATTCTTTACGATACTGCTAGAAGATTAAATTGTAATGTTTTAGCTTTAGGTCATCATCGTGAAGATATTCTTGAGACATTTTTTTTGAATTTGTTTTTCAGTGGCAAACTAGAAACAATGCCTCCTAAATATAGAATTGATAATGGTGATCTTGATGTAATAAGACCTTTAGCTTTTTGTAAGGAAGAAACCATTTCAAGCTATTCAATTTTTAAAAATTATCCCATAATACCTTGTAATTTATGTGGTTCTCAGCCTCAACTTCAACGGCAAGCTATTAAAGAATTGTTAATTAAATGGGAAGACAAATTTCCTAATAGAAAAGCAATTATGTTAAACGCTTTGAGAAATGTATCTCCATCTCACTTATTAGATACAGATTTGTTTGATTTTTTGGACTTAGATCAATCTTTTAAGGATGATAGTCATCTTGTTATCTAATCTTGCTTATAGAAGCTATCTAGCTTAGGAGAACTACCAAACTTAGTTGCTATTGTAATGTGATTAGAAGTACCTGCAAAATGATATTTTGCATTTGAATAGCTAATTTTTATTTTTTTCACTTTAAAACCAATTCCCCAAGAAATTCCAGTTGTTCCAGGTCTTGAAATTGGCGTCATTTCAAATCTTCGTTTAAAATCATAACCAAATCTTAAATGGAAATTTTTAGAAAGTAAAAATTCTGTTCCGATTACAACATGATTAAAAAATTGATTCAGAAAACTAGGGTAATCAATTGCAATAGGTGAACCAGTAAGCGGATCAATTGATTGTTGAGTTAAGGGATCAAAATAAGTTAAATTCCATCTTTGTAAATCATGATATGTAAAAGTAAATCTAAAAGGTGCATGCCCCAGTTTTTTACTTACTCCTAAATTAATAGCAAAAGGCAAAGGCTCTCTATTGTTTTTTTGGTAAGATTTTAATTGCAATCCTAAATTTTGAAAAATTAAACCAGCACCAAATTCTTTTGCTCTATTTTGATAATTTACAGCAAAATCCATTGCAATTGCATATGCAGAATAAGATTCTAAAAAGCTTCCGCCAAATTTTAAATTAGTTCCAATAGAAAAATTGCTATCCAAAGACCTTCCCAATCCAGCTTGAATTAAAATTTCATTTGCAGTAAACTGACTTCCGTTTCTTTGCCCTGAAGCATCAGCATAATCAAATTTCCCATAATTTGCATACATTACAGATGTACTTAGTGTTCCAATATTTTTCAAATAATGAGCATATGAAGAATAACCATAGTCACTGTCTGCAAAATAATTCACATAGTTCAAATTAAATTGTCCATGATGATTAACATTTAAAACAGAAGGGTTATTAACTCCTAAAGATGCATCATTATCATATAATGAAATTGCATATCCGCCTAAGGCTTCCAATCTAGCAGAATTGCTAAAACGCAAGAAATCAAAAGTGTAAAGTCCACCATTTTGAGCAACAACATTTACAAATAGGAAAAAAGGCAGTATAAATCTTATTAGATTCATCAAGTCTATAACGAATGATTTACAATAAAATTATACATTAAATCTGAAATGCATAACATCACCATCATCAGGTAAATATTCTTTACCTTGAACTTGTAGTTTACCTGCTTCTTTAACAGCGTTTTCTGAGCCATATTTAACATAGTCTTCATATCCAATAACTTCCGCTCTAATGAAACCTTTTTCAAAATCTGTATGAATAACACCAGCGGCTTGTGGAGCAGTCATTCCTTTATTAATAGTCCATGCTCTAACTTCTTTAACACCTGCAGTAAAATAAGTTTGCAAATTTAAAAGACTGTAGGCATATCTAATTAATTTACTAACACCAGGCTCATCTAAACCAATATCATTTAAAAACTCTTTTCTTTCTTCAAAAGTATCTAACTCAGAAATATCAGCTTCAATTCCAGCTCCTAGAATTAAAACCTGGGCAGATTCTTTAGAAACTGCAGACTTCACCATTTCAACATATTTATTCCCATTAACCACTGAACTTTCATCAACATTGCACAAATACAAGACAGGCTTAATTGTTAAGAGTTGAAGTTCATTAGCGATAATCAATTGTTCTTTTTCAAGATCAATAGATCGTGCAGAATTACCACTTTCTAAGTGGTTTTTTAAGAGTTCATAAACTTTAAAAATTTTACTAGCATCTTTATCTCCTGTTTTAGCTTTTCTTTCTATACCTACTATTTTCTTTTCAACAGTTTCCAAATCTTTAAGCTGAAGTTCCATATCGATAACTTCTTTATCTCTTACAGGATCTACACTTCCATCAACATGTACGACATTGCCATCGTCAAAGCAACGTAAAACATGAATAATTGCATCTACTTCTCTAATATTAGCTAAAAATTGATTACCTAAACCTTCTCCTTTATGCGCCCCCTTAACTAGACCAGCAATATCTACAATTTCTATAGTTGTTGGAATAACTCTCTCTGGATTTACCAGTTCTTCTAACTTATTTAATCTTTCGTCAGGAACGGTAATGGTACCAACATTAGGTTCAATTGTACAAAAAGGGAAATTTGCAGATTGAGCTTTTGCGTTAGAAAGACAATTAAACAAAGTTGATTTACCAACATTAGGTAATCCAACAATACCACATTTTAAAGCCATAAAATTTATAGATTAAGTTAAGTGAAGATTCAATAAAAGATTATTAATAAAATTGGAGTTATTTATTATTGAAAATATTAATAGTACCTGTAGCTTCTTTAGTTCCACTATTATATGTTAGCACATAAAAATATGTTCCATCAGCAAGAGGTTTATCATTCATATTAAGTCCATTCCAATTGTTAGTATATGCTTCTGTTTTATATACTACCCTTCCCCATCTATTAAACACTTTAAGATTAACATCATTGTAATTATTTGCGAATTGTGTATAGAAAAAGTCATTCACACCATCTCCATTTGGAGATATAACATTGGGTATTTCGCATGATTCAGCTACTATTTGTAGGTTGTCTGTTGCTATTCCACAAAAGTTTTCTGCTGAAACGGAATAGTCATAGACACCATCTATTAATGCATTAGTAACAAGAATCACAGTATCTCCAGATGCAACTGAAGTACCACTAGCATCAAACCAAGTATATGTTGCATCTTCAATAGTATTTGATACTATAGCAATAGTTACATCGTTACCTACACATATCGTATCAAAAGGAGGAACCTCCACATTTGGGTCAGCAACAAAAACTAATTCATGGCTCAAAGTATCTTGACAATAATTATCAAAAAAGTTTAGCAAGTAAGTTCCATAAGAGTCAACTTCAATAAACGGATTTAATACAGTTGGATTTGAAAATGTTAAATTTCCTGATCCTGAATAGCTCCACTCTCCTCCATTAGTAGCTGTCATTCCTATATATTGTAATTCAACGTCACAAATAGATGTATCTCCAAGCATTGTTGGCCCAGGTGTAACAAATACATTTATTGTTGTATCATAACTACAACCAAAATTGTCTTCTACTTCAAAAGTATATGATGAAATTCCAGTAGAAGAAGGCAAAATAACAACAGTTGTGTCATCATCAATTATAATTGAAGGGTCTGAATGCCAAAATTCATCAGTTATTAATGGTGTATAATATTCAGTATTCGGATTCAGGGTATCATTAAAATAAATTCCCCATTCACAAATATAACCGTCATCAATTCCTAAATTATCTCTTACAGTAAGCGTCCAAGTTCCATTAATTGGGCAACCAGCCATTGCAGGTATAAATGCTTGTTCTGGTTGATACGTACCTGGAGATACCATTGTTCCAGTAGACGGTCCAGTTGCAGCTGTTGTAGGATAACCGTTATTCCAAGAAGGAAGTGCTCCTGCTTGCATTGAAAAACAATATTCTTCACAAACACCAATATTACCTGTATTATTATCCCATGCGCCACCTAAATAAGTGCTTCCACCTCCAAAACCACCAGCAAAAAGTCCAGAACCAGTATAACTGTTAAAAATATTAATACTTTGACCTGATGGACATTCAAGCATCATCTCTAAATCTCCTAAATAAGAATGCTCAATTTTCATACAAATTTTATCTATATCACCAGCATTTTGCAACGTGCCTCCAGCTGTAAAACCTGCAATTGGAATATCAGTTGTATAGTTTTGACCTGATCCATCTGGAAGGTAGGTTTGAGCTCCAAATACTCCACCAATTGGAAAATTAGTAGAAACAGGATCAACCCCAACTGTGTCTGAGACTGTTACCCCACCAAATAATTGTGTAGCAAGCCCTAAACACAAAGTATCTTGTAAGGCCATACAAGTAGCGAAACTAGGTATTGTAGACACTCTAACTCTAGAAGATAAATAATTAAAAATTCCATAAGAATCTTCAACTTTCATTTGAACAAAATAGCCATTTCTAGCTGGAGGGACAAACAATACTGAATCGCCAGTAACAATTGTTCCATCACTAAATTCCCAAGTCGTAGTATGATTCGTTGATTGCATGTATCCTCCTCCACTAAGAGCTGCACTATCACCACCTGGTTCATATGGGAAATATGGTGTAGCTACAAAAAACACTGAATCTCCTAAACAAACATCAACATATCCAGTGTCAGAGGGTAAAATATCATTAATGTTATCACCAGAACCATTTGATTCTCCAAATGAATAAGCTACCATATGATTTGTAAATGGTTGATGAAGATTAGAACATGAAATATTTCCATCCCAACCAGCACCCTCAACTGCTGCATCACTAATGAAGTCAATTGTAAGACATCCAGATGTATTTGACCAACTAGCAGGAACATTTAATCCGTTAGGTGTAATAACATTATTTAATTTAGCTAGTAAGGGACTTGCATTGGTTGGGCCATCATAAACGAATATTGTATCTGAAGCATCAACATCAAATAAATAACCTGCATTTGTAGCAAAAACTGCAACTACTTTTGACCCTGTTCCATCAGGACAAAATGTAATGGATTCATTTTCATTGGCTGAATATGGTGAACCTGAGCCTCCTGCATCATGAAAGTTTTGAATAGACCCATTATTGAAATCTGTAGAACAACCACATGCTCCATTTGAAGTTGAAGATGTCCAGTCTTGATCATTTATATTGACATCAGGCTGGGCCCATGAAGTAATTGACACTAAAATACTAAAAGGTAGTATAAAAATTAAATTTTTCATTTATTGATTTCTGATGATATGTGTTGACCTGATTTCACAACTAATAACAATTCTTTATCTTTTACTTTGAAGTACTGATAGTCATTTTCTAACATCTCAATTTCAAGTTTGAAAAAATTAAAATTTTCAACATCATCAATTTCAACAGTCCCTGAAATTCTTTCAGAAAAATCTTTTGATTTTGATGTTTCAACAAAATAAAAAGCATGATCTAAACAGTATTCAATTAATTGAATTCTATAAGGATCTTCTTCCATAATGTTGCTAATTTCATTTTCACTAAAAAGTTCTAAAAGTCTAACATCATAGTTAGAATTATTTTGAGCTGTTAAAAATGATGAAAGAATAAGAAAGGATGCAATAAAAATATTTTTCATGTTTAATTATATTAAGAAGGTAAATTTAGTTAATTCTTGCAAATAATAGAAATAAGATTTATAGCTTAAATTGTTAATAACATTTAGTGTTTATTAAATAGAATTTACTTAAACCTATTTATTGGTAAAAGTATTCACTTACTTTTGACGTAAATTTAATTATATAGGATGCATAAAGAAAAAATAAATCAATTAAATGCCTTTAGTTCTCAAATAAGAAGAGACATTGTTAGAATGGTTCATGCTCAAAATTCTGGACATCCTGGTGGGTCGTTAGGTTGTGTAGAGTTTTTCACTGCACTTTATATAGAAGTTATGACACATCAACCTAAACCATTTAACATGGACGGCAATAATGAAGATTTATTTTTCTTATCTAATGGGCATATTTCCCCTGTTTTTTATGCTACTTTGGCTAGAACTGGTTATTTTCCTATTGAAGAATTAAATACATTTAGGATGATAGACTCTAGACTTCAAGGCCATCCAACAACTCATGAAGGATTGCCTGGTGTTAGAGTTGCTAGTGGTTCCTTAGGTCAAGGCTTAAGTGTTGCAATAGGTGCTGCTCTATCTAAAAAGGCTAACAACGACAAGAGTATTGTTTACACTCTTCATGGAGATGGTGAGTTACAAGAAGGACAAATATGGGAAGCAGCAATGTACGCAGCTTCAAACAAAGTAGATAATTTAATATCAACTATTGATTACAATGGTAGACAGATAGATGGAGATGTTGATGATGTACTATCGCTTGGTAATTTAAAGTCAAAATGGCTTGCATTTGGTTGGGATGTTCTGGAAACAAATGGAAATAATATTGAAGAATTAATGTCTACTCTAGAAACGGCTAAAACAAAAACTGGTAAAGGAAAACCCATTATGATTATAATGGAAACAGAAATGGGCTTCGGAGTAGATTTCATGATGGGAAGTCATAAATGGCACGGAGTAGCTCCTAATGATGAACAACTTGAAGTTGCTCTTAATCAGCTGGAAGAATCTTTAGGAGATTATTAATTTTCAATTTTGGAATTATTATTGTTACTAAAACTTTGATGAATAGAATTATTTTTTTCTTAGTATTATTTTTTATTTCTTTTGGAACTGTTATTTCTCAAGATAACGAGATTGAAAAGATTAGGCTGTTATTCATATTTGATGGTTCAAACAGTATGAATGCTCAGTGGGAAAAAAGCAGTAAAATTAAAATTGCTAAAAGACTATTAACTCAGACTTTAGATAGCTTAAAATTCATAGACAACATAGAAGTTGCATTAAGAATGTATGGTCATCAAACCAGAATATCTCCTGGAAAGCAAGATTGCTCAGACACAAAATTAGAAGTTCCTTTCTCTGCTGGAAAAGAAAATTACGATAAAATTAAATCCAAAATTAGAGGGTTAGAGCCAAAAGGAACTACACCTATTGCAAGGTCATTAGAATATGCTGCTGATGACTTTCCAGAATGTGATAATTGTAGAAATGTAATTATACTAATTACAGATGGAATAGAAGCTTGTGATGAAGATCCTTGTGCTGTTGCATTAGCTCTTAGAAAAAAAGGAATCAAATTAAAACCATTTATTATTGGAGTTGGACTCGACACATCTTACTTAGATCAATTTAATTGTGTTGGTGAATTTCTTAGTGCAGAAACAGAAGATTCTTTTAAAAGTGTTCTGAGTTTTGTTATTAGCCAAGCGTTAAGTAACACAACAACTCAAGTAAAACTTTTTGACATAAAGGGTTATTCTAAAGAAACTGATGTTACAATGAGTTTTTACAATTCCAAAAACAATAAACTCCTTTATAACTACATGCATACAATGAATAGAAACGGTGTTCCTGATACGCTTTCTTTAGATCCTCTTTACACATATAAAATGGTTGTACATACTTTACCTGAAGTAATAGTAGATAGCATAAAACTTATTCCTGCAAAACACAACATTATAAAAGCAAATTGCCCTCAAGGAAATCTCCACTTGCGTGTTCAAGGTTCAAATAGCCAATTTACCGGTATTAGCTCTATTGTTAGAAAAAAAGAGTCACATCAAACTCTTAATGTTCAAAACATGAATACCTCTCAAAAATATCTTGTTGGCTTTTACGACATCGAAGTGTTAACACTACCTAGATTGTATTTTGAGAATGTTAAAATTAATCAAAGTAGAACCTCAGAAATTACTATACCTCAATTTGGAACTGTTTCCATATCTAAAGGTGCTGGAGCTTGTGCTATCTTTCAAATAAAAGAAGGCCAAAACGTTTGGGTTTGTGATTTAAACTATAGCGCTTCAACTAACCCTATTAATTTATTGCCTGGAAATTACAAACTAACATATCGATTTGGCAGATCAACAAGTACAGCACATACTATAGTAAAAACTTTTAAAATAACTTCTGGATATCAGGAAAATATAACACTTTAGAATTATGGAAATAAAAATTTTAGGAAACAAAGACACCAGATCAGGATTTGGAGATGGGTTAACTTATTTAGGCGAGAACAATCCAAATGTTGTAGCATTGTGTGCAGATTTAACAGGCTCTTTAAAAATGGGAGATTTTAAAAATAAATTTCCTGAAAGGTTTTTTCAGGTGGGAATTGCAGAAGCTAATATGGTAGGAATTGCAGCAGGGCTTACTATTGGTGGTAAAATTCCATTTACTGGAACTTTTGCAAATTTTTCAACTTCTAGAGTTTACGATCAGGTAAGACAATCCATTGCATATTCTAATAAAAACGTAAAGCTTTGTGCTTCACATGCAGGTTTAACATTAGGCGAGGATGGAGCAACACATCAAGTTCTCGAAGACATTGGCATGATGAAAATGCTTCCAGGAATGACAGTAATTAACCCTTGTGACTACAATCAAACAAAAGCTGCAACAATAGCAATTGCGGATCATAATGGACCAGTATATTTGAGATTTGGGAGGCCTAAAGTTCCAATATTCATTCCTGAGAACACACCTTTTGAAATTGGAAAAGCCTTGCTTTTACAAGAAGGAACAGATGTTAGTATTTTTGCAACTGGACATTTAGTATGGGAAGCCGTAGAAGCAGCTAAAGTTTTAGCTGAGAATGGCATTTCAGTTGAGCTTATAAATATTCACACTATTAAACCTTTAGATACTAATAGCATCTTAAAGTCTGTAGCTAAAACTAAATGTGTAGTTACAGCTGAAGAACATCAAATAGCTGGAGGAATGGGAGAGTCTATTGCTCAATTACTTGCTAGTAACTCCCCTGCTCCAATTGAATTCATAGCTGTAAATGATAAATTTGGAGAAAGTGGTAAACCAGCTGATTTGATGAAAAAATACGGTTTACATTCATCCAATATTATTGAAGCCACACATCGTGTTCTAAAGCGAAAGTAAGTGGTATAAAATGATTGATAAGAAGTTAGAAGAGAAAATATTAAACTTGTTTAACAATCCATCAACTAAAATTGAAGGATATAATCTTCTCGTTGAAACTTACAAACAAACAATCTATTTTCAAATAAGAAGGATTTTAATTACACATGAAAGTACAGACGATGTTCTTCAAGAGGTGTTTATTAAAATTTGGAACAATCTTCATAAATTTAAAAGTAAGGCTTTGCTTTCTAGTTGGATATACAGAATTGCATATAATGAATCATTAATGTGGATTAGAAAAAACAAAAAGAAACATGAGTTTGAAGTAGAAACCTTACACCCTTCCTCTGAGCCAAAAACCAATATATTTAGTAAGAATGCAGATCAAATTAGCATTTTATTAGAAAAAGCAATTATTAGATTGCCTAATAAACAAAAAATGGTTTTTCAACTTAAGTATTTTGAAGATCTTAATTATAAAGAAATACAGGAAATTACTGGCGGATCAGTTGGAGGGTTAAAAGCAACATATCACCATGCAGTAAAAAAAATAAAACTTTTTCTTGAAGAAGATTAAACCATTATATAATAAAAGCATCTTACAAACAATGAACAAAATAAATGATATATTTTCTGAACATAAAAAAGACAAATCATTTTTTGCTTATGATGTCCCTAATGATTATTTCGAGAATTTAAATAAAATGGTTCTTGGAAAAGTTATTAAATCTAAGAAAACAACCATTTTTAGATTAAATTATTTTTTTAAATACGCTGCAGCAATTGCATTAATTGTTGCTTCTTATTGGATATTAAGTAAACAAGCTGAAACAGCTGTATTAGACTGCACTAATCTAAGCTATTGTATTGATGACTACTTGACTAGTGATGATGAAGTTTTCTACACATTCATTGACGAAGTAGAATCTAATGAATATCTTAATATTGATGAAAACATATCAGATTATTTAGTGTTCGAATTTTAAACAAAAAAACAACTATTATGAAAAATGTAACAAAGAAAAACTATTTAATACTCTTCACTTTAATAGCATTTATGCCTTTTATTGGTTTGTCTCAAGAATCAAGAACTGATGTTAATAATAAAAATCAAATTAAAGAAAATAGAGAAGCAACAAAAATTGCTTATTTCACTAATAAAATGGAATTGACTGTTGAAGAATCTCAGAATTTCTGGCCTGTTGTAAACGAGATGCAAGAAGAATTAAAAGTTCTTAGATCTAAGAACAAGGATATGTTTAAAAGAAATAATGACAAATCTGAAATTAATGATGAAGAATTAGAACAAATGATGGATACAAGAATGCAAATGGGACTTGATCAGATGAAGATTAAAATTAAATATCATGAAAAGTTTAAAGAAATCCTGCCTATAAAAAAAGTAGCAAAATACTATGAAGCTACCAAATCTTATAAAAAAATAAAAGAAGCTAAAAGAGCAAAAAGAATAGAGAACAAGAATTAGGCAACACCTATCTATCAAAAGCACTTTTCCAGAATGGATAAGTGCTTTTTTTATATCAATATTTCTGTATTATTAATATATTCACTCTATGAAAATCAAACATTGGATTAAGGCTTTTAGATTAAGAACCCTTCCATTATCTGTTTCTTGTATCTTAATGGGTTTTGCACTATCTAGTATAGAATCAACTGTAGATTACACTTTATTGTACCTCACCATTACAACAACTGTTTTTTTACAAATATTATCTAATCTTGCAAATGATTATGGTGATGGTGTAAAAGGAGCTGATAAGAGCAGAAAAGGAGAACAAAGAATGGTTGCATCTGGATTAATCTCTAAAAACAACATGTTTTCTGCTGTAATAATATTTAGTGTCTTATCATTGTTTTCTGGTCTTACACTCATCTATTTTTCATTTGAATTTAGTAACCTATTCTACCCTTCTATTTTTTTAATATTAGGTCTTTTTTCCATTTGGGGAGCTATTAAATATACAATGGGAAAAACACCTTATGGCTATATAGGATTTGGAGATGTTTTTGTGTTTGTTTTTTTTGGGATTTTAGGTGTAATTGGCAGCTATTTTCTTTTTTGCGGACAAATTAATTCCATAGTATTTGCTGGGGCATTTTTTTGTGGTTGCCTAAGTGTAAGTGTTTTGAACATGAATAATATGCGTGATTATCATTCAGACAAATTAGCTGGAAAAAATACTGTTGTTGTAAATAAAGGACTTTCATGGGCAAAATATTATCATGTGTCATTAATCTTATCTGCAATAATAGCATTGTCAATAATATATATTCATATACTTAATCATTGGCTTCTACTTGCCCTTATTCCAGTATTGGTATTGTTGCTAAACATCATAAAAGTGTTAACATTTAAAAACAACATTGAGCTTGATGCAGAGTTAAAGAAAATTGCACTTTCTACTTTTGTAATCACATTAATTATTACACTTTGCTTAGTATAATTAGTGTATGTTTTCACTTTTCAACCAATTAGTATATAATTTCTTATATTTTTCATGTTGATAATTTGTACTTGAAAAATTATGATATCCTGAATATGCTGGTTGGGCACACATAAATATAAAATCATGTTGCTCATAATTTAATACCGCATCAATAACTCTTGAATCTGGAATGCATATGGGGCCTGGAGGAAGGCCTTTAAACTTGTATGTATTGTAAGGAGAATTAACTTCTAAATGTCTATAATACAATCTTCTTAAACCTGGCATGTCTAAAGCAAATTTCACTGTGGGATCTGCTTGAAGTTTCATGTCTTTATTTATTCTATTTAAGTAAAGACCAGCAATTTTTGAATGCTCATCGTACTTTAAGCTTTGTTCACATTGTACAATTGAAGCTAAAATTGACACTTCCGATTGGGTTAAATTAATTGAGTCGGCTTTTAACTTTCTGTCTTCATTCCAAAACTTTTTATACTCTTTAGCCATAAATGAAACAAATTCTATAGAATTATAATTGGAATAAATTTCATACGTGTTTGGAATGAACATACAAGGAAATTGATCTAAATTAAAGCCGTAACTTGATGAAACATTTAAATCTGTTAATACTGAAAGTAATTCTGTAGAATCATCCTCAATAAAACGGCTAACAAAATTTGCTAAATCTTCTAATTTTCTGAATGTAGGAATAGTTATTGAAATTATTTTCTGATTCCGCATTAAATACAATTGGTTAACTAATTCATTATTCAGCCATTCTCTTTTAATAGTTATTTTACCTTTTGTTAATGTTGAATGGGAATACCCTTTTTTATAATTAACTAATAAATTAAAAGCATCATCATCTTTAATAATTCCTTCCTGTTTCAAATATTCACCTAAATCTTTAAAAAGAATATCATTATCAATTTCTAATGATATTTCACTGCCTTTAAAATCTAAATTATCTAAATTTTTAGCTTTAAACAGGTTGTAATAAGGAAAGCTAAAATAAATTAGTCCTACAATAATTAAGAAGGCAATTAGGAGAAAACTCTTTTTCAATCTAAACGAATTAATTGATAATCTTTGTAATGATAGATGTATACACCTTTATTTTCGTAACCACTCTTAGTATCAACTTGAAACACATTGGATTTAAAATAATACCCTTGGTGATAGGAATCTAAAGATTTATAATATTCCGAAATATTACCTTCATATAACATTAAACCTTTTAATGAATTGTAGGCAATGTCAAAACCTATAAATGAAAACTTATCCGGTTCAAAGCTATACTTTTCTCTATAGTCATTAATGAAATCAATTGTTTTGCTACTTGAGTAATCTATTTTACCACTTAAAGGAAGGTGTAAATTAAAACTGTTTTTATACTTTTCATCAATGGTTTGCATTTCTTTCCATTCTTCCATTCCATAAATCGTAAACTGATACTTTCTAAATTCATAAGTATTAATTAAACCGCTTAATCTTGTCATAAAATTACTTACAAAACCCATATTAGATGATGGTACAATTATAATGTTCTCAACATTTGGTTTCAAATATTTCTTAAGCTGATTTAAGTTGCTAGAACTGTTCAAATAAATAGATCGTAACGAATCTAAATTTCCTGTTAAATTACTGTTGTAATATGACTTGAAAGCCTTAGAATATGAGATGTCTTTTTTTAATTTAGAATTAACCACCATTACTCTATTTATCTCTTCTGGCTGTGTTAAATTGTATTTAGCCATCTGTTTCATCATTGTTTGTTTTGATGGGTTTAATCTTGTAACAAAAGTATTGTTAAATAATGCTTGGTTGGGAATTGGAACAGGACAAATGACATGAATTTTTTTTGCCTTACAAAAATCTGTTACCTTCTTTATGTTTCGAAGGTAAATTGGGCCTATTACTAAATTCGAATTTAGAAAATTAGAATCAGCAAAGACCTTGTTGATAGTGGATGTATCATTTTCAGAATCGAATAAAGACAACTTAACTCTTAATCCAGCATTACGTAGAGAGTCTATTGCCAAAAGTATACCATTATAAAAGTGAATACTTTGAACAGAATTAACATGAATTTCACAATCTTCCAAGGGAGGACAATTTCGCTGAATAGTATCATTTTCATCTAACATAAATGGTAACATTAGTGAAACATGAAAAATAGAATCAATAGGATAGTTAGAAATACTCTGAATATGGTCTATTGTATCTATTATTAATTCATTCTCATCACAATCAATCTTCTTTACAGAGATTCTAATTTCTTCCCCTTTTTTTAATCCATTAATTAAGCCATTATTCACTTCTTTTATTGAAGGAATTGACACATTATAGACTTTTGAAATTGAATACAAAGTTTCTTTTTTCTTTACCTTGTGAATAAAAATACTATCACATGGACCACCAAGAGGATTCACTGGGTTTTTAACAATTGGTTTTACTGCATTAGTCGTATCTTTTGTAGGTGATGGAATAATTAAGCTTTGCCCAATTTGAAGCGGTTCGTTATTTAACCCATTTACTTTTTTCAAATTATCAATAGAAATACTATAAACATTTGAAATAGACCAATATGTTTCACCTTCTCGAACTAGGTGTTTTTTGCTTAAAGAATCTAAATAAGTAACTGTATCAGGTACAATAGAAATAGATTCAATTTTAAATGGAACTTTCAGCTTTTGTTCAAGCTGAAGACCATTAGAAGCTTCTGGGTTGAGCTCAAAAAAAACATTTAAATCAAGATTGTATTTTTTAGAAATACCAAATGCGGTTTCCCCTTTTTTTACAATGTGAATTAAAAATTTCTGACCATTTTCATTTACATAAGTTGATTCATCATTTTGAGAATAATATTCTAATGAATTCGCTAATAAAAATATGAAAACTAAAATTCTATACATTTTTCTGTTATTCCCATTCAATAGTTGCAGGTGGTTTTGAGCTTATATCGTATGTAACTCTATTTATACCTTTTACTTTGTTAATTATCTCATTCGAGATTTTAGCAAGAAAGTCATAAGGAAGATGACACCAATCTGCTGTCATTCCATCTGTTGATGTTACAGCTCTTAATGCTACTGCGTTTTCATATGTTCTTTCATCACCCATAACTCCGACAGATTGAACAGGTAACAAAATTGAGCCTGCTTGCCAAACATCATCGTAAAGGCCGTCATTTTTTAGACCTTCAATGAAGATATAATCTACTTCTTGCAAAATCTGTACCTTTTCTTCTGTAACGTCTCCTAATATACGAATTCCTAAGCCAGGTCCTGGAAATGGATGTCTTGACAAAATATTTTTTGAGATTTCTAATGAACTACCAACTCTTCTTACTTCATCTTTAAATAATGCTCTTAATGGTTCTACTACTTCAAGCTTCATGTAATCTGGTAATCCACCTACATTGTGATGAGATTTGATAGTTGCTGAAGGACCTTTTACTGAAATTGATTCAATAACATCTGGATAAATTGTTCCTTGAGCCAACCATTTTGCGCCAGAGACTCTATTGGACTCCTGATCAAAAACATCAATAAAAACATGTCCAATTGCCTTTCTTTTTTCTTCAGGATCTTTGAGTCCTTTTAATGCAGCATAAAATTTAGTTTTTGCATCTACACCTTTTACGTTTAAACCTAAGCTTTCATAACTCTTTAAAACTTCTTCAAATTCATTTTTCCTAAGAAGACCATTGTCCACAAAAATACAATTCAGCTGAGATCCAATTGCTTTGTGTAACAAAATTGCGGCAACACTTGAATCAACTCCTCCGGATAATCCAAGTATTACTTTATCATCTCCTATTTTATCTTTTAATTCTTTAACAGTTGTTTCTACAAATGAATCTGGTGTCCAATTTTGCTCAGACTGGCATATTTTCACAACAAAGTTATTTATGATTAAATGCCCTTGAGTTGAGTGAAAAACTTCTGGATGAAATTGAATACCATAAATATTTTCACCTTCAATTTCAAAACCAGCATTAGTTACATCATTTGTACTACAAATGTTTTTAAATCTTTTAGGAAGGCTATTTATTGTGTCACCATGAGACATCCATACTTGACTATCCAAAGAAACCCCCTTCATTAATACAGATTGCTCATCAACGCTTATTAAGTTGGCTCTTCCATATTCTCTTGTTTTTGAAGCTTTAACAGTTCCTCCGTTAGAGTTTACAAGGAATTGAGCACCATAACAAATTCCCAACAGAGGAATATTGCCTAAATATTCAGACAAATCTGGATTTGGTGAGTCAGCATCATTTACACTAAAAGGGCTTCCAGAAAGAATAACACCAACAACCTGATTTTCTAAACTAGGTAGATTATTATAGGGATGAATTTCACAGTAAACATTCAATTCTCTTACTCTTCTTGCTATCAATTGAGTAAATTGAGAACCAAAGTCAATTATTAAAATCATTTTTTGCATATGCAAAGCTAAAAAACCCAACAAAGAATAATCATTTTAACAAAAAAAAAATCCATATATATTTGTTAGTATTTAATTTTAAAAATTGAGCAATAAAAATCTAATAGTAATAGTTGGACCAACTGCAATTGGTAAAACAAGTCTTTCAATTGAATTAGCCAAAGAATTAAAGTGTGAAATTATTTCAGCTGATAGTAGACAATTTTACAGAGAAATTTCAATAGGAACTGCAAAACCAACAAAAAATGAGTTAATTCAAGTTAATCATCATTTCATTAATAATTTAAGTATTCATGATGAATATTCTGCTGGCAAATTTGAATTAGATGCTCTTAAATGCTTAGAATTTCTTTTTAAAAAATCTGATTATGCAATTCTTGTTGGAGGATCTGGAATGTATATAGATGCTGTATGTAAGGGAATAGATTTAATTCCCTCAGACAATAAAATAAGAGAAATTTTAAATCTTGAATTTACAGAAGGTGGAATAATCCCACTTCAAAACGAATTAAAGGAAAAAGATCCTGTTCATTTTAATGAAATGGATATTAAAAACCCTCAACGTTTAATTCGTGCGTTGGAAGTTTGTAGGTCTACAGGAAAAACATATTCTAGCTTTAGAAAAAATAAAGCTAAAAAAAGAGATTTTAATATTAATAAAATAGGCCTTTATGCAGACAAAGAAATAATTCACAATAGAATCAACCAAAGAGTTGATCAAATGATACTAGATGGTTGGCTTAATGAAATAAATGAAAACATCAAAAATTCCAATTTAAATGCATTAAATACAGTAGGTTATAAAGAGTTATTTAGATTTAAAAATAATGAGATTTCGTTAGTAAATGCAATTAAAGAAATTAAGAAAAACACAAGAAAGTTTGCTAAAAGACAAATAACATGGTTTAAAAAAGATGAAGAAATTAAGTGGTTTAATTTATCGGAAGCTGATAAAATATTGAAATCAGTTAAAAGTCAATCTAATTTTATCGAATAGTATTTTATAAACCACAATCACCTGTTAAACACTTAGATATATACAAAACCATTCCTTCTAAAGTAAATTCATTAGAACCTACATTTTCAAAATGTATTGTCACATATGTACCATTTCCACCTTCAATTATATTTCCTGTAGTAAATGATTCTATAAAAGATGTAAAACCATTTGGATTTATTGAACTTCTTAACATAGGAATGTTCGATGCTGTAGAATTTTCATAAACATCAACCATATCACAAGGGTTGGCATCAAAATCTACTTTATATCCAGAAACGTAATAACCTTGTGGAATCATTATACTTGCATAAGCATCTGTACCTCCATATACTCTTATGGTATTTCCTCTAGATGAACCAGAAGAGCCTGTATTCATACTCCAATTACCTGTTCCAGTAGATGCTCTTAAATCAGATGGCATTACATGTATTCTATCTGAATAACCTTTCCATCCAGTTCTAACAGTACCCTCTACGTCTAAAGGAGTTATGGGAGCTATTGTGCCAATACCTACATTGCCTGTACTATTTTGTAAAACCATGACATCACTACCATCGTCCCTGAAAATCAAATCATCAGCCCCATTCATATATTGATACCAATCTTGTCCAGCAGTAACAAAACTGGTAAACTTAATTCCATCAGAAATAGATGATCCATCTTGTTGGATATGTAATTTAGCTCCAGGTGAATTTGTTCCAAACCCAACATAATCTCCACTTTGCAAACCTAAACCTACACTTCTATTTCCATTAAACGAGGCAAATGCATTTCCTGTTGTTTGAATTCTTAAATTATGTGAAGTGTTATTTAAATTTATATAAGAATTATATGTCGCATCATCTAAAGAGAATAGGATTCTGCCGCCATTTAAATGTAATTCTGCAATAGGCAATGCTGTACCTATGCCCACATTGTCTGTAGTATTGTATATTACTCCTGACCCTGTTGTCCAATCATTATCATCTTGAATAGGGCTTAAATCAACAGTTGTTGAAGTACCATTTTGAATGTCAATAGTAAGGTTAGTGCCATTTAAATTAGCACCAGTAAGGTCTTGACTATCTGTGCCTGTTAATGAAGATAAATCTGCAGTTTGAGTACCACCACCATCAGTTATTTCAAGGTTAGTGCCGTTAAGAGTAGCTCCTGTATTGTACTCATTAGCAGGATCATTATCGGCATCATCTACTTGGTCATTAATTACGTCTTCAGCAGTTTTTGAATGAAGTGCATAAGGGACACTCATCATTTGTGTTGTGCTTACATCATCATAGTTTGTTCCAGCATTAGGATCGACTTCCACTTTAATGTAATAAGGACCACTACTCCAATCTATTAAAGCTAAATCATCAGTTGTAGTTCCTGATCCAATTAACAATGTTACTAACCCATAACCATTAGTATTGGTAGTATGGGTTTCTGAATAGACTGAAGAACCTGTTATTGACCCTTGAAGAATATTAAACCTTACGCTTATTGTTTGATTAGTTAATGAATGGCCACTATTATCACGAACAATACATTGATAGTTAAATCCCTCAGGCGATTGACCATATGAATTTAAGGAAAATAGTGCAAGTGTAAATATGGTAGATAGTATTTTTTTTAGCATAATTAATGGGATTTTTGGATTTTAAATGTTTTTAGAATTTCATTTTCTTGATTAATAAATGTTAACAAATATGTTCCAGTAGAATAGTTGTTAAAAGGGAGTGATAATTCGTTAGAAATCATTAGCTGTTCTAGAATTAATTTCCCATTGAAATCCACAAGATTTATTTTGCAACCAACTAGTTGTTCATTTGAAGATATATTCAAAAAATCTATTGCAGGATTAGGGTATATGTTTATGTTATAAGCTGGTGACTGGTTTTCAATTAATGTTATAAGAAGATTGGGTTGATGAAAGCCTTGAGTATAATCTATTCCTGTTTCAACAACAAGCTCCCCCATTGTCCAAGAAATTTCATATCCATTTGAAATAATTCCAGTATTACCAGCTGAAGAGTTAATAAATTGATCAGAACTTGTTTGGCTAATTATATTAATGGATAAACTTATTAATAATATTGATTTTATTAATCTTAACATCTTACTTGTAATTTAATAATCGAAAATCCTAAATATACAGAATATTATTTTAAAATATAGTGTTTTATGTGTGTATAATGAAATATAAAATCACACATGAGAAGAAAGACAAATAATTATAAAACAAAATTTAATTTATTTCATTATCCAAGAACAAATTATAGATGATCCCATTCGCCAAACCAACTTTAGGAACAATAATCTGTTCTGCTTTAAATGAATTCATTACTTCTGTATATATATCACCTGAGGGAACAATCACATCTGCCCTGTCTGGCTTAAGACCTAAGATTTTAATTCTGTCTTCATAATCATAAGAGCTAATTAGGGTTAAAACTTTTTTAAGCGCTATAATGCTTAGAGGTTTTCCAATAGAATTATTACTAATATTATATATCTTATTAATACTGCCGCCCGTACCTATGGCAGTGAATTTTTCATTTAAAACATTTTGCTTTTCTACCCATTTATTAATCGATGGCCAAATTTTGTTGCTGACTTTGTTTTTTAATAACCTTACAGAACCTATTTTAAAAGATTTAGAAGCAATTCTTTTATTGTTTTTTATTATTGAAAGCTCTGTGCTTCCACCTCCTACATCAATGTAGATGTAATTATGTTTTGGATTTAATTTTGTTAAATGGAAATTAGAAAAAATAATATCTGCTTCCTCTTTACCAGAAATTATTTCAAGATTAACTCCTGTTTTTAATTGTATATGTTTTTTTATTTCTAATGAATTTTCAGCTTCCCTCATTGCACTTGTAGCACAAGCTCTAAAAAAATCAACTTCATTAATTTCCATTATGAGCTTAAATGCATTTAATGCTTTAGTTAGTTTACTTAAATTCTTTAAAGAAATAGTTTTCTCCACAAAAACATCATCACCTAACCTAATGGGTACTCTTGTTAAGCCAATTTTTTTAAAATAAAAATCATCATTTGAAATGATTTTAGATTCTAAAATTAAAAGTCTAACAGCGTTTGAACCTATGTCTATAGCTGCATATTTCATATTGTAAATTTATAAATGAAAGATATGAATTAATTAAATGATTAATCTGCTTTGATTTCCAATTGGCTTAATTTTCAAATTCTTCTATTTCTTTAAATAAATCTGATAATTTTGCAATAAAATAGTCTATGAATAATTGGGGAGAATTTGCAATACCTACATTAGAAAATTGGGAGAGTAAAATACTTAAAGATTTAAAAACAAACTCACTTGAAAGCATTTATTGGAATAGTTCTATAGGAGAAATTAACCCTGCAATTAATTCTGTTAAAGAAATAAATCAAATAAATCCTACTTCTCAATTAAAAATTAATTCTGAATTTGATTTAAGTAATGAAAATATCAATGAGCAAATTTTATTTGCATTAAAATGTGGTATTGATTCAATCGTTTTCAAAGGGACTCCTAGCTCATCATCTCTTAATGGAGTGATGCATGAAATAATCGAAAATCACATTTTATTATCCAACGAAAAAATAACTAACAACTACAAAGAGTGGTCAAATTGGCTAAATTCTAACGATAAAAAAATTGAAGGAACATTTAGGTACGACCCATTATATAAATTTATTTCTCAAGGTGTTTGGAATGAATCTAAAACTGAAGACTTTAAAAATTGGCAATTATTTTATAATTCATCCGATCATGAATCTTTAAAAGTTATTTATATTAATGGTTCTATTTATGCAAATGCTTTAGCTAATCCAATTCAAGAAGTTGCATATATTGGAGCGCATTTAAATGAATATTTTGAAAAAATTGAAAATTCAAAAAAAGAACATAAAATAATTCTTAAAGTTGCAATTGGTACTGAATATTTTATTGAAATAGCTAAACTTAGAGCTTTAAGAACGCTAGTGCAATCAATAGCTTTGCATCGTAATATTTCTATTAAAATATCAATCGAAACTGTAGAGAAAAGCACAAGTATTTCACCAACTAATAAAGAATTAAATTTATTGCGATCTACTACCTGTTCAATGGCGTCAATAATTGGCGGATCAGACAGTATTTCCATTCATAAAGATTTAATTAATGCTGTTAATTACAAAAAAACCTTTAGGCATTACGCTAAAATTCCTATTGTTCTAAAGGAAGAATCTAATATATCCAAAGTCAATGATCCATCTAGAGGATCTTACTCAATTGAAAATTTAACCTCAATAATTAAAAATAACAGCTGGGAATTATTTAAACAAATTGAAGAAAATGGTGGGTGGATAAATTATTTAGAAAAGCAAATTCCTCAAAAGCAATGCAAAAAAAATGCAGCTTTATTTATAAGTAAACTAATAAATAAGGATTCTGTTATTGTTGGTTTCAACAAGTATAACCTTAATAATGATATCTTAAAACCCAATCCAATTGAACAAACTAACTCATTTACAACATTAAAATTAGAAATGCTGCTATGAAAAGAGTTGATTTTAAAAATGCAAAGCTTTCAACGTTAAATGATAATCAGGAAAATACTTCTGAATGGAATAGCGCAGAAAGTATTCCGATTAAAAGTCAGTACAGCTTAAAAGATTTAAAGCATGTAAACCATCTTAGTTTTGTTGCTGGAATCCCTCCATTTTTAAGAGGACCCTACTCCACTATGCATGTTACAAGACCCTGGACCATTAGGCAATATGCTGGGTTCAGTACTGCTGAAGATTCAAATGCATTTTATAAAAAAAATTTAGCTGCTGGTCAGAAGGGACTTTCTGTTGCCTTTGACTTGGCAACTCATCGTGGATACGATTCAGATCATCAACGAGTTGAAGGAGATGTAGGTAAAGCTGGAGTTGCTATTGACACTGTCGAAGACATGAAAATATTATTTAATGATATTCCGTTAGATAAAATGTCTGTATCGATGACTATGAATGGTGCTGTCATTCCCATTATGGCTTTTTATATAGTTGCAGCTATTGAACAAGGAGTTAAACCAGATATGCTTACAGGAACTATTCAAAATGATATTTTGAAAGAATTTATGGTGAGAAATACATACATATATCCTCCAAAAGATAGTATTAGAATTATTGCAGATATTTTCAAGTATACATCTAAACATATGCCGAAATTTAATTCTATTAGTATTTCTGGATACCACATGCATGAAGCTGGTGCTAGTGCTGATATTGAATTAGCATACACTCTTGCTGATGGCTTAGAATATGTAAAAACAGGGTTGAAAGCAGGGTTGAAAATTGATGATTTCGCCCCTAGATTATCTTTTTTCTGGGGGATTGGAATGAATCATTTTATGGAGATTGCCAAAATGAGAGCCGCAAGATTACTTTGGGCTAAATTGATTAAACAATTTAATCCTGAAAACCCTAAATCAATGGCACTTAGAACGCATTGCCAAACTTCTGGATGGAGTTTGACAGAACAAGATCCATATAATAATGTTGCTAGAACTTGCTTAGAAGCAATGTCTGCAGTTCAAGGAGGTACACAATCGCTTCATACAAACTCTTTAGATGAGGCAATTGCTTTACCTTCTGAGCATTCAGCTAGAATTGCAAGAAACACACAATTATATATTCAAGAAGAAACCCAAGTAACAAAATTAATTGACCCATGGGCAGGATCATATTATGTCGAAAAGCTGACAGCAGATTTGGTTTCAAGAGCATGGGAATTAATAAAAGAAGTAGAAGATTTAGGAGGCATGGCCAAAGCTATAGAAACTGGACTTCCTAAAATGCGTATTGAAGAAGCCGCAGCAAAACGACAAGCTAAAATCGATGTTGGTGATGAAGTAATAGTTGGCGTAAATGCTTATCAGGCTGATGATAATGAAGAAGTAGAAACACTTGAAATTGACAATGAAATTGTTAAAGAGAACCAAATTAATAGATTAAAATCTATCAAAAAAAATAGAGATAACAAGGCAGTTGAAGCTGCACTTCATCAGCTTACTAAAGCAGCTCAATCTGGAGAAGGAAACTTACTTGAGCTTTCCATTGATGCCGCTAAAAAAAGGGCTACTTTAGGAGAAATATCTTATGCAATGGAAATAGCATTTGGTAGATATAAAGCTAAAATTCGATCAATTTCTGGTGTATATTCCTCTCAAATTATGAAAAATAAAGAGTTTATAAAAGCTTGTGATTTAGTTAAAGATTTTGAAAAATTAGATGGGAGAAGACCTAGAATAATGGTCGCTAAAATGGGTCAAGATGGGCACGACAGAGGTGCAAAAGTGGTGTCAACTTCTTTTGCTGATATTGGTTTCGATGTAGATATTGGACCATTATTTCAAACTCCAAAAGAAGTTGCAGAACAAGCAATAGAAAATGATGTTCACATTTTAGGTGTTTCATCTTTAGCAGCTGGTCATAACACATTAGTGCCAGGTGTTATTAAAGAATTAGAGTTTTTAGGCAGAAAAGACATAATGGTCATTGCAGGTGGTGTAATTCCTAAAAAAGATCATCAATTTCTATTTAATTCTGGTGTTGCTGCTGTTTTTGGACCTGGAACAAATATTTGTAAAGCAGCTCAAAACATATTAACCATTATGATTGATAGCTATCCAAAAAATAATGACTAACAGTTCAAAAAAAATAAATAAAACATTAAAGGATATAACGTATTCTCCTAAAATTTTAATTGCATGGAAAGAAGCTATTAAGGGCAATAAGGGAATTAGAAAATGGTTGACAATAAATGGTTATCAAGAACTTGGAGTTTTTTGTCATGCACTAACCAACGATTTCAAAGCTAAAAACTGGCTCTTAGATAATGGATACCCACATTTACTGGCACTAATAAATGGAGCTGAAGGAGATCAAAAAGCACTTAAATGGTTGCTTCAACTAAAATTTGATGTTTTATTCCATATGGCTAAAGCTGCTGATAGTTACAAGGACTCAAAAGATTTTTTAAAACATAAAGATCCTTTGCTTTTAGCAATAGCTATTGAAATGGAAACAATTAAAGATCAGATTGATGATAATTACATTGACCCTCACAAGCTTAATCCATAGATTTCTAATGACTTAATACGTCAATGACTTCTACAGTTTCAACAGCTTCTAATGAGTCATTTGTGTTAGTTGAATCTAATTCAGGGTTAGCTGCAACAACAGTATCAACAGTAATAGTACCTTCTTCAGGTTTATCTATTTTTTTTTCTAAAGGTGTAGATTCTTCTGCATGATCATTAACATCATGAGTTTGTTCAGTATCGTGAGTATCATCAGAAGAATCAGTAAAAAAGACAGTATATCCAAAATAACCACCTACTAAAAATAGTAATGCTACAATTACAATTATAATTAATTTCTTTTTTGATTTTTTCTCTGGTTCAGCAGCAACAGATTCTTGAATTTCATGTACTATTTCATTCGATTCATTATTTGAGACTGGTATTTGACTTCCCAAATTAGTAAAGTTAGGCCTAGCTGTTGATTTTAATTTAGATGGACCACCGTTAGAATAAATATCTTCTAAGCGAGCCATGACATCATCTTCACTGGCTGCAAAAATTCTAACAATTTTTTTAACTAAATATAAACGTTCTGGATCATGCTGTTGAAAAAACTTTTTAAGCCTAACGTAAAATGACATATTATTTTATTTTTTAAATTGAAACCTAAATATAAACATTTTAAAAAATATTAAGTATAAATAACATGATTAAGCCTTTAAGAAAAAAATATGGCCTTGTAGTTCAAGGTGGCACTTTGCGTTCCATTTTCACTTCTGGAGTTTTAGATGCTTTCATAAGTGCAGGATTTAATCCTTTCAAATATGTTGTTGGTGTATCTGGAGGTGCAATGTGTATGTCATATTATTTAGCCAATCAATATAAAATAACTTATAAAATTATGCATGAACTGGCTAATGATGATAAATTTATGAACTGGCTAAATATGTTTTCAGAAGAAGGATACATTAATTTAAATTACTTAGATGAATTTACTAAAAGAAAATTCCCATTAGATTTAAAAAAATTAACAAAGAAAATAAGAAATAAAAAAATTGAGATTGTAACAACTTCTCTTGAAGATGGAAGACCTATATATTTAAGAGCTAAAACAAACAATTGGTACAAATCATTAAAGGCAAGTGCTAGTATTCCATTTGTAACAAAAGGGGAAGTCGTAATAGAGAATCTAAAAGTAATGGATGGCGGATGGAGTGACCCTATTCCTATTAAAAGAGCAATAGAGAATAAATGCACTGACATTATTGTAATTAGAACATTGCCTAAATTTCATAGAGAAAAATGGAGCTACTTTGGTAAATTCGGTGGTTTTTGGCACAGAAGCTCACCATTGTTGAGTAAACGATTTCATCAAGATTATGTCTTTTATAATGAAATTGCTGATTTCTTAGAAATGGATCATGAAGGAATTAACATTTATCAAATTACCCCAGAAGATTATTTAAAGACTAGTAGCTATTCTACATCAACTAAAAATCTAAATGAAGATTATAGACTAGGAATGGAAATGGGAATAAACTTATTAGAAATGTTAAAAGTGAAAAAGAAATTATTCAGCTAATTTTTTTTATAAACTTTTTAAAATCTAAAATAAAGTAAGTGGAAACAACTAGAATTACCACAAAAATTAAAGGGTTTGAATTCCATGCTCCAATCGGATCAATTTTCAATAGACTAATGAATGCTTTAGTTAAGCCACAACCTGGGCAATGCACATCAAAAATTAAATTCCATATACATGGGATAGTAATGTTAAAGCCAGAAACAGCATATAAGGCTGAAGAGAAAACAAAATAGGATGCTATTATAAAAAGATATTTATTATGTACTATATATTTAAAAATCATAATCATAAAAAAGGGCGCTAATAGCGCCCTTTAATTTTGATAAAGATTTATTCAGAAAGTGGTTGACCGTCTGCAGTTCTATATTTACCTGTGATTATTTGAAATAAATCAATCCATGTTAATATACTACACAATCCAAAGGTTAATAATGCTAATACACCTCTTCCCGTGTGACCAGTCATAAATCTGTGTACACCTAAATTACCCAAAAAAAGACAAATTAATATCATAGTCATTTTTTTTGGAGCTGGTTTTTGTTCACTCATTTTATTTAATTTTTATTTGTGCTTACTCTAATGTTTTCGGCTACCCAATTATTTCTGTTTAATGAATTTAATAAATTTTAAGAAAAAAATAAACAAAATTGACATTTTTTTTCTTAAAAATTACTTTAGCTCTATGTGAAAACCCGAATGAGATCTTAAATTAATAACATTACCTTCTTCAAAAATCAAGTATTGACCTTTAATACCCATTAATTTCATTTCAAAATTGGGTATTTTATCTAATTTTATACTCTTTACTTTTTGAGGA